>CAYLSO010000113.1:0-14067 GCA_964386525.1 uncultured bacterium
GGAGTTCCTCTGGCAGGAGGGGCACACGGCGCACCGCACCGCCGAGGAGGCGATGGAGGAGACCCTGCGCATGCTCGAGGTCTACCGCGCCTTCCTCGAGGAGGACCTCGGCGTGCCGGTGCACAAGGGGCAGAAGTCGGATTCGGAGAAGTTCGCCGGCGCCGAGCGCACCTACTCGGTCGAAGCCCTGATGCGCGACGGCAAGGGGCTGCAGGCCGGCACCTCGCACTATCTCGGCCAGCACTTCGCCAAGGTCTTCGACATCACCTACCAGGACGAGCAGGGGCAACGGCAGCACGTCGAGCAGACCTCGTGGGGGGTGAGCACGCGGTTGGTGGGGGCGCTGATCATGACCCACGGCGACGACGCCGGGCTGCGCCTGCCGCCGCGGGTCGCACCCATCCAGGTGATCGTCGTGCCGATCTACCGCAAGCCCGAGGAGCGGACCGCGGTGACCGCCTTCATCGAGCGCGTCACGGCGGCGCTCAGCGCCGCGGGGGTGCGCTGGAAGGTGGACGCCGACGACACGCAGAGCCCCGGCTTCAAGTTCAACGAGTGGGAGCGGCGCGGGGTGCCGGTGCGCTTCGAGGTCGGCCCGCGCGACGTGCAGGGCGAGCAGGTCTTCGCGGCGCGCCGCGACCGGCGCGAGAAGCAACCCCTGCCGCTGGCCGAGCTGGGGCCGCGCACCCTGGCGCTGCTCGAGGACGTTCAGCGCGGCCTGTTCGAGCAGGCGGTGGCCTACCGCGACGCCGCCACCGGCGACGCCGAGACCCTCGACGAGATGGCCGCCGCCCTCGATACGCGCCGCGGCTTCGTGCGCGTCCGCTGGTGCGGGGAAGCGGCGTGCGAGGCCCTGGTCAAGGAGCGCACCGCCGCCACGCTGCGCTGCCTGCCGCTGGCCGACGGGCCCGACCCCGGGCCGTGCGCCGTCTGCGGGCGGCCGGCGCCGCGCCGCGCGCTGTTCGCGAAGGCGTACTAGAGCGATCCCGGCCGCGCCGGCCGGGGGAAGGAGACCCGCATGACCCGCCGCATCCACGCCCTGAGCAGCCCGCTCCTGGTCCTCGCCCTGCTGGCCGCCGCCGCGCTTCCGGCGGCCGGGCTGCCGAGCCTCAAGAAGATCAAGGACAGCACGAAGAAGACGGTGAACGACGTCTTCGGATCGCAGCCGGACACCGCCGCGCGGACGGTCCCGGCGACCGCGCCCGCCGCCGCCAGCGGCACCGCGGCCCCCGCCGCCGACCCCAAGGCGGGCAAGCCCGGCGAAGGGGCCTGGCTCAACTACGACTTCGTGCCGGGCGGCCGGGTGCTCTTCTTCGACGACTTCACCAACGACCCGGTGGGCAACTTCCCGCACCGTCTCGAGCTGGTGGAGGGCAACATGGAGATCGCCGAGTGGAGCGGCCGGCGCCTCCTGCGCGTCACGAGCTGGGACAGTGAGTTCGACGTGCCCCTGCCGACGCCCCTGCCCGAGCGGTTCACTGTGGAATTCGAGATGAGCGGCCCGCACGGACGATGGATCGAGGTGTCCGCCGACCCGCAGGGGAGCCGGGACGCCGACTTCTCGCGCGTCTGGTGGGCGCCCCGCGGCCTCGAGGTCCGGGGTGGACCGGGCGGCAAGGCGGCGGTGAACTTCGACCGCGACCTGGACGACAAGCTCTTCTTCTGCCGGCTGATGGTGGACGGGAAGTACTTGAAGGCCTACACCAACGAGACGCGCAACGCCAACATTCCCAACTCCACCTTCGGGCGGGCGAGCAAGCTGCACTTCCTCATCGAGGCCGAGGACGCGCATCCTATCTTCATCGGCCCCATCCGCATCGCCGAGGGCGGGCGCATCCAGCTCTACGACAAGCTGGCGAGCGAGGGCCGCGTCGCCACGCAGGGCATCCTCTTCGACACCGGCTCGGACCGCATCCGCCCCGAGTCCACACCGACGCTGACCGACATCGCGCAGATGCTGACGCTGCACGCCGACCTCAAGCTGCGCATCGAGGGGCACACCGACAACGTCGGCGACGCGGCCGCCAACCAGGCGCTGAGCGAGAAGCGCGCCGCGGCGGTGAAGGCCTACCTGGTGGGCAAGCACCAAGTCGATGCGGCCCGGCTGGAGACGGCGGGCCTCGGGGCGAGCAAGCCGGTGGCGCCCAACGACACCCCCGAGGGCCGCCAGACCAACCGCCGCGTCGAGCTGGTCAAGCTCTAGCGCCGCGACCGTGAGACTCGGCGTCCGCCTGCCCAACTGGCTTGGCGACGCGCTCCTGGCGCGCCGCGCCGTGGACGCCCTCGCGGCGGCCCACGCTCCGGAGGCGCTGACCATCGCCGCGCCGCCGGCCATCGTGCAGCTGCTGGCCGGCGACCACCCGCGCGCCGCGTGGCTGGCCACCGGCCACGGGCTCGGGGCGGCGCTCGCCCTGGCGGACGCGTGGAAGCGGACCGGGATCGAGCAGACCATCAGCTTCCCGACCTCCTTCTCTTCACGACTGGCGGGGTGGCGCAGCGGAGCGCGCGGGCGCCTCGGCCTGGGGCCGCGCCCGGTCGGCCGCCGGGAGCCCGAGGCGAGCCTCTGGCTGACGCGAGCCGTGGCCCGCGCAGCGCGTGGCGAGCGGCACCTGGAGGACGAGTACTGCGACCTCGCAGCGGCCGGCGGGGGCGCTCCGGCGGCGCGGCGCCGCCTCACCCCGCCCCCCGCGGCCGCGGAGGCAGCCGCCGCGCTCCTGGGCGATCGGGGAGAGGCGCCTTACGTGGCCGTGGCTCCCGGGGCGCGCTACGGGCCGGCCAAGCGCTGGCCGGCGGAGCGCTTCGCGCGCGCCGCCGACCTGGCTGCCGCGGCGCTGGGGGGAGCCGCCGTGGTGCTGGTCGGGGAAGCGGCAGACGCCGCGGCCTGCGCCCAGGTGCGCGACCGGCTGGCCGCGCCGCCGGCCGACCTGAGCGGCCGCACCGACCTGCCGACGCTGGCCGGCGTGCTCGCGGGTGCGCGTGGCGTGCTCGCCAACGATTCCGGCGCCGCACATCTGGCGGCCGCCCTCGGCGTCCCGACCGCGGTGCTCTTCGGCTCCACCGATCCGCGCTGGACCGCGCCGCGCGGCCCGGCCGTGGCCATCCTGTGGCACCGCCTGCGCTGCGCCCCTTGTTTCCGGCGCACTTGCCCGTGGGTCGACGGCTACGCGTGCCTGCGGGTGCTGGATCCGGAAGCCGCAGCCGCGGCTCTCACGGCGCTCGCGCCGCCGACGGCCGCGTGAGGGTCCTTTTCGCGTCTTCGCTGCGCGGCTGGGGCGGCGGGGAGGAGTGGTTCGTCCGCGCCCCGCTCGCGCTGGCGGAGCGCGGCCACGAAGTGCGCCTGGCGGCGCGGCGCGGCTCGCTGCTCGCCCAGCGGGCGCGCGAGCGCGGCCTGCGCGTGCACGAGGTGGACTACGGCGGCGTAGCCGACCCCCGCGCGCCGCTGCAGCTGGCGGCCATCCTCGCCGACCAGCACGCCGACGTGGCGGTCGTGAACCTCGAGAAGGAACTTGTCGCGCTCGCCCTGGCCGCCCTCGGCCGCCCGGGCGTGGCCCTGGTCTGCCGCCGCGGCAGCGATTTCCCCGTGCGCCCGACGCCGCTGGCGCGCTGGCTCTACGGGCACTCCGTGCGGCGGGTGCTGGTCAATTCCCCGGGCATCGCCGAAACCCTGGCCACGCAGGGCCTGCGCCTGCCGCGCGATCTGCTGCGGCTCCTGCCCAACGGGCTCGACCCGCAGGCCAACGACCCCGCCGATCGGGCCGCGCGCGCCGCCGACTGGCCGCCCGGACCCGGGGCGCGCCTGATCTCGGTGGGGGAGCTCTCGCAGCGCAAGGACCCGCGCGGGGTGCTCGAGGCGCTGGCCCGCGTGCGGCATCCGTGGCGCCTGCTGTGGGTGGGAGAAGGCCCGGCGCGGCGCGAAGTGGAGGCCCTGATCGCCCGCCAGCCGTGGGCCGGGCGCGTACGCCTGCTGGGAGCGGTGCCCCAGGCACGCCGCTGGACCGCAGCCGCCGACGCGCTTGTGCTCTTCTCTGCCAGCGAGGGGCAGCCCTGGGCGGTGCTCGAAGCGCTCGTCGAAGGGATCCCGGCGGTGGTTACGCGCTTACCCGGTCTGGCCGGACTCGTCGAGGACGGAGTGAGTGGGTTCGTGGTCGAGGCCGGAGACGTGGAGGGCCTGGCGCGCACGGTCGAGAGCGTGCTGGCCGATCCCGACGCGGCGCGCGCCGCCGGTCGGCGCGGCGCCGACCGCGCGCGCGAGCAACTCGGCGAGGGCCCGGTCTACGACCGCCTCGAGCACCTTCTCGAAGGGGCGCGCCTGGCGGCGCGGCGCCCGCGCCGCGCCGTCTTCCTCGACCGCGACGGCACTCTGCTCCCCGAGATGGGGGCGCTCTCACGCGCCGACGCGGTGCGCCTGTTGCCGGGCGTGGCCGCGGCCCTGCGCCGGCTGGCGCACGCTGGCTACGCGCTGGTCGTGGTGACCAACCAGGCGGCCATCGGCCGCGGCCTGGTGCGCCCCGCGGACGTGCGCGCGGTGCACGCGCGGCTGCGCCGGCTGCTGCGCGCCGAGGGCGTCGAGCTGGCGGGGATCTTTCTCTGCCCGCACCGGCCCGAGGACGCGTGCCCCTGCCGCAAACCCGAACCCGGGCTGCTGCTCACGGCGGCGCGCACTCTCGGCTTGGGGCTCGGGGAATCCTGGCTGGTGGGGGACTCGGCGCGGGACGTGGAGGCAGCCGCCCGCGCCGGCGTGCGGGCGCTGCTGGTGCGCACCGGCTGGGCGGGCGGCGAGCCGGGTGGGCCCGGCCCCGCCGTCGCCGGGCAACGCGCCGAGACCTGCGACGATCTGCAGGCGGCGGCGCGCCGCATCGTGCGCAGCGGCGCCTAGAAGCCTGACCTAGCGGCTGCCGCGGACGGCCGCCAGGCGATACGCGGACCCGTCGTTCGACGGGGCGTACTGCAGCCGGAAGCCCGCGAAGCGCAGTTGCGAGGGGCGCAGCCACTCGCCCGTCACGAGGTCCTCCAGACGCTCGGGATAGACGCCCTTCTCCGCCTGATAGACGTCGAGCGCCATCTGCACGTCGATCCAGCTGCGGCGCCCGAACGGATCGCTCTCCGGCGGCCCCTGGGCCGCCGGCGCGCCGCGCCGCAGCGGCGAACTGAAGAACAGCAGCAGGACGAGGGCGACGGCGTAGGCGCCGGTGGCGGCGATCTCGCGCGAGCGCGACGGCCGCGGCACCGGGATCTCCGCCTCCGGGACGTCGCCGCCGACGTCGCGGGTGCCCACGATCTCGATCCAGCGGTTCTCCATCAGGCGCCCGACGCCCTCCATGGCCTCGTAGTCGGTGAGCGGCGACTGCGCCACCACCTCGGCCAAGGTGCGCCGGCCGTCCACCAGCCCGAACAGCTCCGTCTCGCTGTCGGACAGCGGCGCGTCCGGGTCGGGCAGCTCGCGCAGGCCGAGGATGACGTGGGCGTCCGGCAGCTCGCTCATCTGCCGCCGGTATTCGTCGACCCGCCGCGCGGCCTCCATCAGCAGGCTGTCGGTGGAGAGCGAGACGCGCAGGGCGCTGTCCGGCGGGACCACGGCGGTGAACGAGTACTCCCCGTCCTCCCAGCGCAGCATGCGGAAGAGCAGGTCGAGGACGACGCGCTCGTAGAACGAGGTGAGCTCTTCGGCGTCGATGTAGCGGCCGTTGAGCAGCAGGTCCACCAGGTCCCGGCCGCTCTCCGCGTTGAGCGACTCGATGCCGCGCAGCTGCTCCTCGGAGAGCCAGCGCACGCGGCGCAGGAACTTCATGAGCGGGTCGCCGGGCGACAGGCCGGGCTCGCGCGCTCCGGCGATACGCCCGTCGAGGAAGTAGAGCGAGAAGCGCTCGGAGCCGCGTGTCAGCTGCAGCCGCCCCGTCTTCTTCTGGCTCGAGAGCAGCTGGACGATCTCCCAGAGGGCGAACTCGCGAAGCGAACCTGACATGGCCATGGCGCGCTCCTCCTAGGCGGCGCGCGCCAGCCGGGGAGTCGGCTTGCGCGCCGTGTCGGCGTGGATCTCGCGCAGGTCGGCATGGCCGCGCAGGACGAGGTAGAACAGGAGCGAGACGAAGTAGACGGCCGTCAGCAGGCCGAGCGCGCCGGCGTTGAACTGCGTCGGCGCCAGCGGCCCGACCCGCGGATCGTAGGGGAACGGGCCGCCGACCCCCAGCAGCCCCTGGAACCCCGCCATGGCGACGGCCATCAGGATCCAGGCGGCGAGCAGGCGGTCGATGAGCAGCGGGCCGAAGCCGGGCAGCGTGGCGACCAGGGCCAGGCTCCAGCGGGCCCGCTGGCGCAGCAGCTGGCGGCGGCGACGGGCCAGCAGCAGCCGGGCGAACTCCGGCGTGCTGGCCTCGCGCAGCACCGCGCCGCAGCCGCTGCAGTAGACCTGGTCGCGGCGGCGCGCCGCGCAGCGGCGGCAGAGCGCCGAGTCGCAGTTCGAGCATTGCCGCACCGGCAGCTTGGAGCGCATCACGAATCCCAGCCCCATCCCGAGCAGCGCCAGCAGGACCGCCAGCCCGGCCACCGCCGTGCCGCGCAGCTCGAGCCAGCCCCGCCATCCGGGCGGGACGACCGGCGGAGCGGGCTGGCGCGGCAGCTTGAACAGCGCGTCCCAGAAGGTCCGCGGCCCGAGCCAGCCCCACGCCGCCGGCAACGGATCGCCGGGCCTCGCCTGAGCCTCGCCTTGCAGGTTGCGCACCATGTCGAAGTCGTACGAGGTGGCGCGCGCCAGCTCCTCGGAGGCCTCGGCGTAGCGGAACTGCCGCGTGTACAGCTGGCCGAGGTTGTAGTGCGGCATGGCCCAGCCCGGATCCAGGTCGGAGGCCTGGCGGTAGAGCGTCTCGGCCTCGTCGTTGCGGCCGGCGATCTCGGCGAGGTTACCGAGGTTGTTCGGGATGCGCGGCTCCCCCGGCCACAGGCTGCCGGCGGCCGCGAACTCGGTCTGGGCCTGCGCGTAGCGCCCGCCGCGATAGGCCACCCAGGCGGTGGCGTAGTGCAGGAACGGGTTGTCCGGGTGGCGCGCGCTCAGTCGCGACAGCTCCGCCAGGCGCGGCTCGGAGAAGGGCGCGTTGGCGAGGTCCACGGTCCCGTAAAAGGGCGGTCGCTGCGGGTGGTCGGGAGCGGCCAGGTGGCCGACCGCGGAGAAGGTGAGCGGGATGCTCACCAGGAGTCCGACCAGGACGACGGCCAGCGCGCGCTCGCTCTTGCGCAGCCCCGCCCACATGGCAGCCAGCGTGAAGGCGGCCGGCAGCGCCAGACCGAACCCGGCGACGAAGGGCAGCACCAGCAGCGCCCACGCCGCCGCACTCGCCACGCGCGGCGGGAAGAACTGGCCGAGGAACTCCTCGTAGCCGTGCCGCAGCGTCTCGCGGCGCCGCCACACCACGTAGAGGGCGCAGACCAGGGTAGCGAGAAAGACCGCCAGCGCGGTGCCGAACACCAGGCTCACGCCCAGGTAATGCTGCAGGGGGAAGTGGGCCTTGGCCAGGTCCAGCAGGCGCGCCAGCTCCATGAGCGACAGGCTGGCCTCGCGCAGGCCGTAATGGGAGAGCAGGGCCAGCCGGGGCGCCACGAACGCCGGGTCGAGCTGCGAGGCGCCGCGCAGCATGCGCACGCCGTCCTCGGTGGCTCCGGAGCGCAAGGTCTCGACGCCGCGCCGGTAGAACATCTGGGCCGCGGCCGGCAGGGACGGCGAGCCGAGGGCCCGCTGATAGGCGAGCCAGCCCTGCAGGTCGTTGCGGTTGGCAGGCGGTAGCGCGGGTTCGACCGCGGGCGGCGCGGCGGCGCGCGGACCGTTCAGCGCGTTGCGCTCCGCGGCGGCCGGGAGCGCCTGGGCGGACAGTGCGCTCAGAGCCAGGAGGACCATCATGACCACGGCCCCGGCCCCGGCCTCGAAGCGGCTTCTGGATCGGCGGTACGGCATGCGATTGGGCATCCGGCTCGTCCTTGACAGGTCCACAGCGGCGGCTTAGCGTCCGCCGCAAGCCATTCGGTTGCATCCGGAACGCAGGTCAGTTATCGGCCTTGGCCTCCGGCACTTGAGGGCACCCGCGGCGGGCTTTCCAGGCCCCCGCGGGAGGCCCCGGTGCCGTGATTGTTTGCCCCGCGTCGGGCGCCCCGGCGGGGGAGGGTGGGGGAGTCCCGAGGGTGGACTGGATTCGTATCTCCGAGGCCGGCCGCCACGTCGGCCAGGCCGTCGAGCTGCGCGGCTGGCTCGACCAGCGCCGCTCCAGCGGCAAGGTCCTGTTCCTGATCGTCCGCGACGGCTCCGGCCGCATGCAGTGCGTCGGCAGCGTCAAGGACCTGGGCGAAGAGCTCTTCGCCCGCCTCGACGCCCTGCCCCAGGAGTCGGCCCTCTCGGTCACCGGCACGGTGCGCGAGGACCGGCGCGCCCCCGGCGGGTACGAGCTCTCGCTGATCGGCGCGATCGTGTGGCACGTGAGCGAGCCCTATCCGATCACGCCCAAGGAGCACGGCGTCGAATTCCTCATGGACCACCGCCACCTGTGGCTGCGCTCCAGCCGCCAGCACGCCATCCTGCGCGTGCGCGCCACCCTGGCGGGGGCGCTGCGCGATTTCCTCGACCGCCGCGACTTCGTGCTGATCGACGCGCCGGTGTTCACGCCCGCGGCCTGCGAGGGCACCACCACCCTGTTCGAGACCGACTACTTCGGCGACAAGGCGTACCTGACGCAGAGCGGCCAGCTGTACATGGAGGCCGCGGCCATGGCGTTCGGCCGCGTCTACTGCTTCGGGCCGACCTTTCGCGCCGAGAAGTCGAAGACCCGCCGCCACCTCGTCGAGTTCTGGATGCTCGAGCCCGAGGTGGCGTTCGCCACGCTCGCCGACGTCATGAAGCTCGAGGAGGAGATGCTGGTGAGCGCCGTCGGGCGGGTCCTCGAGGAGCGCGCCGAGGAGCTCAAGCGCCTCGAGCGCGACACCGACAAGCTGGCCGCCGTGCGCGCCCCCTTCGCCCGGATGCACTACGACGACGCCGTGCGCGCGCTGCACGCGCGCGGCCACGCCTTCGAGTGGGGCGGCGACTTCGGCGCCCCCGACGAGACCGCGCTCTCGGAAGGGCTCGACGGGCCGGTGTTCGTGCACCACTTCCCGACCGCCATCAAGGCGTTCTACATGGAGCCCGACGCCGAGCGGCCCGAGACCTGCCTGTCGGTGGACTGCCTGGCCCCGGAGGGCTACGGGGAGATCATCGGCGGCGGGCAGCGCACCGCCAGCCTCGAGCTGCTGGAGCGGCGGATCGCCGAGCACGGCCTGCCCCGGCAGGCCTTCGAGTGGTATCTGGACCTGCGGCGCTACGGCTCGGTCCCCCACGGGGGCTTCGGCATCGGGCTGGAGCGCACCCTGGCCTGGATCTGCGGCCTGGAGCACGTCCGCGAGACCATCCCCTTCCCCCGCATGCTGCACCGGTTGGCCCCGTGAGGGGGCGCCGAAAGCCCGTCCCCCCGGCCTCGGCGCCGGGCCGGCCTCCGGTTGACGGACGCCGGGAAGATTCCTAGACTGTGGCTGTCTTGAAGCGCACGCACCCCGCTCGGCGGAAGATCCTGGGAGCGGTCCTCCTTGCCGGCCTGGCGGGCTGCGGAGGACAGCCGCCGCAGAAGGAGCCAGAGGCCCCGGCCGCGCCGCTCACGGTCGTGGCCGAGCCTGCGGTGGTGGAGATCGTCCGCGCGGCCGCTGCCGACTTCACCCGCCTTTACCCGGGACAGGGAGTGCGGGTAGAGTCGGCTCCGGCGCGCGGCGCGATGCAGGCGCTCTTCGGCGCGCGCGCCGAGGCCGCCGTCATCGGCCGCGAGCTGGCCGACGAGGAGCGGCAGGCCGCGCGACGGGTGGGCATCGCCGTCGAGGCGCAGCGCTGGGCGCGCGACGGCGTGGCGATCGTGGTTCATCCGTCGAACCCGGTCGACCAGCTGGCGCTGGACGAGATTGCCGAGGTCTTCGCCGGGACGACGACCTCGTGGGCCGCGATGGGGGGCGCTGACCGCCGTATCGTACCCGTCGTCCAGGACCCGGAGTCGGGGATCAGCCAGTTCTTCGTGGATCAGGCGATGGCCGGAACGGGCCTGGCGGGCCCCGCGGTCACGGTGGCGAGCGATTCGCTGGCCGTGCGGCGCGTGGCGGCGGACCCGGCGGCGATCGCCTTCGTTTCGCTTCCCTTCGCCGACCGAGGCGTCAAGGCGCTGCGCATCGCGCGCACGCGGGGGCTGCCGTACGTGGCCCTCGACGCGCGCAGCGTCTACGAGGGCCGGTACCCGCTCCTGCGCTTCTACAACGTCGTGGTGCGCGTCCCGGGCCCCGAGCGCGTTAACGAATTCAACACGTTTCTGTGCGCCGCGGAGGGGCAGCGCCGGGTGCTGGCGGCCGGCTGGGTGCCGGCGACCGCACCGGTCCGGTTCACCAGCCGCACGCCGACCCTGCCGTCGCATTGAGGTGTATGTGGATGGGGTGGACGCGGGTCCACCGGACCGCCAAGGTCAACGCCGTGCAAAGAGGAGCGGACAGCGCATGATCGAAGGCCGATCGATTCCCTCTGTGAAACCCCTCACCCGCCGGATTCGCACGCTCGCTCTGCTCGCTGTCCTCGCGGCCGGGCTGGCCGCCGCCCTGGGCCCGGTCGCGGCCGGCGCCGACGCGCTGAGCGACGGCAAGAGGGCCCTCAAGGAAGGGCGGGTCGACGAGGCGGTCGCCCTGCTCCGCCAGGCGGCGAAAGCGGACCCGGGCAGCGCCCCGGCGCAGATCGCCCTCGGGCAGGCCCTGGAGCGCCGGCGCCGGTGGGAAGAGGCGCTGGGCGCGTTCTCGGCCGGAACGCGGCTCGACCCGCGCTCCTCCGAGGCGCAGCGCGGCCAGGGGGCGGCGCTCACCCGCCTAGGGCGCCTCGAGGAGGCGGTCAAGGCCTACCAGGACGCCACGCGCCTCGACCGCCGCTTCCCGGATGCGCAGCTGGCCCTCGGGGACGTGCTCGTGCGACTCGGCCGTTACGACGAGGCCGTGGAGGTGCTCAAGGAAGGCCTCAAGTGGGGGCCCAAGACGCGGCCCTACTTCAACGAGGGCCTGGGTCGCGCCGAGGCGGCGCGCGGCAACCTCAAGGACGCCGAGGTCTACCTGCTGAGCGCGCGCGAGGCGGCGCCGACCACGGCGCGCTTCCACCGCGCCCTCGGCGACCTGTACACGCAGCGCAAGATCCCGGACCTCGCTGTGGTCTCCTACCAGCAGGCCATCAACCTCGACCCCGACGACCTCGACTCGCGCTTCGCCATGGCGCGCGCCATGGTCAAGGCGTCGCGCTACAACGAGGCCCTCGACCAGTACAAGGCCATCGTGGACCGCGACTCGACCTACGAGGAAGCCTACAAGGAGATGGGCGACATCTACCTCAAGGCGAGCGATCAGAACCCGGCCTTCATCGGCGACGCGCTGACCACCCTGCAGACCTACGCGCGCCTCGTACCGGGCGACCCCGACGGCTCCGCGCTGCTGGCGCGCACCTACTACAAGCTCGGCAAGCGCGACGAGGCCCTGGCCATTCTCGAGCCGCTGGGAGCCTCCGCCAAGCTGACCGCCGAGGGCCACGGCATCTACGCGCGCGCCCTCTACGACAAGCAGCGCTACGACCGGGCGGCGGCCGAGTACCGGCTGGCCGGCAAGAAACTCGAGGACAACGACTACCTGCGCTTCGCGCACTCCCTCTGGGCGTCGGGCGCGACGGCCGATGCCGACTCGATCTACCGGAGCCGATGGGAGGCCGATTCGACGGCCGAAAAGAACCTGGTCAAAGCCTCCGATTGGGTCCTGCAGCGGGCCAAGCTGCATTACCAGGTCGCCAAGCGCGACACGGCCCGCGCGCAGGCCGAGTACGCGGCCGCCATCCCCTTCTTCCAGCGCAAGATCGAGCTTGACCCCAACTCGGAGGAAGCCTACTACTACATGGGACTTTCCCTCCGGGAAGTGCAGCGTTTCGAGGAGGCCCAGACGGCATTGCGGAAGGCGGTCGAACTGGCGCCCAGCAAGGCCGACCGGCACTTTTGGCTGGGGGTCAACTGCCTCAAGCTGGGCCAGGAGCCGGAAGTCCGCAGGGAGTTCGAGGAAGTCGCCCGCCTCGACAGCACGACGACCCTTGGAGCCATCGCCCGGCAGCGGCTGGGCTTCTACCGGTTGCTCGAGAAGGACTGGCAAGGGGCCATCCGCCTGCTCGAGTCCTCGGTCGCCATCGATCCCAAGCAGGTTCAGACCTGGGTGTGGCTCGGGCAGGCTTACCAAAACGCGGGCCAGAAGGGCCGGGCGATCGAAGCCTATCGCAAGGCCCTCGAACTGGACCCGAAGCAACCGGACGCGAGGATCGGTCTCCAGCAGCTCACGGCGCCGTAAGGCGGTCGCGCAGGAGGAGGAATGCAGCACGTCAAGGTGAAGCGGCTGAACGGAGTGGTGGTGGCGCAGCCCCGCGGGTATCTGGTCGGCGGCGAGGAGACCGACGAGCTGGAGAAGCTCATCCGCGACCTGGCGGCCGAGGGCAACGTCCACTTGGTGATCAACCTGGGCGAGACCCAGCACATCAACTCCACCGCCCTGGGCGTCCTCATCACCGGGCACACCAACTACGCGCGGCGCGGCGGGCAGATGAAACTGTGCAGCGTCGACAAGCGCATCCAGAACATCTTCGTCATCACCAAGCTGTCGCTGGTCTTCGACGTGTACGACACGGAGGAGAAGGCGATCGCCAGTTTCGCCTCGGGGGGGCAGTCCTCCCCCTAGGTCCGAGTCCCGGGACGGCCGCCGCGAGGCGGCGAGTCACCCACAAGGCGTCCGCGCCCGGCCGGGCGGCGGGCGCGCAGGTCGGGCGCGAAGGAGGGCGACAAAGTGCTGAAGCGACTCATCTGGCCTTTCTACTTCATCGCGACGCTGGTCGTGTCGTACTTCGTCTTCAAGCAGCTGCCGGAGTACATCCAGAAGGGCGGCCCGCTGGTCGTCCTGCTCATCTTCCTCATCATCATGGTCATCACCTTCGTGCTCGAGCGCGTGTTCAGCCTCAAGAAGGCGCAGGGGCGCGGCAGCATGGTGGCCTTCCTGGTCGACGTCAAGAAGCAGCTGCACGCCGGCAACATCGACCTGGCCATCGTCGCCTGCGACAAGCAGCGCGGCTCGGCGGCCAACGTCATCAAGGCCGGGCTGCAGCGCTACAAGCAGGCCAAGGCCGACAACCTCCCCAACGACAAGGTGATCTCCGAGACCCAGGCGGCCATCCAGGAGGCCAACGGCCTCGAGGTGCCGATCCTGGAGCGCAACCTCATCGCGCTGTCGACCATCGCCTCGATCGCCACCATGGTCGGCCTGCTCGGCACGGTGATCGGCATGATCCGCTCGTTCGCGGCCCTCGGCCACGGCGGCGCCGTGGACGCCACCAAGCTGGCCATCGGCATCTCCGAGGCCCTGGTCAACACGGCCGGCGGCCTGGTGGCGGCGATCATCGGCATCGTCGCCTACAACGTGTTCACGACCAAGGTGGACAACTTCAACTACATGATCGACGAGGCCTCCTTCGAGGCGGTCCAGCTGCTCACCTCGCGCACCCACGAGAAGTAGCCCCGGGAGGTCGTGAAGCATGGCGATGAAGAAAAAGAAGCGCATCGGGATCAGCATCGACATGACGCCCATGGTCGATGTCGCGTTCCTGCTGCTCATCTTCTTCATGTGCACGACGCAGTTCCGGCCGCCGGAGAAGGACAAGATCGACCTTCCCGAGTCGTCCTCCGACCTCAAGATGCCGGAGAGCGACGTCATCACCCTGGGAGTGACGAAGGACGCCCGCATGAGCGTCGACTACCGCGTGCGGGCGGAGCGCTTCACCCCCTACGTGAGCGACGCGGAGCAGCTGCGCTACGAACTCCAGAGGGCGCGCATGGCGAACCCGGGGGCCCGCATCCTGGTGAAGTTCGACAAGGACGCGGACTACGGGACGATGCAGGAGATCATGCAGATCCTGCAGGAGGAGAACGCCACGCGCTTCAACATCGTCACCGAACTCAAGGTCAAGCGGTG
>CAYLSO010000114.1:0-3303 GCA_964386525.1 uncultured bacterium
CGCCACGAGCCCGGCGCCGAGGACAACGACCTCGAGAAGGCCCTGCGCGCCGTCTACGCGCGCTGGGGCGCTGCCGCGGAAATCGCGCTCCTGGGAGCCGGGCCCGACCAGGGGCGCAGCGACCACGGGCTCGCCAACCTAGGAGTGCTGCTGGCCGAGCCGCACCGGCGCATCGTGTGGGTGGACGCCGCCGGCCGCATGGTGGCGCTGCGCGATGGCCGCCTGACGGCCGATGATGCGGTGGGGGCGATCCTCTCGGTGCTGCCGTGGTCGGCGGGCGGTGCCACGGTGAGCGAGGTGGGCGTGCACTATCCCCTGGACGAGGCGCGCCTGCTGCTCGGTGGCCGCGGCGTGTCCAACGAGATCGGCGACGAGACCGCGGCCGTCGAGATGCACCAGGGCGTGGCACTCGTGTGGATCGGGGTCTGAGTGGATCTCTGGTTCCTCGTCCTGCTCCTCGTCGTCGTCCAGCCGCTGCTCGGCTACTACCGCTTCACCCGCATGACGGCGCGGCCGGGGCCGATCCCGACCGCGCGGAAACTGCGCCTCTACGCCATCGTCGTGGCCTCGCAGTGGGTGCTGACCGCGGCCTGTGCCTGGGTGCTGGGCCGGCGTGGTCTGGAGCTGGCCGACCTGGGTCTGCGCGGCGGCCCGCCGCCGCTGGCCAGCGTCGCGGCGGTCCTCGCCACGCTGGCGGTGCTGGGCGGCACATTCATCAGTCTGCGCTCGCTGGCGCGGCAGCCCGGTGCCGTACTGCCGGACCACCTCGCGAAGGTGATCCGCATCATGCCGGCCTCACGACTCGAGCGCGCCGGCTTCGCGGCGGTCGCCCTGACCGCCGGCATCTGCGAGGAGATCCTCTATCGCGGCTACCTCGTCTACGCCTTCGACCGCGTGTTGCCGTCGAGCTGGTGGTCTATGGCGCTGGCCGCCGCTCTCTTCGGCATCGCGCACGCCTACCAGGGGAAGCAGGGCATCGTGGCCACGGGGCTACTGGGCGGCTTCCTCGGCGCGCTCTACGTCGCGAGCGGCTCCCTCTGGCCCAGTATCTTCCTGCACGCGGTGGTGGACCTGGTGAACGGCTACGCGCTGGGGCCGCTGGGGCGGGCGCCGCGCGCGGCCGCTCCGGAGCCTGCCCCCCTGGCCTTTGACGCGCCGCCGCCGCCGACAGCATACTCAGGCCAGCCGTAGCGCCCCCCCCGACCCGGCCGGAACAGAGGAGTCCCCTGGACGTGAGTACCCCTATCGGAGCGCACGCCGCCGAGCCGCGGCACGCGCTGAGCGAGTACGAGAGCCTGCCCGAGGCCGACCTGCACGCGCGCATCAGCGCCGCCAAGCAGCGCCTCGGCAGCCGGCTCGTGGTGCTCGGGCACCACTACCAGCGCGACGAGGTCATCCGCCACGCCGACTTCACCGGCGACTCGTACCGCCTCGCCCGCCAGGCCGCCGAGACCACCGCCGACTTCATCGTCTTCTGCGGCGTGCACTTCATGGCCGAGTCGGCCGACGTGCTCGCCCAGTCGCACCAGCGCGTCATCCTGCCCGACCTCGGCGCCGGCTGCTCGATGGCTGACATGGCCGACGCCGACGACGTCGAGGAGGCGTGGGAGGCGATCCTCGAGACCCACGGCGACGAGGCCATCCCGATCACCTACATGAACTCGACGGCAGCCATCAAAGCCTTCTGTGGGCGCCAGGGCGGGCTGGTCTGCACCTCGTCGAACGCCCAGGCGGCGTTTCGCTGGGCGTGGGAGCGCAAGCGCGTCGTGCTCTTCCTGCCCGACGAGCACCTGGGCCGCAACACCGGTGCGGCGCTCGGCGTGCCGCTCGAGCGCATGTCGCTGTGGAACCCGCGCTTCGCTCCGCAGCGTTCGCGCGCGCTGCTCGAGCCCGACTCGCCACTCGTGCTCTGGAAGGGCTACTGCTCGGTGCACCAGCGCTTCACGCCGGCGCAGATCGATTGGGTCCGCAAGGAATTCCCGGGGATGCGCGTGGTGGTGCACCCCGAGTGCCCCTACGAGGTCTGTCAGAAGGCCGACGCGGTCGGCTCCACCGACTACATCATCCGCGCCGTGAGCGGCTCGCCGGCCGGCTCGCAGTGGGCGGTGGGCACCGAGATCCACCTCGTGCACCGCCTGGCGCGGCAGAACCCCGACCAGCGCGTCATCTCGCTGCAGCCGAACGTCTGCGCCTGCGCCACCATGTACCGCATCGACCCGCCGCACCTGTGCTGGGCGCTCGAGAACCTCGCCGACGGCGCCGTGGTCAACGAGATCAAGGTGGACGACGACACCACCAAGTGGGCACGCACCGCGCTGGCCCGGATGCTGGAAGTGGGCACCGACGCCAAGCAGGCCGGCCGCGATTGACGAAGCCGAAACCGATGGAGGGATCATGAGGCCGTTCGAAGGCGTGGACTTCTATCGCATGGACGACCTGCTGAGCGACGAGGAGAAGCTCGTCCGCCAGTCCGTGCGCGCTTGGGTGGAGGAGAAGTACCTGCCCATCGTCGAGGAGCACTACGAAAAGGCCACCTTCCCCGCGCACCTCGTCCCGGAGATCGCCGAGCTGGGCGTGCTGGGCGCCAACCTGCCCGTCGAGTACGGCTGCGCCGGCCTCGGGGAGGTCGCCTACGGGCTGGCCATGCAGGAGCTGGAGCGCGGCGACTCGGGCCTGCGCTCGTTCGTCTCGGTGCAGGGTGCGCTCGTCATGTACCCCATCTTCGCCTTCGGCAACGACGAGCAGAAGCGCCACTGGCTGCCGCTGCTCGCCGCCGGCCAGAAGATCGGCTGCTTCGGCCTCACCGAGCCCGACTTCGGCTCCAACCCCGGCGGCATGATCACGCGCGCGACGCGCGCCAAGGACGGGTACGTCCTCTCGGGCGCCAAGATGTGGATCACCAACGGCACCGTGGCCGACGTCGCCGTGGTGTGGGCCAAGCTCGAGGGCCGCGTGCAGGGCTTCCTGGTGGAGAAGGGCTGGAAGGGCTACAGCGCGCCGGAGCAGAAGCGCAAGCACTCGCTGCGCGCCAGCGTGACCAGCGAGCTGATCCTCGAGGACGTGTTCGTGCCCGAGTCGCACCTCTTGCCCACGGCGCAGGGGCTCAAGGCCCCGCTCGCCTGCCTGACCGCCGCCCGCTACGGCATCGCCTGGGGCGCGCTCGGCGCCGCCATGGCGTGCTTCCACGCGGCGGTGGAGTACTCGAAGACCCGCGTCCAGTTCGACAAGCCGATCGGCGCCTTCCAGCTCGTGCAGGCCAAGCTCGCCGACATGGTCACCGAGATCACCAAGGGGCAGCTGCTC
>CAYLSO010000115.1:0-5486 GCA_964386525.1 uncultured bacterium
CTCGATGACGATGTCGGCCAGCGCGCAGTCGCCGCGCAGCACGGAGAGCAGATCGGCGCGCGGGTGCACGCCGAGCAGAACGTCTTGGTTGGCCTGCCCGAGGTCCGCGTCGAGCACCACCACCGCCGCGCCCATCTGCGCCATGGCGACCCCCAGGTTGGCCACCACGTTGCTCTTGCCCACACCGCCCTTGCCGCTCACCACCGCCACCGTGCGCACCGTCGGGCGCGGCAGCGGTGCGGCCGCCACGGCGCGCGGGCGCGAGGCCCGGGCCTTCCGGGCGACCTTGCGGTTTTCGGGGACGAGCTTCAGGTGGCTCACGCTTCCTCCGCCATGCGACTTGCGTCGCGACCACCCCGCTCAGCCGCAAGTAGTGTGCCACGGGCGCGCGCGCCGCCGCCGTCCGCAACCCTTTGTCCAAGGCTCGCATGGCGCGGCGGGCCGGTCCCCTCGCAACGCGGATCCCGGGCGCCCTGCGTGGCCTCTCGCCGCCCGTGCACGCGGCCCGGAAAGAAAATGACCGCGGGATCCCCGCGGTCCGGTTTGCTCCACGCCGGCGACGGCGGCGTCCGGCGGGAGCGCCCTGCGCGGCGCCCCCGCCGCAGCCGCTCAGTGCACGGCGCCACCCGCCTGGGGACGCGCCAGCGGCGCGTCCATCAGGGCACGCAGGAACTCCCAGTAGCGCCGCTGGCGGGCCGCCTCCTGGGCGCCTTCGTAGAAGCCCTCGCGCGCCAGCCGGGTCTCCTCCTGCGCCAGCCTGCCGACGCGGAGCTCGACCTGCTCGCGGCGCTGTGCCGCCGGCGCCGCCTCCGGCCCGCGCGCGGCAACGACTCCCGGACCGCCGGCCACCGCGGCCTTCGGCCTCCGCGCCACTCTCACGCTTGCCATCTCGTCTTCTCCTCGCGCGTCCGAGGCGCGCCTGTTGGGGCCTGGCGGGGGCTCGATTTCGGGTTCGACGACACCGGCGCCGCGCCCGTCTGACGGGCCACCCGGCGCTGGGCGAGATGGAGGTCGCGCGCCGCGGCCGCTTCCGTGCCGCCCAGCACGCACGCCAGCTCGGCCGGCACCAGCCCGTCGATGCGGCTCAGGGCCAGCAGCAGCCGCTCGCGCTCGCTCAGCGCCCCCAGGGCGCCGGCGAGGCGCGCGCGGACGTCCGGCGTCATGCCGCGCTCCTGCGGGGGGCGCGCGGCGCGCGGACCCCGCCGGCGGCGGCGATCGCGTCGCGCACGCTGCGCCGCACCTGATCGACGCGGAAGGGCTTCGGGAACACGGCGTGCACGCCGGAGTCGGCGAGCTCCTGCAGGACCTCGCTCGAGCCGAAGGCGGTGACCACGATCACCGGCGTGGGCCGCCGGCCGCCGCGCAGCCGGCGCGCCAGCTGCACACCGCTCATGCCCGGCAGGCGCAGGTCGGTGATGACCAGATCGACCGCCCTCCCCCGCAGGCGCTCGATGGCGTCCTCGGCCGAACTCACCGTGGACGTCTCGTGCCCGTCCTCCTGCAGGCTCTCGGCCAGCGCCCAGGCGGTGGCGTTCTCGTCTTCGACGATCAGGATCCGCGGCATGGACTCCTCGATGTTTGGGCCAGTCCATGGGCTTGAGCAGCATCCGTGCCAGGCAGTCGCGGCCGACCTGCCCCCGGCTCCGCGTTGCGGAATGCACGCCGCGCGCCGCCGGACCAGGGGCTCCGCGCCGGGCCGCGCCCCGCCTTTTGCGGGAAACGCGCTGCCGCGGCAGCGCGCAGCGTCGCCCGGCCGCGTCGCGTGGACGACCGAGGCCGCCCGGCGCCACCCGGGGCGCGAGCCGCCGCGCCGGTGCCGGGGAGGCTCGCCGGCCCAATTCCGGACACTAGGTGGGGGGAAAGCGGCCGGGGCGGCCGGGGCACGCCCGGCGCCCCGGCACTCGCGACGGCGGCCGACAGAAGCAGGCGGCCCGGGAGCATGCCCCCGGGCCGCCTGTGGGCTCGCGGCTGGCGCGGCCGGGCGCCGCGCGATGACGGCGCGCCCTACTCGTCGGCCCCGTCGTCCTCCTCGCCGGAATCCGCTCCCGGCTCGAGGGCGTAGTCCTTCAGCTTGGTGCGCAGCGTCTGGCGCGAGATGCCGAGCAGCGCGGCCGCCCGCGTCTTGTTGCCCTCGGTGCGCTCCAGGGCGAAGAGGATCGCCTGGCGCTCCACCTCGGCCAGCGGCACGACGCTGTCTCCGTGGAAGGCGAAGCCGGCGGCCGGGGCCTCGCCGGCGCCGGGGGACAGGACCTCCGGCGGCAGGTGCTCGACGCGGATCGCGGTGTCCTCCTCGAGCAGGAGGACGCGCTCGACGACGTTGCGCAGCTCGCGCACGTTGCCGGGCCACGAGTAGGCGCGCAGCCGCCGCTCGGCTTCCGGCGCCAGCTCCGGCACCGCCTTGCCCAGCTCCTGTGCGAAGCGCTCCGCGAAGTGCCGCACCAGCAGCGGCACGTCTTCCGGCCGGTCGCGCAGCGGCGGGATGAACATCGGCACGACGTTGAGCCGGTGGTAGAGGTCCTCGCGGAACTTCTCGCTCTTGACGAGCTGCGCCAGGTCGCGGTGGGTGGCGGCGATGACGCGCGTGTCGACGCGCACCTCCTCGAGGCCGCCGAGGCGCCGGAAGCACTTCTCGTCGATCACCTTGAGGAGTTTGGACTGCAGCCCCGGGCTCATCTCGCCGATCTCGTCGAGGAACACGGTGCCGTTGGAAGCCATCTCGAAGACGCCCTTCTTGGAGCGGCGGGCGTCGGTGAAGGCACCCTTCTCGTAGCCGAACAGCTCGCTCTCCAGCAGGTTCTCGGGGATGGCGCTGCAGTTCAACTCGACGAACGGTCCCTGGGCGCGGGCGCTCTGCTGGTGGATGCGCCGGGCGATCAGCTCCTTGCCCACGCCGGTCTCACCGAGGAGCAGCACGGTGGCCGACGGCGAGCGCGCCACCTTGGCCACCGTCTCCAGCACCTTATGCAGCACGCCGCTGTCGCCGACCAGCGGCTGCCCGGCGTACGCCTCACGCACCTTGCGCAGGCTCTCGAGCTCGCTCTCGACGCCGAGGCGGCGCGAGCGCTCGGCCAGCATGCCGGTGAGGCAGGCGCGGAGGGCGGCCATGTTGAAGGGCTTGAGGAAGAAGTTGTAGCAGCCGAGCTGACCCGCCTCCTCCGCCTCCTCGACCCCGCCGTGGCCGGTGATCATGATCACGCCCACGTCGGGGTGGTCGCCGCGCACGCGGCGCAGCAGGTCCATGCCGCTCTGCCCCCCGAGCTTGAGGTCGAGCACCAGGGCGTCCACGGGCTGGCCGGCCAGGATGACCAGCGCCTCGTCGACGCCCTCGGCGCCCTGCGCCTCGTAGCCGTGGCCGTGCAGGTCCTCCACCAGCATCTCGCGCGTCGTGCGGTGATCCTCGACCACCACGACGCGGTGCCCCTGTGCGGCTGCCACCTTCATGTCTCTCGCCTCTCTCCCTGGCGCCTCTCGACCGGTAGTTCGAGGATGACCGTGGTGCCGTGCCCGGGCCGGCTGGCCACGTGGATCGTGCCGCCGTGCTCCTGCACGATGGACTGGCAGATCGACAGGCCGAGCCCGGTGCCGGACGGCTTCGTCGTGAAGAAGGGATCGAACATCCGCGACAGAGCCTCCTTGGCGATCCCCTGGCCGCCGTCCACGACGCGCACCTGGACGACGCGCTGCGGCGGCCCGCGCCGCTCCCCCGCCGAGCGGCCGCGCCCCAGGTCGGCGCGCCGCCGCCCGGCGCCGCGCGCCACGCCCCGGCGGGTCAGGGCGCGCACCTCGAGGCGCAGCTTGCCACCTTTGGGCATGGCTTGCACGGAGTTCGAGACGAGATTGAGCAGCACCTGGTGGATATGGTCGGGATCGAACCAGACTTCCGGCACGCTCGCGGGGATCGCCGTCTCCACCTCGATGCCGGATTCCGCGAGCCACTCGCCGCTGGCCCCCAGCAGCCGCCGCACCGCGTCGGCCAGCGAGGCGCGCCTCAGGCGGGGCTCCTCGGGACGCGCAAACTGCAGCAGCCGCGTGACGATCCGGTCGAGGCGATTGACCTCGTCGAGGATGGCCTTGACGAAGCGCGTGCGCTCGTCCCGCGGCTCGAAGCGGCCGAGCAGGACCTGCGCGGAGGAGGAGATGCCGGCCAGGGGATTGCGCACCTCGTGGGCGACGCCGGCTGAGAGCTGGCCCATCAGCGTCAGCCGCTCGCGGCGGCGCAGCGCCTGCTCGAGGCGGCGGGTCGTGGTCAGGTCGGTGACCACCGCGGCCGCCCCCTGCCCCGCGCCCAGGGGCACCACCGCGACGCGCGCCGGAATCTCCTCGCCGCGCCCCGCGACCAGCAGCGTCTCGGTCTCGCGGCGGCGCCCGCGCAGCGCCGGCGCGAACAGATCCTCGCCCGCCACCGCCGAGCGCACGACCTCCCGGCCGGGGCGCCCGGCCAGACCCCGGGGGCCGATGCCGAGCAGCTCGCGCGCCGCGCGATTGGCGAAGCGGACTCCGCCGGCCGCGTCCACGACCACCACGCCGTCGGCGAGGCGGTCGAAGACGACCCCCGGCAGACTCGGCGCCGAGCGGCCCCGGCCAGCGGCGCTGCCGCGCCCCGCGGGGGCGCGGAGCGGCGCCGGCGGACGGGCCTTGGCCCGCGCCTGGGGCGCAGGGGTGCGGCGGGAAGCTCGATCGGCCGAGCGGCTCAAGCAGTGGCCCCCGAAGCGCGGCAGGCGAGCGGGAACGCCATCGCCGCGTGCGTCACGTCAATCCATGCCGCCGCGCTCCGGACCCGGCGTCGGCGGCGCGCACCGGCGCGCCTCGACGCCGCCCCGGAGGCGGGATTCCGATGGTCGGCGCGCCAGTATATCAGACCGCGCCCCCGCGGCCAGGCACCGTCTGGGATCGCCGCGCGGCCACGTGCCGCCAAAGCGAAGGGGCCCGTTTCCTCTCGGGAAACGGGCCCCGCCGCAGAGCAGCATCCGCCGGGATCAGCGGTACAGACCCTTGATGCGGCCGAGGGTGGTGTTCACGGCCGGCACCGGGCGGTCGCCGCCGGTGGTGAGGCCGCTGGGGTTGACGAACGAGCCGGCCGCCGAGATCGGCATCTGCGCGCCGGTCGAGGGGTCGATCTCGATCACGCCGCCGAGGCCGCCGAAGGCGCCGGCGTCGGCCACGTAGAGCTGGCCGAGCATCGACCACTTGATGCCCCAGGGAGTGAGGAAGACACCGCCCGAGGACACGACCGTCTGGGCGCCCGAGGTCGGGTCCACGCGGATGACCGCGCCGGGGCCGCCGACGGCGTCGTAGTCGGCGACGTAGAGGTCGCCGTTCGGGGCGAAGGTGATGCCCGCCGGGTTGACGAAGACGCCGGCCGAGGAGACGAGCGTCGGAACTCCCGTCACCTGGTTGATGCGGAAGACGGCGTTGGCGCTGACATCGGTGATGAAGATGTCGCCGCTCGGCGCCACCGCGATGCCCTGCGGGTTCGGGAACAGAGG
>CAYLSO010000116.1:0-4337 GCA_964386525.1 uncultured bacterium
CTGGGCGTGACGACCTCGCTCGCCTTCGACGTGGCGAACGACACGATCCAGACGGGCAACGTCGTCGGGGTCCTGCCGGGCAGCGACCCGCGGCTGCGCGACGAGGTGGTCGTCTACTCCACGCACCACGACCACCTGGGCATCGGCGAGCCCGACTCCGCCGGGGACCGCATCTACAACGGGGCCGCCGACAACGCCACCGGGTGCGCGCAGGTGCTGGCGGTGGCCGAGGCCTTCGCGGCCATGCAGCCGCGGCCCAAGCGCAGCGTGATGGCGCTGTTCGTCGCCGGCGAGGAGCAGGGCCTCGTCGGCTCGCGGTACTACGTGGCCCACCCCACGGTCCCGCTCGGGCGCATCGCCGCCGACATCAACTTCGACGGCGGCAGCACGCTCGGACGCGCCTCGGACGTGGCGGTCATCGGCAACGGGAAGTCCGACCTGGAGGACCGCCTCGTGACGGCCGCCAGGACCCAGGGGCGCAAGGTCGTGGCCGAGCCCGAGCCCGACAAGGGCTACTACTACCGTTCCGACCAGCTGAGCTTCGCCCGCGGTGGCGTCCCGGCGCTCTACTTCAAGTCGGGACAGGCCTTCATCGGCCGGCCCGCCGGCTGGGGCAAGCAGAAGGAGGCGGGGTTCCGCCGTCTTCATTACCACCAGCCCAGCGACGAGATCCGACCGGACTGGGACCTCTCCGGCATGGCCGAGGACACGCGGTTGGCGTATCTCGTCGGCCTCGATGTGGCCGACGGCAGCCGGCGCCCCGCGTGGTACCCCGGCGACGAGTTCGAGGCGGCGCGGAAGAAGACGCTGGAGGAGACTCCTTCCGGCGGAAGGTGACGGAGCGAACTCTCCCGTCAAGTAGACAACTGCAGGGTGGACCCCGAGCGTTCCCGGAAGGGCCGGCTCACAGATCCCCGCGCGCAGTGGAGCCTTACCAGCCGCCCCGTGCCTTCTTGTCAGATGTCGTCGAGGGCGGCGACATCCCCGACGACATCCCCGAAGCGCTGTCGCCATAAGGCAACAGCCGGAGTTCCCCATCCGAGGCTCCGGGAACCAGTCGAAAAGGGGCCCGACCGGGGAAACGTCTGGCGATCGCGGCGATTTCCGAACTGTTCCTCACGGCCGCGAGAATCACGTCATCGTCGAGATCCGGGGAATTGCGCCCGACGCAGGCCGCATACTTCTCCGGCAGACCATCGAGGAAGACGATTGCCCGGTGGACGGAAGCGCCAGCGACGGCCTCCCAGACGATTCGTTCGTGCGATGCCCGTTCTCTGAAATAGCTCAGCCGCTCGGGCCAGATGCTGAGCAGGCCCAGCGCGTAAGAGCAGAGAACGAGCGCTGACAGGAAGCCTAACCACGAGCCCGCGCGGGGATCACACTTCGCAAATCGGTAGGCTCTGGCAACCCCGATGGCACCCAGAATGATCAGATAGTAGCCAGCTTCCATGTAGTACTGCTCGTGTCGAGCGCGATAGAAGAAGTAGAACACGATGTGCGCGACGGCCGTGGCCCCGAGAACGTATTCCCACGCGGACTTGCCACGATGGAAGAGCCAAAGGGCCACGGCAATCCAGGACAGCGGCCAACCCAGGAGCACGAAGTTCAGCTTGGCAAGGTAGACACCGAGATTCGCCACGGCGGTGATGAGATCGCCAGAGCTCCGAATGCCCAACCCCTGAATGCCCCCTAGCTCATCGCGGTGATAACCAGGGGAGAGGTGTGCTCCGAAGGGCTCGCCGCTGACGAGATGTGCATAGCCCAGGAGTCCCAGGACACCTGCCAGCACGCCGATTCCGAGGATGGACAACCCCCCCATCCTGGTTCTCACCGAGAGGCCGGGCCGCGCCAACAGGAACACTCCCACGCAGGCACCGATCATCATGGCGCTTTGGGGTCTGGTTACCAGGGCGAAAGCCAAGACGATTGCAGCAAGGACGAACAACCAGAGTGTGTTCTTCTGAGACCCGAGCACCACCAGAAGGAGAAATCCCAATCCGAGCGCCAGACTCGATGTTTCCGCGAGGAGAGTCGAGTGGTAGAGGAGGAAAAGAGGAGAGAAACCCACCATCGTCGCTGCGAGAGCCGCGGTTCCGGGACCCGCAAGAGCCCGTATCAGCAGGTAGGTCATCAAGACACTCAGGCCGGCGAGGATAGCCGGCGTCCAGTACGCAGCCCCCAACCACAGTCCGAGAACCAGGAACAGAGGGTGCCCGCCGAAGCCGATGCCGTACCACCGATCACCCATGATGAATGCCCGGTTTCGGAAAGCCCCGGCTACGGGGGGCGCCGGCGCATAGAAGCGGCCCGATTGCAGCAGCTTGGCCTGGAAAGAGTAGCAGTACTCGTCGCCAAAGGTGATTGGGTGATACTCGACGACGAACGTGGAGAATATGAATACCACTAGGGTCGCGGATACTGCGAGAACTACGGCGACGACCATCGAATGGCGCGCAAAGAAGCCCACCACGCGATCGATAGTCGTGGTTCTCAGGTAAGGTGCGATGCCCCACACTAAGAGCATCAAGGCCGGAAGGATGAGAATGGCCATCTGAAAGGTGGAGCGCGCAAAAGAGGCCGCGGCGATGAACCTGGATATGGGAAGCGCAGCGAACACGAGGATTGTCAGACTCTCCAGTATGCCCAGAACATCGCCAGCGGTCAGGTAGAGGACGACGAGGAAGAGACCCAGGGCAATCGACAACAGTCTCACTGCGCAGCCCTCCTGGATGGGAATGCGGGGCATCGACTGGAATGGCGACCGCGTGATCGGCGGCGGCCTTCGCGTTCTCCCTCGCGGGCCAGCTCGCCGTACGCCCGCGGCGCGGGAGAGGCCCTCCGGGGTTTCTCGGGGACAGCCCAAGCAGGAACCAGCATCTGCGCGCCGCCGGGAGCCCTCGTCGATGGCGGACGTTCCCGCTCTGCGTAGTGCCGGAAGGCGGTGACGCATAGCCCCCGAGACATAGTGACCTCTCCGTGCACGGCCCGGTTGGCCTCCGCGAGCCCTAGCCTTTCGGCGGGTGCAATCCGGGCTCCGGCACGAAGCCGACGACGGCGGTTCCTGCAATCCCATTCTTGCGGCGAAGCACCCGATTCTCGCGCCGGAGCCGAATCGTACCCCCTACTGAAAGCACGACAATGGCCTGCGCCGCAACCCCCCGACGCCGGCTATCGCGCGACCCCGGGAATCACAAGGTCCCGTCCCTCTCCGCCCAACGCATCGCCGTCGAGCCGCGCCCGCGGCGGCGTCCCGGCGCTCTACTTCAAGTCGGGACAGGCCTTCATCGGCCGGCCGGCCGCCAGCGCTCCGACGTTTCCGGTCGAAGGCGGGTTGGAGCAGGATTCTCCAATGCCTCTGCCCCCCGGTACCCGCCTTGGTCTCTATGAGATCGTCGCGCCCCCCGGCGCGGGCGGCATGGGCGAGGTCTACCGCGCCCGTGACACGCGGCTGGGGCGCGAGGTGGCGATCAAGGCCCTCCTGATCAGCGACAATTAGAATTCCCGGCCGTGTTGCCTCATTCCTGGATGCTACCCCACCTGCAGGCCCTGACGGCACGAGCTTCTACGCGGCATCTTGCGATGACGCAAAGATGAGCTGGCGGGCTGCGGCCTTCCGCCACTCCTTGATCCGGCGCTGAAGAGTCCGCAACTGGCCGTCGGGGAAGACCCCCGGCTGCTCACGCTGGAGGCGTTCGAAGAGTTCCTTGCCGACGCGGTCCGGCTCTACTTCGAGCCACGCGAGCACGCGCGGCCAGGCGGTCTCGAAGGGATCCTTGCGCGTGCGCCAATCTCGTGCCGGCCGGGGCGAGAGTCGATGGGTGGCGCGAACTTCGCCCTGTTGCCACGCCGTGGCCAAACCCTTGAGAAAGCCGTCGAGGCTGCCGCCAGAACGAGCAGGCAGGTGGGATGACTGACCGGAGGCGAGCGTCGCCAGGTGGTGTTGAATGGCTCGGATCTCCTCCAGAAGTCGCAACGGGTCGAGTTCGGCGGCCACTGCTCGCAGGCGTTCCTTCATCCCGTCGGTCACGGCAGCGGAAGCCAGGAGCTTCGCGCATGGCGTTTCGGGAGCGTGGTAGGTCTTGCGCACCCTGGCACCCAGGCGTGTCTTTGACGCCAACTTGAAGGAAGGCTGGAAGAAGTTCACGAAGAGACGAGACGCAGCGTAGAGCCGCGAGAGCGCCTCGGCGGCTGCGAGACCCTCCAGCCGACGGTAGCCGACCAGCCGCCGCACGACGGAGCCGTTCTTCTGCTCCACCCATGCTTGGTCGTTCTTGTGGTACGGACGGGAGCGCGTGCGCGGAATCCCGCGCTCGAGACAGTAGGCCGCCACCGTCTCG
>CAYLSO010000117.1:0-2689 GCA_964386525.1 uncultured bacterium
CTTCCCAACCCGCGCTGGGGCGCCGGCAAGCTCGACCTCGGCTCCCTGCTGTGCAGCGACATCGCGCCCCCCGTCGTGACGGCCACCTACCCGCAACCGGGGACCACGCTCTACGTCGGCACCACGATCGGCATCAACTGGATCGCCACCGACGCCTACGGCGTGCAGTCGGTGGACCTCGAGTATCACGTCGGGGCGGGCGGCTCCTGGACGCCGATCGCCACGGGCATCCCCAACAACGGCTACTTCGAGTGGGCGGTGCCGAACATCATCACCGACCAGATGCAGATCCGCGTGACCGCGCACGACTGCATCGACAAGACGTCGGCTCTCGGGCCCTTCGTGTCGGTGCGCGCGGCGTCGGTGGGCGTGCCCTCCGATCTGCCGGTGCGCTTCGCCGCGTACCGCCCGACGCCCAACCCGTTCTCGTCCGCCGCCACGCTGCGCTTCGACCTGCCGGCCGCGCCCGGCGGGCAGTGGCCGGTGGACGTGTCGATCTTCAACGTCGCCGGCCGCCGGGTGAAGACGGTGGTCAAGAGCGACCTGCCGCCCGGCCGCTACTCCTACGGGTGGGACGGCCGCGACGACGGCGGCGCGCCGGTGTCGGCGGGGATCTACTTCCTGCGGGTCTCGGCCGGAGCGAACGAGGCGAGAGAGCGGCTCATCTACCTGCGTTGAGGCGCGGGAGCCGCGCGGCGGGCGCGGCAGCGGCCCGGAAGGCGGGGCGCGGCGGGCAGCAGCGGATCGGGGAGCGGGGCGGCCTTCAGGCCGCCTCGCTCCGTTTCGCCCCGGCTTCGGCGAGCAGCCGCTCGCGCAGCGGGCCCAGCCCCTCGCCGGTGGCCGCCGAGATCAGGAGGCAGCCCGGGTAGCGGGCGCGAAAGCCGAGGGCCTCCAGCGGGTCGGGCAGCCGGTCGATCTTGTTGAACAGGATGGCGCGTGGCTTGCCCACCGCCCCCAGATCGTCGAGCACGCGCTCGACGTCGGCCAGCTGCCGCTCGACGTCAGGGTCGGCCGCGTCGGCCACCAGCAGCAGCAGGTCGGCCTCGATCACCTCCGACAGCGTCGAGCGGAACGACGCCACCAGGTGATGCGGCAGTTTGCGGATGAAGCCCACGGTGTCGGTGACCAGGGCGGAGCGGGGGCGAGCCGGTTTGCCCTCCACGCCCGCCAGGCGGCGGGTGGTTGCGTCGAGCGTGGCGAACAGCCGGTCCTCGGTGTGCACCGCGGCGCGGGTCAGGGCGTTGAAGAGGGTGCTCTTGCCGGCGTTGGTGTAGCCGACGATGGCGGCGCGGAACTCGCGGCGGCGCGACTTGCGCTGCGTCTCGCGCTCGCGGTCCACCTCCTCCAGCGCGGCCTTGAGGCGGCTGACGCGCTCGCGCGCCCGCCGGCGGTCGACCTCGAGCTGGGTCTCGCCGGGGCCGCGCGTGCCGATGCCGCCGCCGGTGCGCGACAGGTGCTGCCACATGTGCCGCAGACGCGGCAGCATGTACTCGAGCTGCGCCAGCTCCACCTGCAGGCGTGCCTCGCGGGTGCGGGCCCGGCGCGCGAAGATGGCCAGGATCAGCTCCGAGCGGTCGATGACGCGGACGCCGAGCGCCTTCTCGAGGTTGCGCACCTGCGCCGGGGTGAGATCGTCGTCGAACGCGGCGAGGTCCGCCTCGCGCGCCGCGCACAGCGCCTTCAGCTCCTCCACCTTGCCCTTGGAGAGGAAGGTCGCGGGGTGCGCCGTGCCGCGCTTCTGCACCAGGCGATCCACGACGACGGCGCCCGCGGTGTCGGCGAGGCGGTCGAGCTCGGCGAGTGACGATTCGATCCGGAATCCGCCCCGGCCGCGGGTGTGGCCGACGAGGACGGCGCGCTCGGGGCGGTACGGGGCAGTGGTGTTGTAGATCGCGGAGTCCCTCCGACAAAGGCGATGGTCGCGTGGCCGGCGGAAGGCCGGGCCGCACGCTGGGCCGCAACCCGGCCCGCGGTCGACCGGCTCGGCCGGATCGTGGGTCACAGTGTAGGAACGGCTTGGCCGCGGGGTCAAGGCGAGGACGGGAAAGGCGGCGGGAGCGCCGCGGCGGCGGCGCTCGGCGGGCCCGACCGGGCCCGGACCTGACAAGATCCCCGGATCGCGCCTTGACGCCGGGCGGTGTGCCCTTCTACGGTGTCGGACGTTGGGCTTAGCCGTCCACCCGGCCCGCCCGAATCCTTTTGTCCCAGCCTGCGTCCAACCGGACGAGTCCCCGCATCCGTTTCCTTCCGGAGGAGTGCCTCATGGCCAACGCCCTCGCCGTCACCGACCAGAGTTTCGAGACGGAGGTCCTGCAGTCCGCCACGCCCGTGCTCGTGGACTTCTGGGCCGCCTGGTGCGGCCCCTGCCGCGCGATCGCGCCGATCGTGGACGAGATCGCCGTCGAGTACAGCGGCCGCCTCAAGGTGGTGAAGGTGGACGTGGACAGCTGCCAGTCGGTCGCCGCCCGCTACGGCATCCGCGGTATCCCGAGCCTGTTCGTCTTCAAGAACCGCCAGGTCGTCGAGCAGGTGATCGGAGCGGTCTCCAAGCAGGCGCTCGTCCAGAAGATCCAGCCCCACCTGGGCTGAGCCGCAGACGGCGACGGCGTGAGGGCCGGGGCCCCGCCGGGGTCCCGGCCCTCGGCCTTTGCAGGGCGCCGCCCCGCCCGCCACCGCGCGGGGAGAGACG
>CAYLSO010000118.1:0-11924 GCA_964386525.1 uncultured bacterium
GGCGAAAGCCTGATTCCGGGGAGAGATCATGTCCGGCCATTCCAAATGGGCGACCATCAAGCGCAAGAAGGGCGCCAAGGACCAGCAGCGGGGTAAGCTCTTCTCGAAGCTGATCAAGGAGATCGCCATCGCCGCCCGCCACGGCGGCGGCGATATGGCGGGCAACGCGCGGCTGCGCACCGCCGTCGACGCTGCCAAGGCGGAGAACATGCCGGCCGTCAACATCGAGCGCGCCGTCAAGCGCGGCACCGGCGAGATCGAGGGCGTCACCTACGAGGAGATTCACTACGAGGGCTACGGCCCGGCGGGGGTGGCGGTGCTGGTCGAGGTGGCCACCGACAACCGCAACCGCACGGCCGGCGAGATCCGGCACGTGTTCTCCAAGAACGGCGGTAGCCTGGGGGAGGCGGGCTGCGTGGCGTGGATGTTCGAGTCGCGCGGCCTCATCCACGTGGACCGCGCGGCGGTCGGCGAGGAGAAGCTCCTCGAGGCCGCGCTCGACGCGGGCGCCGACGACGTGAACACCGAGGCGAGCGAGATCTACGAGGTCGTCACGCCGCTGGGCGCCTTCGACAAGGTGAAGAAGGCGCTCGAGACGGCGGGCATCCCGGTGCAGCACGCCGAGCTCTCCAAGGTGCCGCAGAACACGGTCGAGGTCGCCGAGAGCGGCGCCGCGCAATTGCTGCGGTTGATCGACGCCCTCGAAGACCACGACGACGTGCAGAAGGTGTTCGCCAATTTCCAGATCGCGGACGACGTCCTCACACGCCTCGCGCACTGAGCGTCCGCGGGCGACCCGTCCGGCCGCCCGCCGCGCCGCCGTGCCCGCCGCGGCGGTCCCGGCGGCCGCCCCCGCCGGACAGCCGCGCTGCATCCTCGGGGTGGACCCCGGCACCCGGCTGGCCGGCTATGCGGTCGTGAGGCTCGCGGGACGCGCCCTCGTGTGCCGGGCCGTGGGGACCATCACCCTGCCGCCCGGCTGGCCGCTGGCCCGCCGCCTGGCCCGCCTGAGCCTCGAGATCAGCCGTCTGGTGCGCACCCACGACCCCGGCGGCGTGGCCGTGGAGCAGGCGATCTACGCTCAGAACGTGCGCACCGCCCTCGCCCTGGGCCAGGCGCGCGGCGTGGTGGTGGGGGCGGCGGCGCTCGCGGGCGTGGAGGTCTTCGAGTACTCGCCGCGCGAGGTCAAGCGCGCGGTGACCGGCAGCGGTGCCGCATCCAAGGCGCAGGTGCAGGGCATGGTGCGCCGGCTGCTGGGGCTGGCCGCCCATCCTGGCCCCGACGAGGCCGACGCGGCCGCGCTGGCCATCTGCCACTTCCAGCGCGACGCGGGGGCTGCCGCGCAGCTGCGGGCCGCCGGGGCGCGCGCCCCGGCGGCCGGGCGCGGGGCGGCCGCGGCGGGCGGGGCGCGGGGCCGGCGCTCGGGCCGCTGGACGGCGGCCGACGTCGAGCGGCTGCGGGGCGCGGGGAGGATCCGTTGAGGGCGAGGCGGGCGACGGCGGCGGGGCGCGGGGGCGGGCGGTGATCGTCTCGCTGCGCGGCCGGCTGCGGGAGAAGGGCGCCACCACGGCGTGGATCGACGTGGGCGGCGTCGGCTACGGCGTGCAGGTCTCGCTCTCCACCTACGAGAGCCTGCCCAAGCCCGGCGACGAGGTGGAGCTGTTCACCGCGCTCATCGTGCGCGAGGACTCGCAGCAGCTCTTCGGCTTCGCCACGCGCGAGGAGCGGCGCCTCTTCGAGCTCCTGCTCACGGTCAGCGGTGTCGGGCCCAAGGTGGCCCTGGCCGTCCTCTCGGGGCTGCGCCCGGAGGCCCTGGCGCGCAGCATCCGCGACGGCGATCTCGGCGCCCTCACCACCGTCTCGGGCGTCGGCCGCAAGACGGCCGAGCGCATCCTGGTGGACCTGCGCGACAAGATGGGCGGCGAGCCCGGCGTGGCGTCGGCCGCCGCGCCGGCCGCCGGCGGCTTCGAGGACGCGGTCGCCGCGCTCGTCTCGCTGGGCTTCCCGCGGCCGGCGGCCCAGAGGGCGGTGCAGGCGGCCGCCAAGGAGGCGGGCGAGGGCGTCGCCCTCGAGGATCTCGTGCGCCGGGCCCTGGCCGCGGCCTCGCGCGCCCAGGCCCGCGGGTGAGCGGGCCGCGCCTGCGGACCGCTGCCCCGGCTCGCGTCCCTCGGCGCCACGCGGCCGCTGGCTTTGGTCCGGCACCCGTGCTAATCCTTTTGGCATGCCGTCGAAACCCCTGAAAGCGAAGGCTCCGCGCCCCGACCCCGCCGCTCTCCCGGCGGGCGAGCCGGCGCGCCCCGGCGCCGAAGCTGCGGCCGGCCCGCATCACGAGCGCCTGGCCGACCCGGCGCCGCGCCTGGAAGAGGGGCCCATCGAGGAGACGCTGCGCCCGCAGCGCCTGGCCGAGTTCGTCGGCCAACCGCAGGTGAAGAGCAACCTCGGCGTCTTCCTGCGCGCCGCGCGCGAGCGGGGCGAGGCCCTGGACCACGTGCTGTTCTGCGGGCCGCCCGGGCTGGGCAAGACGACGCTGGCCAACATCTTGGCCGTCGAATTGGGGGTGGAGATCCTGCACACCTCGGGCCCGGTGATCGAGCGTCCGGGGGACCTGGCCGGCCTGCTCACCAACCTGGCCGAGCGCGGCGTGCTGTTCATCGATGAGATCCACCGGCTGAACCACGTGGTCGAGGAGTACCTCTATCCCGCGATGGAGGACTTCACCCTCGACATCCTGCTCGATCGCGGACCGTCGGCGCGCTCGATCAAGATCCAGTTGCCGCGCTTCACGCTCGTGGGGGCCACCACGCGCGCCGGGCTCATCACCTCGCCCCTGCGCGCCCGCTTCGGCATGACCGTGCGCCTCAACTACTACCAGCCGGCCGAGCTGAGCCAGATCGTGCTGCGCTCGGCCCGCATCCTCGGGATCGGCGTCGAGGCCGACGCCGCCACCGAGCTGGCGCGGCGCGCGCGCGGCACGCCGCGCGTCGCCAACCGGCTCTTGCGCCGGGTGCGCGACTTCGCGCAGATCCAGGGGGCGCGCGCCATCGACCGGACGCTGGTGGAGGGATCGCTGCGGCTGCTCGAGGTGGACGAACGCGGCCTCGACGACATGGACCGCCGGCTGCTCGAAGCGCTCATCCACAAGTACGAGGGCGGCCCGGTCGGTATCAACACGCTGGCCGTGGTGGTGGGCGAAGAGCCCGACACGCTCGAAGACGTCTACGAGCCTTTCCTCATCCAGGAAGGCTTCCTCAAGCGCACGACGCGCGGCCGCGAAGCCACCGCGCTGGCCTACCGGCATCTCGGTCTCGAGCCCCCGGCCTCGGCCCCGGCGGTCGAGCCGGCGCGGCCCGCCGCCGGGGGCGAGCCGGCGACGCTGCAGGACAAGCTCCTCTAGGCGCCACCCGAAGACGCCGCGCCGCCGTCCTCTCCCCGTGCACCTCTACGACTACGAACTGCCCGACTCGTGCATCGCCCAGGAGCCGCTGGCCGCGCGCGACGCGTCGCGGCTCCTGGTGCTCGACCGCGCGAGCGGGGCGCTGAGCCACCGCCGCTTCACCGATCTCCCCGAGTACCTGCGCGCCGGCGACCTGCTGGTGCTCAACGAGACCCGCGTGCTGGCGGCGCGCCTGCGGGCCCGGCGGGCGGGAGGCGGGGCGGCCGAGCTGCTGCTGGTGCGGCCGCTGGCCGACGGGCGCTGGCTGGCCATGGTGCGGCCGGGCGCGCGCCTGGCGCCCGGCGCCGAGGTGACGGTCGTGGACGGCTCCGGGCAGGTGGCGGGCGTGGCGGTGGTCGGGGAGCGCGCCGGCGAGGGGTTGAGGGCGGTCCGTTTCCCCGCGGCCGATGTGCCGGGACTCCTGGAGCGCGCCGGCGAGATGCCGCTGCCGCCCTACATCCGGCGCCCGGCCGGCGCGGCCGACCGCGAGAGCTACCAGACGGTCTTCGCGCGGGTGAGCGGCGCGGTGGCCGCTCCCACGGCGGGGCTGCACTTCACGGCCGCACTGCTGGCGCGGCTGGCGAGCCAGGGGGTGGAGACCGCGCGTCTCGTCCTGCACGTCGGCCCCGGGACGTTTAGGCCGGTGCAAGTGGCCAACCCCGAGGATCATCGCCTCGAGGCGGAGTGGGCCTCGGTGCCGGCCGCGACGGCCGCGGCCGTGAACCGTACGCGGGGCGCCGGCGGGCGCATCGTGGCCGTGGGCACGACGGCGACGCGCGCCCTCGAGGCGGCGGCCCGCTCGGCGGGAGGAGGCGCGGCCGGGGCCGTCGCCGTCCCCCCGGCACTCGCGCCCTTCGAGGGCTGGGTGGATCTCTTCATCCATCCGCCCTTCGAGTTCCGCACCGTGGACGCGCTGGTGACCAACTTCCACCTGCCGCGCTCGAGCCTGCTGCTCCTGGTCTCGGCTTTCGCCGGACGTGAGCGCGTGCTGGCCGCGTACCGCGAGGCCATCGACTCCGGCTACCGGTTCTATTCCTACGGCGACGCGATGCTGATCCTGTAGGAGGGCCCCCGCGGCCTTGGCGAGCCGGGGCCGCGGCGGCATGCTCTCCGTCGAGTTTCCTCCGGGGTAATCCGGGGGAAGAGGAGAGAACTTCCGATCATGAGACCCGCGCTCCACACATGGCTTCCCCTCGCTCTCGGGCTGCTCGCCTGGCCGGGGGGGGCCGCCTCGGCCCCGGATCCGGAGGTCGCGCGACGCTCCGTCGGGCGCGCCGAAGTGGTGGCAGCCCTCGAGCGCAGCGGCTTCTCCGCCGACGCGGTCCTGGGCGCCGACGCCGCCGGAGCGCACGTCGTCAACGTCATGACCGGCACGCGCCACACGCAGAGCTTCCTGCGCAGCCGCGGGCTGAACTACGACCTGACCCTGCTCTCCAACCTGGTCATCGACGCGCTCCCCGACATCTTCGACTTCGGCTACCTGTACGGCAGCCGCGGCGTCCTGCAGGGCGTCAACGCGGTGGACGCCTACGATCGCGGGCTCTACTCCAACTTCGTCACGCACGAGATCCTGCACCAGTGGGGGAGCTATCTGAGCAGCACGCTCGGCCTGCGCGTCGGGGCGCACTACAACGTGCAGAGCAGCGTGGGCAGCCTGCTCGGGGGGTGCCAGTGGACCGACACGGGCGACGGGCTCTTCGATCCCGTCTGCGCGGCAGGCTCCAACAACGCCTCGCAGGCGTCGCCGCTCGATCTCTACCTGATGGGACTGATCGACGGCAGCGGGGTGCCGCCGCTGCACGTCTCGAAGACTTTCTTCGACTGCAGCAAGCCGATCTACAACTACACGACCCTGGCCATGGCGGACCTCCAGGCCGTGCAGGGGGTGCGCACGCCGGGGCGCCGCATCCCTACGTGTCGTTGAACTGGGCGCCGATCTCGGGGTTCTTTGGACCCGGGGTTACCTGGCGCACGGATCTCGGGTACACGCTCACCGCCGCTCCCGCGGCGCGCGCCTGCCGGCGGGCGTCTACCTGTGCCGGGCGGTGGGGACGACCGGCACGGCGGCGCGCAAGCTGCTGCTCCTCGACTGATCCGCCCCTCTATAGGGGCAGGTTGCCGTGTTTCTTGTAGGGCAGCTTCTGCTTCTTGGTGGCCAGGAGCTCGAGCGCGGCGATCAGCTTGGGGCGTGTCTCCCGCGGGTCGATGACGTCGTCGAGGTAGCCCAGCCCCGCGGCGATCCACGGGTTGGCGAACTTGGCGTTGTACTCGTCCACCAGCTGCCGGCGCTCGGCGGCCGGGTCGGCGGCACGCGCCAGCCGCTCGCGGTGGAGGACGTTGACCGCGCCCTCGGCGCCCATAACCGCCAGCTCGGCGGTGGGCCAGGCGACGTTGTAGTCGCCGCGCACGTGCTTCGACGACATGACGTCGTAGGCGCCGCCGTAGGCCTTGCGGGTCACCACCGTCAGCTTGGGCACGGTGGCTTCGCAGTAGGCGTAGAGCAGCTTGGCGCCGTGCTTGATGATGCCCCCGTGCTCCTGGTCGGTGCCCGGCAGGAAGCCGGGCACGTCCTCGAAGGTGACGACCGGGATGTTGAAGGCGTCGCAGAAGCGGATGAAGCGCGCCCCCTTCACCGACGAGTTGATGTCGAGCACGCCGGCCAGCACGCTCGGCTGGTTGGCCACCACACCCACCGGGCGCCCGTTCAGCCGCGCGAAGCCCACCAGCAGGTTGCGCGCGAAGTGGGCGTGCACCTCGAGGAACTCGCCGCGGTCCACGACCGCCGTGATGACGCCCTTCATGTCGTAGGGCTGGCTGGGAGAGTCGGGAACGGCGGCGGCCAGCGACTCGTCGCGGCGGTCGACCGGGTCCGGGCAGGCGGCGCGCGGCGGGTCCTCGAGGTTGTTGAGCGGCAGATAGGAGAGCAGCCGCTTCACCGTCTCCATGCAGTCGGCGTCGTTTTGGGCGACGAAGTGCGCCACGCCGCTCTTGGCGGCGTGCGTCATGGCCCCGCCCAGCTCCTCGAAGCTCACGTCCTCGTGGGTCACCGCCTTGATGACGTCCGGCCCGGTGACGAACATGTGGCTGGTGCCCTGCACCATGAGCGTGAAGTCGGTGATGGCGGGGGAGTAGACGGCACCGCCGGCGCAGGGGCCGAGGACGGCGGAGATCTGCGGCACCACGCCGGAGGCCAGCGTGTTGCGCAGGAAGATGTCGGCGTAGCCGCCGAGGCTCGCCACGCCCTCCTGGATGCGCGCCCCGCCCGAGTCGTTGAGCCCGATCACCGGCACGCCGATCTCCAGCGCGCGGTCCATGACCTGCACGATCTTGCGCGCGTTGGCCTCGGACATGGTGCCGCCGAAGACGGTGAAGTCCTGCGCGAACACGCCCACCGGCCGGCCGGCCACCGTGCCGAAGCCGGCCACCACGCCGTCGCCGACGATGCGGCGCTCGGCCATGTCGAAGTCGGCGCAGCGGTGGGTGACGAAGACCCCCAGCTCCTGGAACGAGCCGGGGTCGAGCAGCAGGGCCAGCCGCTCGCGCGCCGCCAGCCGCCCCTGGGCGTGCAGCTTGGCGATGCGCTCGGGCCCGCCGCCGGCGTGGGCCTCGCGGCGGCGCTTCTCCAGGTCGGCGAGCCGCTCTCGTGCGTCCACTCACGCCTCCTTGACGGGGTTTTCGCGAGAAAATACAGTCGCCCGATGCTAGCCGCGCCTTCCGCGGCGGTCAACCGTGCCGGCCGACCCCGACCCGAGAGCGACCTCGCGATGAGCCCGAGTCCCGCCACTCCCGATCTCCCGCCTGCCTCCCGGTGCCTCCGGCTCGAGCGCCGCGGCCCGGTGGCCATCGTCACCGTGGACCGCGTCGAGAAGCACAACGCCCTCGATCGCGCCACGCTCCTCGATCTGGACGCCTGCGTGGCCGCACTCGCCGCCGACCCCGCGGTGCGGGCCCTGGTGATCACCGGGGCCGGCGAGAAGGCGTTCGTGGCCGGGGCCGACATCGCCGAGCTGGCCGCCCTCGACGCCCTCGGCGCGCACGCCCTCTCGCGGCTCGGCCAGGGGGTGTGCGACCGCATCGCCGCCTTCCCGCAACCGGCGATCGCGGCGGTCAACGGCTTCGCCTTCGGCGGCGGCTGCGAGCTGGCGCTGGCCTGCCACATCCGCTACGCGTCGCAGAACGCGCGCTTCGGGCTGCCGGAGGTCAAGCTCGGCGCCATGCCCGGTTACGGCGGCACGCAGCGGCTGGCGCGGCTCGTCGGACTGGGGCGCGCCGTCGAGCTCATGGCCACCGGCGATTACGTGGACGCCGAGGAGGCCTACCGCATCGGCCTGGCCAACCGCGTGCTGCCGCAGGCCGAGCTGGTGCCGGCGTGCGTCGCCCTCGGCGAGAGGATCGCCGCCCACGGGCCGCTGGCCGTCGCGGCGGCGCTGGAGGCGGCGGTGCGCGGCCGCGAGATGGCGCTCGCCGACGGCCTGGCGCTGGAGGCCGCGCGCTTCGGCGTGCTGGGCGCGACGCAGGACTGGCACGAAGGGATGAACGCGTTCCTGCAGAAGAGGAAGCCCGGGTTCCGCGGCCGCTGAGGCCGCCCGGTATCGGCTCTTTGCCGAGCGGCGGATGCGCCGGCGGCGGAGGACCTCATGGAAGATTGGCTCTATCGCCTGTCGCTGTCGCTGGTGCTCGGCTCGGTCATCGGCTTCGAGCGCTTCTTCGTGCGCAAGCCGGCCGGGTTGCGCACCATCACGCTCGTCTGCGTCGGCTCGGCGGCGATGATGCTGCTGGGGGATCGGATGCACGAGCGCAACGCGCTCATCGACCCGACGCGCATCGCCCAGGGCGTCATCACCGGCATCGGCTTCCTGGGCGCCGGCACCATCCTGCACCGCCGCAACGACGTCGTCGGGCTCACCACCGCCGCCACCATCTGGATCGCCTCGGCGGTGGGCATGGCGGCGGGGGCGGGGGAGATGGGGCTGGCCGTGGCGGGCACGGTGGTCGGCCTCGTCGTCCTGCAGGTCTACGGCCGGCTCGAGGTGTGGATGCGCCGGCGCGGCGTGCGCTCGCGCGGGCCGCGCGCCGACGAGGAACCCGGAGCCGGCGCGCCGCGGCCGCCGCGCGGTCCGGGCCACGGGGGCGCCGCGTAGCGTTTCAGAACTCCAGCTCCGCGACGCGCCGCCGAAGGCTGTCCAGCCCGGCCATCTGCCGCGGCATCGCCGCGCGGGCCCGCCGCCAGGCCGCGCCGCCCATGCGGCGCAGCTCGGCCAGCTCGCCCTTCACCTCGTCGCGCCGCCGCTCGAGCAGCCCCAGATCCGCCTCCGCCCGCCGGCGCGCTTTCGCACCCAGCCTCGCGACCCGGGAGCGCATCGCCGCCAGCTGCGCATCCAGGGAGTCGACCTGCGCCTGGGCCCGGTGCTCGAACTCGGCGCGGCCCACCTGGACGGCGTGACGGCCGCTGTCACACCCGCCGGCGGCGAGCAGCAGGCCCGCGGCCAGCAGGAGAAACGGTACTCGCATGCGGGTCCCTCCCCGTGGCGGGCAGCATGGCCGCCGAGCGCCGCGCGCGCAAGCGGGCGTGGCCGGTCGCCGCGTGCCGGGGCGGGCCTATGCTAGACTCCGGGTACCGTGGCGTGGGGAGGATGGAGGACGAATGAAGCGGATGCGCGCGCTGGGCCGACTCTGTATGCACGTGGCGCTGCTGGCCGCCGTCGGGGCGGGGGCGGCGGCCGCCTCCGACCTGGTCTCCATCACCCGATCGCGCTTCCCGGAGCGTATGTGGACGCCGCTCACCGCGGCCGACGCCGCGCTGGCGGGGGCCGGCCGAGCCGCCGACCCCGCTTCCGGCTGGTCGGTCAATCCGGCGCTGCTGGGCCTCGAATCGCATGACCGGCTGCGGCTCACCGGCGTCCTGCTGGACCCGCAGCGCAGCGACGTCAAGGCGAACACGCGCGAGTACTCCGACACGAGCCCGCTGGTCGCGTTCGGGGAGGCGGGGGCCGCGCTGTCGCGCGGGGCGATGGCGTACGGTCTCTACGTCACCCAGGACGCCTATGACCAGGCGCACGAGTCGTTCCTCGACACCGCCTTCGCCGCCACGCAGCCCCCGATCACCCGCGACAACGAGTTCACCTCGAGCCTGGCGCGGGCCGGGCTGGCGGCCGCCTATCGCCGCGGCCGGGTCTCGCTGGGGGCGGCATTCGAGCTGTCGCGCCCGCTCGAGCGGTTCCAGACCGTCCCGTCGGCGGAGAGCCAGGCGAACCCGCCGTTCCCGCAGCCCGAGGAGGTGCGCCTCGACGGCCTGGCCGTGGGCGGCGCGCTGGGCGTGGTGGCGGCGCCGTATCCGTGGCTCTCCGTCGGCGCGGCGGCCCGCGCCGCCGGCGGCACCGACCTGGAGACCGAGGACGGGGACAAGTCGGGCCACGACGAGGTGCCGTTCTCGGCCGACCTCGGCGTGCACGTGGGGCGCTCCGCGGGCGGCAACCTCCACCTGTCGGCCGGCTACGTGGGGCCACGCGACGTGACGCTCGGCGACACGCTCGGGCGGGGCGACGAGCGCCAGCCGGAGCGGGTGCGGCTGGCCGCCGGGTACGCCTACGCCTCGCCGATACTGCCCTGGGAGTTCCGCGTCGGCCTCGGCTGGTCGCCGTACCCCGGCGACGGGGCGGCTCGGTACAGCTCCTTCGGCATCGGCCTCGGCTACAAGCTCGAGGGGTCGGTGGTGCGGATCTCGTACGCGCGCGAGAGCCGGCAGACCCCGCAGGACGACGTGTCCGCGCGCGCCTTCCTGGCGATCGGTCTCGACGTCCGCTTCTGAGCCATCCGCTGGCGCCCCAACGCTTCGCAGCGGCCCCCCGGCGCCGGGCCGGGACCCGCCGCGGGTGTTCCGGGGGTGTGGTATCCTGTCCCCCGCAAGGTCATTCGAGCTTCTTGGACGCCGCCGGCCGCCGAGTTCTGCCGCCGCCGGTCGGCCGATGAGCCCATCGAGAGACCTCTTGCGAGAGTGGCGGAACTGGCAGACGCGCTGGACTTAGGATCCAGTGGGGTAACTCATGGGGGTTCGACTCCCCCCTCTCGCATTCCCGGCACCCGTCGGCCGCACCCCGGCATCGCAGAGCCCGACGCGGCCGGCTGACGACGACGTTCGCGCCGAACCGGCTCCGCGCCCGGCGCGGAGAGGAGAGATCGGAACCGCATGGAAGTCCGTATCCTCGAAGAAGGGCCCGCTCGCCGGGTCCTCGAGCTGACCGTCCCGCACGCCGAGGTGGAGCGCCACCTCGACCGCGTGGCCAACGAGCTGCAGCGCCGCACCTCCATGCCGGGCTTCCGGCAGGGGCGGGCGCCGCGCTCCCTCATCGAATCCCGTTTCGGCAGCAGCCTGCAGGATGAGGCGGTGGAGAGCGCGGTGAACGAGGCCTTCGGCCAGGCGGCGCGCGAGCAGCAGCTCGAGCCGGTCGGGCCGGCCCGCATCGAGGATGTGCGCTACCAGCCGGGCGAGCCGCTGCGCTTTCGCGCCGTGGTCGAGGTGCGGCCCAAGGTCGAGGCCAAGGACTACCGCGGCATCCCGCTCACCCGGCGGGTGCGCGAGGTCACCGAGGAGGATGTGGACCGGGCGCTGGCCGGCATCCGCGAGGACACCGCCCAGCTGCTTGCCGTCGAGCGGCCGGTCGGGCCGACCGACGTGGTGGTCGTGGACCACGTGCGCATCGACGAGAAGGGGCGCACGCTCAAGGGCAGCCGGACGCGGGATGCCAGCCTGGACCTGGCCAACGAGGGCCTGCTGCCGGCCTTCCGGGAGGGCCTGGCGGGGGCCCAGGCGGGGGAGAGCCGGACGCTGCAAGTGCAGTATCCGGAAGACTTCGGCAATCCCGATCTGGCGGGCAAAGCCGTCCGCTTCCACGTCAAGGTCAAGAAGATTCAAGAGAAGAAGTTACGGGAACTGGACGATAACCTGGCCAAGGAGGTCTTCGGTCTCGAGAGCCTGGGTGATCTGCGCGCCCGCATCCGCCTCCAGATGGAGAGCGAGGAGCGGCTGCGCTCGCGGCATGCCCTGGAGGAAGACCTGGTCAGCGACCTGCTGCGGCGCAACCCGGTGCCCGTCCCCGACGGGCTCGCCGAGCGGCTCACCGAGGAGGCGCTGGCGCGCGCCACCGGCGGGACGGAGCTGACGCAGGAGCAGCGGCTCGAGCTGCTGCCGCGCTTCCGCGAGTCGATGGAGCGGCGCGTCGCCCGCGAGTGGCTGCTGGACGCCATCGCGGCGCAGGAGAAGCTCGAGGTCGGCGAGGAGGAGCTGGCGGCGGAGATGGCGCGCATCGCCGCTTCGCGCGGCCGCTCGGCGGCGGACTTCCGCGCCCTGGCGCCGGCCGAGCGGCGCGCGCGCGTGCGCGACGCGCTGCTCGAGCGCCGCATCTTCGATCTGCTGATCGAGGCGGCGAGCGTGCAAGAGGAGAAGATCGTGGAGAACCGGCAGGTGGTGCCCGCCTAGGGCGGAGCCGGCCGG
>CAYLSO010000119.1:0-43033 GCA_964386525.1 uncultured bacterium
CGCCATCGGCCGCGGCATCCAGACGCAGGACAACATCGAGCTGGCCCAGGAGCTGGCCGACGTGCTGGGCGGGGCGGTGTGCGGCTCGCGCCCGGTGGTGGACCAGGGCTGGCTGCCGCTCACCCGCCAGGTCGGCAAGTCCGGCATGACGGTGAAGCCCCGGCTCTACATGGCGTTCGGCATCAGCGGCGCGCCCGAGCACTGGGAGGGCATGCAGAACTCGAAGCTGATCGTCGCGGTCAACACCGACGCGAACGCTCCCATCTTCGACTTCGCGCACTACGGGGTCTGCGGGGACTTGCTGGAGATCCTCCCCGCGCTGGTGGAGAAGATCAAGGCGCGCAAGGGGTGAACGCGATGATCCACGATCCGGTCGCCGTGTCGATGCTGGGGATGCCGGGGCTGGCCGTGCTCTGGGTGCTGACCGTGGCGTCGTTCGGGGCTTTCGGCTGGCGCGCCTGGCGGCTGGTGGGCCTGGTGCGCCAGGGCCGTCCCGAGGACCGCTTCGACCAGCCGGCGCGGCGCCTGCTGCACGTCGCCAAGCACGTCTTCCTGCAGCCGCGCATCTTCGGGGAGCGCGCCATCGGCCTGCCCCACCTGCTCATCTTCTGGGGCTTCTGCGTCTATGTCGTGTGCTTCAACTGGGGCCTGGTGCGCGGCCTCTTCCCCTTCCTGCCCATCCCTTATCCGGACGAGGTAGCGCCGGTCGCCTTCTTCCTCGAGGGGTTTGCGGTCCTGGTGCTGGCCGGCCTGGTGACCGCGGCGGTGCGCCGCACCTTCTTCGCGCCGCCGCACCTGCACCTGAGCGCCGACGCCAACGCCATCCTGGCGTGGATCGGCGTGCTGATGCTCAGCTCGCTGTTCGGCGGGACCTTCCGGATAGTGGCCGAGGGCGCGGGAGCGAGTCCGTGGACCCCGGTCGGCAGCCGGCTGGCGCCGGCGTTCGCGGGGCTGGCCCCGGGGACCGCCGGCGGGCTCGTGCAGGGCATGTGGTGGGTGCACACGCTGGGCGTGCTGAGCTTCCTCGCCTACCTGCCCTTCTCCAAGCACCTGCACCTGCTGGCCTCGCCGTTCAACGTCTACTTCAGCAACCTGCGGCCGCTCGGCGACCTGACCATCGCCGGCGCCAGCGAGGAATCGGCGGCCGGGTCGGCGCGCTGGGAGGAACTCACCTGGAAGCAGCTCCTGGGCGGGCTCTCCTGCGCCGAGTGCGGCCGCTGCGACCGCGCCTGCCCGGCGGCCGCCGCGGGCTTCCCGCTGCTGCCGCAGCAGGTCATCCAGCGCCTCAAGAAGCACATGATCGAGACCGGGCTGGCGGCGGCGAAGGCCGCGGCCCCGGCGGCTCCGGCCGCGGCGGCGGGCCTGGTCGCGGCGACCGCTCCGGCGGCGACGGCCGTGGCCGAGGCCGCGCCGGCGAAGACCGGCGACGGGAACGGCGGCGCCCGCCCGGCGCTCATCGGCGAGGTCATCCCCGAGACCGAGATCTGGGCCTGCACCACCTGCATGGCGTGCATGGAGCGCTGCGCCGTGTGGAACGAGCAGGTGCCGCTGGTCGTCCAGTTCCGGCGCCACCTGGTGAGCGAGGGCCAGGTCGAGAAGAACGTGCAGGACATGCTCGCCAACCTCACGCGCTACGGCAACTCGTTCGGCAAGTCGGACCGCATGCGGGCCAAGTGGACGCAGCCGCTCGGCGTCAAGCCCAAGGACGCGCGCAAGGAGCCGGTCGAGTACCTGTGGTTCGTCGGCGACTACGCCTCCTACGACCCGCGCCTCGAGGAGATCACGCGCATGACGGCGGGGATCTTCCAGGCCGCCGGGCTCGACTTCGGGCTGCTCTACGAGGGCGAGCGCAACGCCGGCAACGACGTGCGCCGGGTCGGCGAGGAGGGCCTCTTCGAGATGCTGCGGGAGAAGAATCTGCAGGTGCTCGACAAGGCCCGGTTCCAGACCGTCGTGACCACCGACCCGCACACCTACAACGCGCTGAAGAACGAGTACCGCCACGACGGCGAGAGCCTGCGGGTGGTGCACTACACCGAGGTGCTCGACCGCCTGCTGGCCGAGGGCAGGCTGCCGCTCAGGAAGCGGCTCTCGGGCCGCGTCACCTACCACGACCCGTGCTACCTCGGCCGCTACAACGGCGTCTACGACGCGCCGCGCCGCTTGCTGACGGGCCTCGGCCTCGAGGTGGTGGAGATGCCGCGCAGCAAGAACCGCAGCTTCTGCTGCGGCGCGGGCGGCGGCCGCATCTGGATGGAAGACGTGCCGGGCATCAAGGAGCGCCCGGCGGAGAGCCGCGTGCGCGAGGCGGCGGCGCTGCCGGGAGTCACGACGCTGGTGGTGAGTTGCCCCAAGGACATCGCCATGTTCCGCGACGCGGTGAAGACCACCGGCACGGAGGGCACCCTCGCCGTGAGGGACCTGGCCGAGCTGGTGTGGGACGCGCTGCAGGCATAGGAAGGGCCAGTCCATGACCGTAGCCGAACGCCAGATCACCTGTCCGACCGACACCACCCTGGAGACCCTCCTCGCCACCCCGGAGGGCCACCGCATCATGTCCTGCATCCAGTGCGGGACGTGCGCCGGCGCCTGCCCGTACGGGGAGCACATGGATTACCCGCCGCGGCTGGTCATCGACATGCTGTGGCGCGGGCTGATCGACGAGGTCATCGCCTCCGGGAGCCTCCTGCGCTGCGTCGCCTGCTACGCCTGCATGTCCAAGTGCCCGCGCGGCATCAGGCTCACCGACGTGCTCCTGCCGCTGGTCAAGGAGCAGACCCTGATCAGCCTCAAGGAGATGCCGGGCGAGCTGCAGAAGTCCCTGGAGAACCTCTCGCGCTACGGCAACCCGATGGGCGAGTCCGGGCGCAAGCGGGCGGCGTGGGCGGCGACCGCCGGCGTGCCGGTGCCGCTGATCGCGCAGGCCGGCCGGCCGGTGGACGTGCTGTGGTTCGTCGAGTGCTACTCGTCGTTCTACCCGCGCGGCCAGGCGGTCAGCCGGGCGACGGCCAAGCTCTTCGCCGCCCTCGGCGTCGACTTCGCCATCCTCGGCAACGACGAGAAGTGCGCCGGCGAGTGCGGCTACATGACCTGGGAGTCGGGGCTCTTCGAGACCCTCACCGAGGCCAACGTGAAGCTGCTCTCGAAATACAAGTTCAACCGCATCGTGACCGGCGACGCGCACGCCTACAACGCCTTCCACCGGCGCTACCCGCTGGCCGCCAACGGCTGGCAGGCCGAGCACGTGGTGCAGCTGCTGGCCGGGCGTCTCGAGGATCTGCAGCCGAAGCTGGTGAAGCAGCTGGAGCGCAAGGTGGCCTACCACGACAACTGCTGCCTGGGGCGCGGCATGGGCGTCTACGACGAGCCGCGCGCCCTGCTCGGCGCCATCCCCGGGGTCACCCTGGTCGAGATGGTGCACAACCGCCTCAACTCCCTGTGCTGCGGGGGCGGCGGCGGCGGCATGTGGCTGGACACCTTCTACAAGGCGAAGGACATGGAGCGGCTGTCCGAGCGCCGCGTCAAGGAGGCGGTGGCGGCCGGCGCCGACGTGCTGGCCATCGCCTGCCCGTACGAGCTGTCGCGTTTCGAGGACGCCGTCAAGACGTTGGGCCACGACAAGCAGCTGGTGGTCCGGGACGTGGTCGAGTTGCTGGCCGAGTCACTGGAGGGATGACCATGCGGCAATCGCCGAACGAGCCCGTGCGGGTCGGGTTCTACGCCTGTCACTGCGGGACCAACATCGCCAGCATGGTGGATGTGGAGCGGGTGGCGAAGTACACCGCCACGCTGCCGAACGTGGTCGTCTCCCGCACCTACAAGTACATGTGCTCGGATCCCGGGCAGGAGCTCATCCAGCAGGACATCCGGGAGAACCAGCTCAACCGGGTCGTGGTGGCGGCCTGCTCGCCGCTGTTGCACGAGCGCACCTTCCGCAACGCCACGGCGAAAGCGGGGATCAGCCCGTACTTCTTCCAGATGGTGAACGTCCGCGAGCACGGCGCCTGGGTGCACACCGACCGCGAGGAGGTCACGCGCAAGGCCATCGCCCTGGTGCGCGCCGCCGTCATGCGCGTGGCCTTCCACAAGCCGCTCGAGGTCAAGAAGGTGCCCATCCACCCGGCCACCCTGGTGGTGGGCGGCGGCATCGCCGGCATCCACGCCGCGCTGACGCTCGCCGAGGGCGGGCAGAAGGTCTACCTGGTCGAGCGCGAGCCGACCATCGGCGGCCACATGGCCAAGTTCGACAAGACCTTCCCCACCCTCGACTGTGCCGCCTGCATCCTGACGCCCAAGATGTCGACGGTGCGGGCCAACCCCAACATCACCCTGTGGAGCTACTCCGAGGTGGCCAAGGTGGAGGGCTTCGTCGGCAGCTACAAGGTGACGGTGCGGCGCAAGCCGCGCTACATCGTCGAGGACCTGTGCACCGGCTGCGGCGAGTGCATCGAGGCCTGCGTCTACCGGCTGCCCACCTTCCCCGACGAGTTCAACCTCGGGCTCGGCAAGCGCAAGCCGGTGTTCCTGCCGTTCGCGCAGGCGGTGCCGCCGATCGTCATGCTCGACGACCAGACCTGCCGGCACTTCACGCACCCCAACGGCTGCAAGCAGCCGTGCGTCAAGGCCTGCGGCGATCGCAAGGCGATCGACCTGGCGATGGAGGAGGAGCTGGTCGAGATCACGGTCGGCTCGGTGATCGTGGCCACCGGCTTCCAGATCTTCGACGCCAAGCGCCTGCCCTACTACGGCTACGGCATCTACCCGAACGTCTACAACGCCCTCGAGGTCGAGCGGCTGGTCAACTCGTCGGGGCCGACCGGCGGCGAGATCGTCATGCGCAACGGCAAGACGCCGAAATCGGTGGGCATCATCCACTGCATCGGCTCGCGCGACGAGAACACCCACCGCTGGTGCTCGCGCGTCTGCTGCCTCTACTCGCTCAAGCTGGCGCACCTGCTCAAGGAGCGCACCGGCGCCGAGGTCTACAACTTCTACATCGACATGCGCACCCCGGGGAAGAGCATGGAGGAGTTCTACAACCGCATCGCCGAGGAGGGCATGCACCTGGTGCGCGGCAAGGTCGCCGACGTCTACCCGGACCCCTCCGACGGCGACAGCGGCCGGCTCATCCTGCAGGCCGAGGACACGCTGCTGGGCCGCGTCCTCAAGTTCCCGGTGGACATGGTGGTGCTGTCGGTCGGCCTGGAGCCCAACGCCGACTCCCAGGACGTGCGCCGCATGCTGAACATGAGCTGCGGCGACGAGGGCTTCTACCTCGAGCGCCACCCCAAGCTGGCGCCGGTCAGCACCTTCACCGACGGCGTCTTCCTGGCCGGCTGCTGCCAGGGCCCCAAGGACATCCCCGACACCGTGGCCCAGGCCGGCGCCGCCGCGGCCGAGGCCTACTCGCTCATCTGCCGCGGGCACATCGAGCTGGAGCCGAACACCGCCTACATCCGCGAGGACGACTGCTCGGGCTGCAAGTCGTGCATCCCGCTGTGCCCCTACACGGCCATCGCGTACGTCGAGGACAAGAAGAAGGCGGTCATCAACGAGGCGCTGTGCAAGGGCTGCGGCACCTGCGTGGCCTCGTGCCCGTCGGGCTCGATCGTGCAGAACATGTTCGAGGACGAAGAGATCTTCAGCGAGATCGAGGGGGTGCTGGCGAATGAGTGACAAGACCTGGGAGCCGCGCATCGTGGGCTTCTTCTGCAACTGGTGCACCTACACGGCCGCCGACCTGGCCGGCGTGTCGCGCATGAAGTACGCCTCCAACGTGCGGATCATCCGGCTGATGTGCTCGGGCCGCGTCGATCCGCAGTTCGTCCTGGACTCCTTCGCCCGCGGGGCCGACGGGGTGCTGATCGGCGGCTGCCACCCCGGCGACTGCCACTACGTCGAGGGCAACTACAAGTGCCTGCGGCGCCACGAGCTGCTGCAGCGCATGCTCGGCGACATGGGCATCGAGCCCGAGCGGCTGCGGCTGGAGTGGATCTCGGCCGCCGAGGGCGACAAGGTGAAGGCGGTCATCAACGACATGGTGGAGAAGCTCAAGAAGCTGGGTCCGCTCGACCTGCCGGGCCACTTCCGCGAGTGGGACGGCGAGCTGGCGGAAGGCGCGCACGCGGACGCCGGGACCGCGGTGCCGGTGCCGGTCAAGGAGGCCGCCGATGTCTAAGCCCAAAGTCGCGTTCTACTGGTGCGCTTCCTGCGGCGGCTGCGAGGAGGCGGTGGTCGACCTGGCCGAGGACATCCTGGGCGTGGTCGAGGCCGTGGACATCGTCCTGTGGCCGGTGGCCATGGACTTCAAGAAGCACGACGTCGAGGCGATGCCCGACAAGTCCATCGTCGCCACGCTGCTCAACGGCGCCATCCGCACCTCGGAGCAGGAGGAGATGGCGCACATGTTGCGGCGCAAGAGCCAGTACATGATCGCCTACGGCGCCTGCGCGGCGTCCGGCGGCATCCCCGGCCTGGCCAACCAGTTCTCGCTCCAGGAGCTGCTCAAGTTCGTCTACGAAGACGGCCCCAGCAACGCCAATGCGGCCAAGACCTACCCGCAGACGGCGCACGACGACGGCGGCCGGCGCCTGACCCTGCCGCGGCTGCACGAGGTGGTCCGCACTTTGGACCAGGTGGTGGACGTGGACTACTACCTCCCCGGCTGCCCGCCCACGCCCAAGCTGACGGCGGCCGCGGTGGGCGCGCTGCTGTCGGGGAACCTGCCGCCCAAGGGCAGCGTGCTGGCGCCCGACATCGCGCTGTGCGACGAATGCCCGCGCAAGGCGAGCAAGCCCACCGACCTCGGCTTCGCCGAGTTCCAGCGGCCGCACCAGAAGCTCATGGACCCCGAGAAGTGCTTCCTGGCGCAGGGCGTGGTGTGCATGGGCCCGGCGACGCGCGGCGGCTGCGAGGCGCTGTGCGTCAACGGCCACATGCCGTGCTCCGGCTGCTTCGGCGGCACTTCGCGGGTCAAGGACCAGGGCGCCAAGATCCTCTCTTCGCTGGCCGCCAACCTGGTGGCGAAGGAGGAGAAGGCGATCGCGGCGGTCCTGGCCGGCGTCCCCGACCCGGTGGGCACCTTCTACCGCTACGGGCTGCCCGCGTCGCTGCTCCGCAAGAAGGTCCCGGGAGGCGAGTGAGCCTGCGGGCCGCCATAGGCGAAGTCTTCCGGGGCCGGCCGGCGGCGGGCGCCGACGTGGTCATCCGCCACGTGCTGCGCAAGCCGATCGCCACCAACCTGGTGCTGAGCTTCCTGCTCGTCATCGTGTTGACGACGGTCATCTTCAGCGCCGTCGGCCTGTGGATCATCGGCGACCGCTTCGTGGCCCAGGCCCAGGAGAAGGTGCGCACCGACTTGAACTCGGCCCGGGAGATCTACAGCAACCAGCTGACCCGGATCGCCGACGAGCTGCGCTTCATCTCCGACCGGACCTTCGTCCGCTCCCCCCTGGCGGGCCGCGACCGCGCCTGGCTGGTGGATCGCCTCAACGGCATCCGCATCCAGGAGGGGCTCGACGTCCTGGCGATCACCGACGCCGCCGGGGCGGTGCGGCTGCGCACGACGAATCCGGGGATGTTCGGCGACGACCAGAGCCACGACCAGCTGGTGCGCGCGGTGCTGCGCAGCCACGAGCCGGCCGCGGCGACGGCGGTGATCTCCGCCGCCGACCTGCGCCGGGAGTCGCCGGAGCTCGCCGAGCGGGCGGCCATCGAGTTCGTCCCCACGCCCAAGGCGCGGGCCCGGCCGGACCACCACGAGACCGCGGGCCTGATGCTCAAGGCGGCGGCGCCGGTCTTCGATTTCCAGAACCGCTTCACCGGCGTGGCCTACGGCGGCGTGCTGCTGAACCGCAACAACGGCATCGTCGACAAGATCAAGCGGACCGTCTTCCAGGGCGTGCGCTACGGGGACGTCGACGTCGGCACGGCGACCATCTTCCAGGACGACGTGCGCATCTCGACCAACGTCAAGAACGCCGACGGCTCGCGGGCCGTCGGCACGCGCGTGGCCGAGGACGTCTACAACCGGGTGGTGCGGCAGGGCAGCCTGTGGACCGGCCGCGCCTACGTGGTCAACGACTGGTACATCGCCGCCTACGAGCCGCTCACCGACCTCAAGGGCGCCATCGTCGGCATGCTCTACGTGGGGCTGCTCGAGGCCAAGTACGGGGACCTGCGGCGGCAGACGGCCACCGGCTTCCTGGCCATCACCCTGCTGGGCGCCGCGGTGGCCATGACCCTGTCGTACTTCATCTCGCAGCGCATCTCGCGCTCGATCAAGGAGCTGGCACGCAGCTCCGAGCGGGTCGCCCACGGCGACCTCGACCAGCGCGTCGAGATCCGCTCCGGCGACGAGCTGCAGGAGCTGGCCGAGACCTTCAACTTCATGGCCGCGGCGCTCAAGCAGCGCGACCAGCAGCTCAAGGAGCAGGCCGCCCGCAAGGTCATGGAGTCGGAGCGGCTGGCGATGATCGGCCAGCTGGCGGCGGGCGTGGCGCACGAGATCAACAACCCGCTCACCGGCATCGTCACCTACGCGCACCTGCTGCTGGAGCGGCTGGCGGCCGACAGCCGCGAGCACGACATGGCGCAGAAGATCGCCACCCAGGCGAACCGCTGCCGCGTCATCATCCGCGGGCTGCTGGATTTCGCGCGCCAGCGCAAGCCGGACAAGCGGCCGTGCAGCGTCAACGCCGTGCTCGCCGAGTGCGTGGCGCTGGTGGCCCACCAGTCGCTGTTCCACAACATCGAGATCGTCAAGCGCTTCGGGGAGGATCTGCCCCTGGTGCCGATGGACCCGTCGCAGATCCAGCAGGTGTTCATGAACGTCATCATCAACGCCGCCGAGGCGATGCTCGAGGGCGGCCGGCTGACTCTGACGACGCGCTACGACGCCGCCGGCGAGTGCGTCGAGGCGGAGTTCGCCGACTCCGGCTGCGGCATCGGGGAAGCGGACATGGAGCGGATCTTCGACCCCTTCTTCACGACCAAGGGCGCCCGCCGCGGCACCGGGCTGGGGCTGGCGGTGAGCTTCGGCATCGTCAAGGAGCACAAGGGCACCATCGGGGTCGAGAGCGAGATCGGCAAGGGCACCACGTTCAGCGTGCGGCTGCCCCTGTCGGTGGCGGAGGCGGCGTAGGCCGTGGAGACGCGCAGCAAGATCCTGATCATCGACGACGAGGACGTCGTCCTGGACTCCTGCCTGCTGGTGTTCGAGGGGGAGGACTACGAGGTCGCCACGGCCCGCGACGGCGCGGCGGGGCTGGCGCTGGTGCCGGAGTTCAACCCCGACCTGATCCTCGTCGACCTGATGATGCCGGGGATCTCGGGGTTCGACGTGCTGGCGCAGCTGCGCGCCACCGACCCGACGCTGGTGGCCATCGTCATCACCGGCTACTCGACGGTGGGCTCGGCGGTCGAGGCCATGAAGCAGGGGGCTTTCGACTTCCTGCCCAAGCCCTTCACCCCCGACGAGCTGCGCATGATCACGCGGCGCGGCCTCGAGAAGCGCCGCCTGGTGCTGGAGACCATCGCCCTGCGCCGCGAGCGGGAGATGCTGCGCGAGAACTTCTCGGCCATCATCTCGCACGAGCTGCGCTCCCCGCTCTCGGCCGTGCAGCAGAACCTGTTGGGGCTCGCCGCCGAGCTGTCGGGCCAGCTCACGGAGGCGCAGAAGGAGCGCTTCGAGCGCCTCAAGGGCCGCATCGGCGACCTGCTCGGCATGATCGGGACGTGGCTCAAGGCGGTGTCCGTGCCGGTGGCCACGATCCGCGAGAGCTTCACGCCGGTGGCGCTGCCCCCGGCGATCGCCAAGGCGGTCGAGACCATGCAGCCGCACGCCACCCGCAAGGCCATCACCATCACCGAGGCGGTGGGCGAGCCGCTGCCACCGGTGCTCGGCGACGCCGGCACCCTGACCGAGGCGCTGGTCAACCTCATCGGCAACGCCGTCAAGTACACCCCCGCGGGCGGGCAGGTGGAGGTGCGGGCCCGCAGCGAGGGCGGCCACGTGATCCTCGAGGTCGCCGACAACGGCGTCGGCATCGCCCCCGAGGACCTACCGCACGTGTTCGGCGATTTCTACCGCGCCAAGAGCTCGGCCGGCAGCGAAGCCGGGGCCGGCCTCGGCCTGGCGCTCACCAAGCGCATCGTCGAGGCCCACGCCGGCACCGTCGCGGTGGCCAGCGAGGTCGGCAAGGGAACCACGTTCACGATCCGCCTGCCCGCGCACGGCGCGGCAACCCAGAGCCCGGCCGGAACGCCATCGGCCGCGTCATCCACCAGGGATCCCGGAGACCAGTCATGAGCGAGCGCAAGCAGCTGTTGATGATCGACGACGACCCGGACTTCGTGGAGGGCATCAAGTCGATCCTGAGCCCTCATTACGACGTCGACGTCTTCTACAACCCGAAGGACGGCCTCGCGGCGCTGAAGCAGAAGCGCTACGACCTGCTGCTGCTCGACATCATGATGGGCCGCGGCGCCGAGGGCCTCATGATCGCCCGCAAGATGGGCCAGGACGCCGAGCTGCGCAACGTCCCGGTGCTCATCATCACCAGCATCCGCGAGCAGATCGCCTTCCTGTTCGGCAGCCAGGCCCTGCACCCGCACTTCGTCGCCCACGACGAGCTGCTGGAGAAGCCGGTCGAACCCAAGCTGCTGCTCGAGCGCGTCGAGGCCCTGATCAAGGCGGGGGCGAAGGGGCGTGACGGCAAATGAGCACCGCGCCCGCGGGGACCAAGCTGTCGTTCGTCGGCGAGATCGGCAACCTGCTGTACGCCGCCGAGGGCAACCCGATCAACACCTGCATCCAGTGCGGGGTGTGCTCGGGATCGTGCCCGGTGGCCGGCTTCATGGACCACACGCCGCGGCGGCTCATCGCCATGATCCGCGCCGACCGCAAGGCGATGGTGATGGGCAGCAACACCTACTGGTACTGTTCGTCGTGCTACCAGTGCACGGTGCGCTGCCCGCGCGGCATCGACATCGCCGAGCTGATGTACGCGCTGAAGCGCTACTCGATCTGGAAGAACCAGTACCAGGACGGCCTCATCGGGCCGACCTTCTCCGAGACCTTCGTCAAGACGATCGTGAGCAGCGGGCGGTCGTACGAGCCGGTGCTGGCGACCTCCTACCTCTTCACCTACGGGCTGCAGGACTTCCTGCAGGAGGCCGCCACGGCCACCGGCCTGATGCTCAAGGGCCGCATGCCGCTGCTGCCGGCGCGCATCAAGCGCCTGGAGAACTTCAAGCGGGTGGTGCGGCGGATCCTCCCGATGGGAGACAAGTGATGAAGAAGTACGCCTACTTCCCGGGCTGCTCGCTGGAGAAGATCGCGCACAGCTACCACGTGTCGGCGATCGAGTCGGCGCGCGCCCTGGGGGTCGAGCTGCAGGAGCTGGAGGACTGGAACTGCTGCGGCGCGACCACCTACTTCGCCGTCGACGAGCTGCTCGCCTACACGCTGTGCGCCCGCAACCTGGCCATGGCCGAGCAGCAGAAGCTCGACGTGGTGGCGCCGTGCAGCGGCTGCTACAAGAACATGCACTCGGCCCGCAAGCACCTCAAGAAGGACGCCGACCTGGCGGAGCACATCAACTTCGCCCTGGCCGAGGACGACCTGCGCTGGAGCGGCGAGTCGGCGGTGCGCCACCTCATCGAGGTGATGGTGCAGGACGTCGGGCTGGAGGAGATCAAGGCGCGGGTGCGCCGCCCGCTCGCCGGCCTGCGCGTCGCCCCCTACTACGGCTGCCAGATCCTGCGGCCGCGCAAGGACCACGAGGACGTCGAGCAGCCGCGCTTCTTCGAGGACCTGCTGGGCGCGATCGGCGCCGAGCCGACGGACTTCCAGCTCAAGCTGCGCTGCTGCGGCGGCGCGCTGATCATCACCAACCGCGAGGCGGCGCTCAGCCTGGTGCGCAACCTGCTGCAGAGCGCCGTGCAGTCCGGGGCCGCGGTCATCGCCACGGCCTGCCCGCTCTGCCAGGTCAACCTGGAGTGCTACCAGAAGCAGGTCAACTCGGATTTCGGCACGGACTTCAAGGTGCCGGTGCTGTACTTCACCCAGCTGGTCGGGCTGGCCCTCGGGCTCGAGCCGGACCGCCTGGGCATCGGGTCGGAACTGGTCAACGTGATGCCGGCGCTCGCGGCCGCGGGCAACGGCAAGTCGGGTGCCGCCGGCCGCTGACGGCCGGGGCGGCGTGACGGAATCGGCGGCGGGGTCTCAGAAACCGGAGAAAGCGAACCCATGAGCGCAGCGACTGGAGCAGACGGGAAGGGCAGCCCGCAGGCCGTGGCCGTCGGCAAGCGGCAGCATGTCACCATCGACCCCATCACCCGCCTCGAGGGGCACGGCAAGATCGACATCTTCCTCGACGAGCAGGGTGACGTGGAGCGCGCCTACCTGCAGATCCCGGAGCTGCGCGGCTTCGAGGTGTTCAGCCTGGGCCGGCCCGCCGAGGAGATGCCGCAGATCACCAGCCGCATCTGCGGGGTCTGCCCCACGGCCCACCACATGGCCGGCACCAAGGCGCTCGACGACCTCTACAAGGTCGAGCCGACGCCGACCGGGCGCAAGATCCGCGAGCTGGTCTACAACGCCTTCACGCTCGAGGACCACGCCCTGCACGTCTACATCCTGGGCGGCCCCGACTTCATCGTCGGCCCCCAGGCGCAGGCGGCCCAGCGCAACATCGTCGGCGTGGTCGAGAAGGTCGGCGTCGAGGTGGGCAAGAAGGTCATCTCCATGCGCCGCCGCGTGCGCGAGCTGATCACCTACTTCGGCGGCAAGGTCATCCACCCGGTGCTGGGGCTGCCCGGCGGGGTGTCCAAGGGCCTCGCCAAGGCCGACCTGGCGCGCTTCCAGGAGCTGGCCAGGGACAGTCTCGAGTTCGCGCTCTTCACCCAGCAGGTGTTCAAGGACATCGTGCTGAAGAACCCGGACTACGTGAACCTGATCACCTCCGACCCCTACACCCACCGCACCTACTACATGGGGCTGGTGGACGCCCAGAACAAGGTGAACTTCTACGACGGCCTGCTGCGGGTGGTGGACCCGACGGGCAAGGAGTACGCCAAGTTCCCGGCGCAGAAGTACCGCGACTACATCGCCGAGCGCACCGAGCCGTGGAGCTACATCAAGTTCTGCTACCTCAAGCCGGTGGGCTGGAAGGGCTTCGAGGAGGGCCCGGAGAGCGGCGTCTACGCGGTCGCGCCGCTGGCCCGCCTCAACGCCTCCGACGGCATGGCCACGCCGCGCGCCCAGGCGGCGTACGAGGAGTTCTTCGCCACCCTGGGCGGCAAGCCGGTGCACCACACGCTGGCCACCCACTGGGCGCGGGTCATCGAGATGCTGCAGGCGGCCGAGACCATGGTGGCTCTGATCAACGACCCGGAGATCACCAGCCCGGACATCCGCCGCCTCCCGACCGAGAAGCCGTCGGTCGGCATCGGCGTCGTGGAAGCGCCGCGCGGCACCCTGTTCCACCACTACGAGACCGACGACAACGGCATCATCACCAAGGCCAACCTCATCGTGGCCACGCAGAACAACGCGGCGCGCATCGCCATGAGCGTCGACAAGGCGGCCAAGGGGTTGATCAAGAAGGGCCAGGTTTCCGAGGGCCTCTTGAACATGGTAGAGATGGCGTTCCGCGCCTACGACCCGTGCTTCGGCTGCGCTACGCACTCGCTGCCGGGCAACCTGCCGCTGGTGGCGCGCCTGTTCGGGCCGCAGGGCGATCTGGTGCGGGAGATCCGCCGCGACTGAGGGGCGTTAGCGATGCGCGGGAGCGGCGGGGCGCGGCCGACGCCCCCCGCCCGCGCCGGACGGTGACGATGCGGACTCTGGTCCTCGGTCTGGGGAACGACCTGCTCAGCGACGACGCCGTCGGCCTGCTCGCGGTGCGGCAGCTGCAGCGGGAGATCCCGCCCGGCGGCGGCGTCGAGGTCGTGGAGACGGGGCTGGCCGGCCTGGCGCTGCTCGACCACTTCATCGGCTTCGACCGCGCCCTGATCCTCGACAGCATCTGCACCGGCCGCCGCGCTCCCGGCACGGTGACCGAGATCGCCCCCGCCGACCTGCACGCCATCGAAGCACCGTCGCCGCACTTCGCCGGCCTGCCGGAGCTCTTGGCCTTGGCCCGGCGGCTCGAGCTGCCCTTCCCCACCGACATCCGCATCCTGGCCATCGAGACCGCCGACCCCTACACCCTCGGCGGCGGGCTCTCGCCGGCGGTCGAGGCCGGACTGGCCGGGCTGGTGGCCCGCGCGCGGGAGATCCTGGCGGAAGCGGCGGCCCCGGCGGCCGGCGCGCCTTGCGCACCCCCCGCGGAGTCCGGCCATGCATGAGTACGGCATCATGCGCGAGCTGGTGGCGCGGCTCGGCAAGGACGCGCAGGCCCTGGGCGGCCAGCGCGTGATGGAGGTGCGCTTGCGGCGCGGCAGCGTCTACTCGGAGAACGCGCTGCGGCGCGCCTTCGCCGCTCTGGTGCCGGGAACGCCGCTGGCCGGCGCCCACCTGGTGGTCGAGGAGTTCTCGGAGATCCGGGCCTGCGAGGGGTGCGGCTGCCAGCGCCGCATCGCGGCCACCGACGTGACCGACCACGTCTACATCTGCCCCGATTGCGGGGCGGCCTGCCACGTGGACGAGGCCTACGGGCTCGAGGTCCTCGCCGTCACCGCCGAGGAGCCGCCGGCGGGCTGAGCGCCCGCCCCGCGGCCCCCGACGGCCCGACGCCTACTTCACCAGCGGGATTTCCTCGGCAGCGGCCATCTCGACGATGAGGTCGAGGCGGTTCTCGATCTGGTAGAAGCGCGCCACCTTCTTCGGCGACAGCACCTTCTCGAACTTCTTCTGGTAGGACGAGTTCATCTTGGCCTTGTCGGAGCGCGCCGCGAGCCACTCCTTGACCATCAGGCTGGCCTGCGCGTCGGTCATCGTGTCCTTCGTATAGGCGGCGGCATAGTCGGTGATGACCTTGACCACGCGGTCGCCCGCCTTGGTGATCTCCGCCCGATACGCGTTGTAGACCGGCCAGAAGGCGGTGCCCTCGGCCTCTGTGAGTCCCATGTTGACGGCGACGATGGCCTTGCGGTCGGCCTGGATGTCGCTGCGTGTGATCTCGATGTCGTCGGTGGCGGACTGCGCGTAGGCCGCAGGCACGATGAGCGCGGCGGCGAACAGCAGCAGGAGAATGACCTTCTTCATCTGAGCTTCCTCTCTTTCATCCCTGCGCGACGGATGGGAGACCGCCGGACCCGCCCGCGCGACGCGGGGTCCGGCCTGGGACACGGGCGGGACGGCGGGACCGGGGTCCCTGCCGCCCCGCGGCGAAGCCCACGCGACTACCAGTTGGACCAGGCGTAACCGGCGGAGATCCCTACGTAGGACTGGTCGTCCACGTTGCCGGCCGAGAAGGCGTAGTTGTACCGCCCGCTGAGGAAGACCGCCGAGTTGCCCTCGAGCGGGAACACGAAGCCCAGCTCGGGCGCGAACCCGAAGTGGAAATTCGTCTCCGCGAGGGCGACCAGGCCGATCTCGAGCCGGTGCTCCATGATGTAACCGCCGGCGTTGAGCCCCACGAAGGGGCGAATGCCGCCTTCCTGGCCGAAGTACTTGTGCACGTTGACCAGGACAGGGAACGAGTTGATGTAGCGCAGCTGGTCGCCGCTGATGTCGAGGTTCTCGAAGGAGACCACCTCGTCGGTCTCCTCGTCGAAAACGTGCCAGCCGAGGGAAAGCCCCGCCGTCATGCCCGGCTTGATCGACTTGCGCGCTTCGAAGTTGACGCCGCGCCAGCTGAGGTTGTCCGTGAAGTCCTGGGTGTTGGAGAGCGGGATCGACGACTGGTAGCCGAACGCGTAGAACCACCGGCCCTGCGCCTCGGCGGGGGCGTTCGCCAAGACCGCGAGCCCCAGCGCTGCCGCGAGAATCTTCAGCGTCGTCTTCATGGTCGGGGCCCCCTAGTTGGCTTTCAGGTAGGGCGACTGGGCGAAGGCCCGGTCGATGTTGGTGTCGATGCGGCTTTGGATCTGAGCCGCCGTCCCCTCGAGCAACCCCCGGATGCCGGCGGCCCAGATGACGGGCAACTTCTCCGTGTCCGGATCCGGGTTGCGCACGTCCACCATGGTCATGAAGAGCGTGCCTTGGTCGTAGGAGACCACGTCGATGGTCGGCGGGTAGTACCAGCCCCAACCCGGGTAGCCGGGGTAGTACCAGCCCCAGTAGGACCACCAGTCGTAGTAGATATAGGTGGAGTTGCTGGCGGTGACGGCCACCAGGACCAGGGCGTCGGGCGGGTTGGTCTCGGGGTCCGGCTCGTACACGTAGCCGCGCGCCTCGAAGTTGCTGCGCACCTGGGCCACGACCTCGTCGTCGTAGTCGTGCGAGACGGGCACGTACGAGCTGCTGTCACCCACCACCTCGATCACGGTGTCCGGCAGGGCAAAGGTCGAGAACGCCGTGAAGTCCGCCTTCTGGTCGTGGGCGGTGATGACCACGTCGAGCTGGGAGACGTCGGTGACGTCGCCCGGGTAGCAGGATGCGAGCGTAAGGGCGACCCCGAGTCCGGCGGCCAAGGCCAAGTAGCGGCCTACCCGCCAGGTGCGCAGATCCGGTGGGGTTCGATACATGTCTGGCCTCTCCTCTGGATCGGGTGGTTGGTGAGGCGTCGAACGGCGCGATGCCGGCGAGGAACCTCGTTCCGGCGGGGCCGACCCGCGGCATCTCGGCGCCGCCGGCCAGGCCACATCAGTGCGCAAGATAGACGGGCCGGACTCTCACTGTCAATCGCGGGGGCGGCGGGGGCGCGCGCGTGGGCGGCGAAGTCCGCGCACTCAGCGGCTTGGCGTGCCTTGCGCATCCGCCCGGCGCCGCGTTTCCGCCTCCACCTGCGCCAGGAGCCGACGCGCCTCGGGATAGTCGGGCCGCAGAGCGAGCGCCTGCTCGAGGCGCGCCCGCCCGGCGGCGAGATCGTCGCGGCCCTGCAGCGCCGCCCCCGCCAGCCCGTACCAGGCAAGGGCGCGCAGCGGCGCGTCGTCGGCCGGCGCGCGCTCGACGAGCTGCCCATAGGCCCGCTCGGCCGCCGCCTAGTCGCCGGCGCGGCCTGACGCTTCGGCCCATCCGAGGAGCAGGCGCGGGCTGGGAGCGAGCGCGGCGGCTCGGGCCAGGTCGCGCGCCGCGGGCTCGTATTCCCCCGCCCGGAAGCGGCGGCCGCCGATGAAGTCCCAGAGCTGGGCGCGCTCGTTCGCGGAGCGTGGCGGCGGTCCCGACGCCAGCGCCTCGGCGCGAGTCAGGGCGCGGGACGGGTCGTTCTGTAACGCGAGCCATTGCGTAACCGGCATCGCCGCGCCGGCGATCACGGCGGCGGCGAGCCACGCGGCGCGCGGGGCGGCGCGCAGCATCCCGCCCGCGCGCCAGGCGACGAGGAGTCCGACTGCGAGGGCCCCGGCCGCGTAGTCGTCGAAGTCGCGGGGGATGCCTTGCGCCGGCCGCAGGAAGAAGAGAGCGGCGGCGAAGGGGAGCGCGAGCGCCAGCAGGTAGGCGCCGGCGCGCGCCGGGCCGGGGACCGCGCGGCCCGCGTGCCGGCCGCGCAGGGCGAGCAGCGGGGCCAGCGGCACGAGGAAGAGCAGCAGGTTCGCCAGGTCGAGCAGGCGCAGCGGCGCGAAGGCGGCGGCCAGCACGGCCACGCCGCCCTCCCCCGCCGCCGCGAAGTGGCGCGTGTCGAAGACCCGCACCGAGGCGACGAGCTGCGGAGCGGCGGCCGCCAGTGCGACGACCACGAGAGCGACCGCGCCCCAAGCCTCGAGGCGCGCCGCCCGGCCGCGCGGGTGCGCTGCGGTGACGCCCGCCCACAGGGCCCACGCCAGCGCCGGCAGCAGCCCGAGAGCCGAGCGATGCAGCAGCAGGGCCGCGCTCCCGGCCAGCGCCAGTGGCCAGAGCCGGCGCCCGCGCTGCGCGTCGATCCCGAAGACCGCCACCGCGGCGACGACCACCACCATCTCGGAGAACGCCTTGGCGAAACCGGTGAACAGCGCCAGCCAGCCGCCCCACCACACCAGCCCCGCCACCGCCGCGAGGGCGGCGCCGCGCAGCGCGAGCCGGCGCGCGAACGCCGTCGCGAGCCGGCTGAGCAGCGCCGCCTCCGCCGCGCCCAGCAGGCGGATCGCCCAGGCCGGCGGAAGGCCGAGCGCCGCGAGCGCCCACGCCGGCAGAAGCGAGTGAAGCCACACGTCCAAGGGCAGCGCCTGCGGCGAGAGGTGGCCGGCGAAGACTCCTTCCCGCGCTGCGTCGGAGCGCAACAGCGCGTCGCCGGCGAAGTAGGTGCGGTCGGGGAGCGCGAGCATGAAGAGCCCGGCGGCGGCGGCGAGCAGCGCCGGCCACGCCCACCCGCGCTCGAGGCGGTTGCCGAGGGCCGCGAGCCCCGGCGCGAGCCGGCGGCCCACCGGCGGTAGGAGAGCCGCGGCCGAGGCGAGCCACAGGAGCCACGCCCACGCGGGCAGGAAACGCAGGTGGTTGGCGCCCCACAGCCACATCCCAGGCGCCAGGGCCGCCAGCGCTCGGCACAGCACGAGGGCCGCCAGAGCGCCCCAGAAAACGCGCTCGCCGCCGCCCCGCCCCGCCGCCTCGCCACCGCTTTGCCGCCGGTTTCCGTCCATCGCCGCGCAGCCTAGCAGCCCTGCCGGCGCTTGTCCCCACCCACCACGGCCCCCCGATTGCGCCGTCGGCGCCCTCCCCGTATCTTGTGCGGTGTCGGCCGCGCTCCGGGCTCGGCTCCCCGCACACCCCGTCGCGCTCGAATCCGCCGCTTCCACTGTGAGGAGATGTGCATGCCCGCCACCCCCATGAAGACCAGCGTCACCGAGCGCTTCCTGCACTACGTGACCTACGACACCCAGTCGTGCGAGAACTCCGACACCTACCCGAGCACGCTCAAGCAGCTGGTGCTGCTCGACCGCCTGGTGGAGGAGCTCAAGCAGATGGGGGTCGCCGACGCGGCCCGCGACGAGCACGGCTACGTCATGGCCACGGTCCCGGCCACCACCAAGAAGGCGGGCGTGCCGGTGGTCGGCTTCATCGCGCACGTGGACACCTCGCCGGAGTCGAGCGGCGCCGGCGTCAAGCCGGTGGTGCACCGCAACTGGCAAGGCCAGGACATCGTGCTGCCCGACGACCCGGCGGCGGTGCTGCGCGTGAGCGACAACCCGGATCTCGAGGAGCAGATCGGCAACGACATCATCACCGCCTCGGGCAAGACGCTGCTGGGGGCCGACAACAAGGCGGGCGTGGCCGCCATCATGGCCGCCGCCGAGTACCTGGTGAAGCACCCCGAGATCCCGCACGGCGCCGTGCGCATCGCCTTCACCCCCGACGAGGAGGTGGGCGCCGGCACCAAGCACTTCGACGTGAAGAAGTTCGGCGCCTACTGCGCCTACACGCTGGACGGCGAGCAGCTGGGGCAGATCGACGCCGAGACCTTCTCGGCCGACGCCCTGACCGTGACCTTCCAGGGTTTCAACACGCACCCCGGCTTCGCCAAGGGCAAGATGGTCAACTCCATCAAGGTGGCAGCCGACTTCGTGAACCGGCTGCCCAAGGACCGCCTCTCGCCCGAGACCACGGCGGACCGCGAGGGCTTCGTGCACCCTTACGTGGTGGAAGCCTCGGTGGACAGGACGTCCGTCAAGTTCCTCATCCGCGATTTCGTCACGCCCGCCCTCAAGGAGAAGGAGGTCTTCCTCGAGAAGCTGGCCAAGGAGACCGCCGCCGTCTGGCCGGGGGCGGCGGCGACCGTCGCGGTGCAGGAGTCCTACCGCAACATGAAGGAAGTGCTCGACTGGCACCCGCAGGTGGTCGAGCACGCGCGCGAGGCGGTGCGCCGCGCCGGCATCCCGGTGCGTGAGAGCGCCATCCGCGGCGGCACCGACGGCTGCCGCCTGAGCTTCCTGGGGTTGCCCACGCCCAACGTCTTCGCCGGCGAACACAACTTCCACTCGCGGCTGGAGTGGGTCTCGGCGCAGGACATGGAGCGGGCGGTCGAGGTGATCGTCAACATCGCCCGCATCTGGGAGGAGAAGGCCTAGGCGTCGCCGGCGCATCGGGAAAAGGCGGCGCGCTCCGCTGCGGGCGCGCCGCCTTCGCGTTTTCGGGGCCGGTCCGCCGGCCGCTTCTCTAGTCGCCCTCGCGGCGTGCGCCGCGCGCCGCCGCCGCGCCCTCACCCGCCACCGGCAGCGGCCCCACGTCCGCCATGGCGGTCGCTTCCTCCGCCGCGGTCGCGCCGTGCACGGCGCCCGCGAAGCGCGCCAGTTGCGTGTACACCACCGGCACGATGAGCAGCGTCAGGGCCGTCGAGAAGACCATGCCGCTCACCACCACGATGCCGAGCGGCATGCGCGACTCGGCGCCGGCCCCCAGCCCCAGCGCGATGGGCAGCACGCCGAAGATGGTGGACAGCGTGGTCATGAGGATGGGGCGCAGGCGGGTGCGGGCCGCGCCCACCACCGCGTCCTCGAGCGGCTCCCCGCGGGCCCGCCGCTGGTTGGCGTACTCGACGATGAGGATGGCGTTCTTGGTCACCAGGCCGATCAGCATGATGAGGCCGATCTGCGAATAGATGTTGATGGTCATGCGGAAGACGAAGAGGGCCACCAGCGCCCCGAAGACCGCCAGCGGCACCGCCAGCAGGATGGTGAGCGGGTGCACGAAGTTCTCGAACTGGGCGGCCAGCACCAGGTAGATGAAGACCAGCGCGACCACGAACAACCACCAAAGGCCGCCGCTCGACTCGGCGAACTCGCGCGACTCGCCGGCCAGGTCGGTGCGCACGCCGGCCGGCAGCACGCGCCCCGCCGCCGCGCGCAGGTCGGCGATCGCCTTGCCCACCGTCACCCCGGGCGGCAGGTTGGCCGTGATGGTGGCCGAGCGCACGCGGTTGAAGTGGTTGAGCTCGCGCGGCGAGACGGTCTCTCTGATCTGGACCACGCTGCCCAGCTGCACCAGGCCTTCGCGGCCGCGCAGGTACAGCCCGGCGATCGCCTGCGGCGTGGCGCGCAGCTCGCGCGGGGCCTGCAGCAGCACCTTGTACTGCTCGCTGCCGCGCTTGAAGTTGGTCACCTCGCGGCTGCCGAGCACGGTCTGCAGCGTCGTGCCGATGTCGGTGGACGAGACCCCGAGCTGCGCCGCCCGGTCGCGGTCGATCTCGACGTCGAGCTCCGGCTTGTTGAGCTTGAGGTCGGTGTCGAGGTTGAGCAGGTAGCCGAGCTTCTGCGCCTCCCCCATCATCACGCCGACGGCGCGCTGCAGGTCCTCGTAGGTCTCCGCCTGCAGCACGAACTGCACCGGCTTGCCGAAACCGCCGCCGAGGCTGGGCGGGTTGATGGGGATGGCGAGCACGCCCGGGATGCTGATCAGCGCCGGGAAGGCGGCCTGCACGATCTGCTGCTGCGTGCGCTCGCGCTCCCCGTAGTCCTTGAGGCGCACGAACATGAAGGCGTCGGTGACGCGCCCGGGGCCGCCGAAGCCCAGGCCGGCCGCCGAGAACATGCTCTCGACCTCGGGCGTGCGCTGGAAGATCCCCTCCGCCTGGCGCAGGTAGCGGTCCGTGTACTCCAGCGTCGAGCCCTCGGGTGCGAAGAGCAGCGTGAAGACCAGGCCGCGGTCCTCCACCGGCGCCAGCTCGGAGGGAATGAAGAAGAACAGCGCGACGATGCCCAGGACCACGCCCAGGGCCGTGGCCAGCACGGCGCGGCGGTGGCGCAGCCCGGTGCGCAGGTGGCGCTCGTAGCCGTGGTGCAGGGCCTGGAAGAAGCGGTCGAAGCGGCTGCGCCGTCCGCCCGTCGCCGGCCGCGCCGCCCCCCCCTCCTCCTCGTCGCCGAAGTGGTGGGACGGGCGCAGGAAGCGCGAGCACAGCATCGGCGACAGGGTGAGGGCGACGAAGCCGGAGATCAGCACCGACACGGCCACGATCACGCCGAATTCGTTGAACAGACGGCCGATGCGGCCGGTGAGGAAGGAGACCGGGACGAACACCGCCACCAGGGTGACGGTGGTGGCCACGATGGCGAAGCCGATCTCGGCCGCCCCGTCGAGCGCCGCCCGCAGGCGCGGCTTGCCCATCTCCATGTGGCGGTGGACGTTCTCGAGCATGATGATGGCGTCGTCCACCACCAGGCCGATGGCCAGCACCAGGGCGAGCAGCGTCAGGATGTTGACGCTGAAGCCGAGGAAGTAGGCGGCGATGAAGGCGCCGACCAGCGACACGGGGATGGCGGCGGCCGGGATGAGCGTGGCGCGCAGGCTGCCGAGGAACAGCAGGATGACCACGAAGACGAGGATCACGGCGATGCCGAGCGAGACCACGACCTCGTGGATGGCGTCCTCGATGAAGGTCGACGAGTCGAAGGCGACGTTCAGCTCCGTGCCCGCCGGCAGCAGCGCCCGCATCTCCGGCAGCGCCCGGCGCACCGCGCGCGCCACCTCGACGGTGCTCGCCTTCTGCTGCTTGACCACCCCCAGGCCGACCGCCGGGATGCCGTTGTAGCGGGCCAGGCTGCGGTCGTCCTCGGCCCCCAGCTCAACGCGGGCCACGTCGCCCAGCTTGACCAGCCGGCCGTCCTTCTCGAGCACGGTGATGCCGGCGAACTCCTCCGGGGCCGCCAGGTCGCCGTGCGTGCGCACCGAAAACTCGCGCCCGGTGCCCTCCACGCGCCCGGAGGGGATCTCGGCGTTCCAGCTGCGGATGGCGCTCTCGACGTCGGAGACCGCCAGCCCGTGCGCCGCCAGCCGGTCCGGCTCCAGCCACACGCGCATGGCGTAGCGGCGGCTGGCGCCGATGAACACGGCGCCCACCCCTTCGACGCGCTGCAGGCGGTCCTTGAAGACGTTCTCCGCCAGGTCGGACATCGCCAGAGCCGACACACCCTCGCCGCTGATCGACAGCCACATGATGGGCTGCGCGTTGACGTCCTGCTTGGCGATCACCGGGTCGTCGACGTCGCGCGGCAGCTGGCCGCGCACGCGCGAGACGCGGTCGCGCACGTCGTTGGCCGACTCCTCGATGTCGCGGTTGATGTTGAACTCGACGGTGATGCTGGAGACCTGCTCGCGCGAGGTCGAGGTGATCAGCTTGACGCCCTCGATGGTGGAGAGCTGCTCCTCGAGGACGTCGGTGACCTCGGTCTCGATCACCTGCGGGCTGGCGCCGCGCAGCACCGTGGTGACGGTGACGATGGGCGAGTCGATGTCGGGGTACTCGCGCACCGGCATGCGCGACAGCGCGATGAGCCCGAAGAGCAGGATCGCCAGGCTCATCACCGTGGCGAGCACCGGGCGGCGGACGGAGGCGACGCTGAGCTTCACTTGCCGCTGCCCGGCTGGGGGGCGGGGGCCTTGCCGGCCGGGGCCTGCGCGCCGGGGGCCTTGCCGGCCGGGGAGCCGCCCGCCGGCGGGGCCGCCATCCCGCCCTCCGGCACCGGCATCACCTTCGCGCCGGGGAAGATCTTCTGGTGCCCGGCCTTCACGACCCGGTCCCCGGCCGCCAGCCCGCTGACGACCTCCACTCGTGCCGTGCCGCGCAGCCCCAGCCGCACGGGCACGATCTTCACCGTGCTGTCGGGCTGCAGCACGTAGACCAGGTTCTGGTCGCCCTGGGCGACCACGGCCTCGTCCGGCACGACCAGCGCGTTGGGCCGCTCCACCAGGATGGCCGTGACGGCGGCCGACATGCCCGGCTTGAGCCGCCGGCCCGGGTTGGGGATGCGGGCGATGAGGTCGAAGGTGCGCGTGGCGGGGTCGATCTGCGGGTCGACGACGTCCACCGCGCCCGCGAAGCTCTCCTCCGGGTAAGCCGTGGTGGTCAACGTCACCTTGGCGCCCCGCTTCAGGGTCGCAGCGAAGCGCTCGGGCACGGCGAAGCCGACGCGCAGCCGGTCGATCTGGGCAAGGTCGGTGATGACGGTGCCTGGCTGCACGTAGGCGCCGGGCGACACCCGCCGCCAGCCGACGATGCCGGCGAACGGGGCGCGGATCCGCGTCTTGTCGTGGCGCGCCTTGGCCACCGCGTGGTTGGCCTCGGCCACCTTCAGGTTGGCGTCGGCGCGCTCCCGCTCCTCGGCGGGCACGAGCTTCTGCTCGTAGAGCTGGCGCGTGCGCTCGGCGGTCAGCCGCACCTGCTCGACGAGGGCGGCAGCGCGGTCGGCCTCGGCCCGCTCTACGCGATCGTCGAGCCCGGCGAGCAGCGTCCCGGCGGCCACCGGCCGGCCCTCCTCGAAGGGCAGCTCGCGCACCGTGCCGGAGACCTCGCTGACGATCTCGACGTTCTTCTCGGCGTCGATCGTGCCGAGGGCGGTGAAGCCGTCGCTCACCATCTCCGGTTTCACTTCGGCGATCTCGACGGGCATGGGCGGCATCTGCATGCCGCCGCGCGCGCCGCCCGCCGGGCCGCTGCACGAAGCGGCCGCCAGCAGCAGGAAGCCGGCCGCCGCCAGACCGAGGCTGCGGCAAAGCACCGGGCGGCGGGGTGCCACCGGGCAGGACGGATGGCGGATGGATGGGGTCATGGTTCGGGAGGATAAGGCGAATCCGCTGCCGATGCACCCCCCGCGCCCCGCGCGGGCCGGGGGGTGGAGGGGTCTTGGCGGGGCCTTTACATCTGCGGATGCGCGCCGGCTCGCGGTCGCGGCCAGCCCCCGGCGGACCGGCGCCCGCACCGACCCCCGCCCCTCCTCCGCCGTTCGCCGCCACCCAGCCGCCACTCGCCGAAAAGCCCGCGCCGGCGCGGCTTGCACCGCGTAGGTTTCACCGCAGAGCCGGGGATGGACCCGGCGCGAAAGGAGGCTGGCAATGGATCTTCAGGCTCAGGAAACGAACCGGGGTTTCGCCATCACCCCGCGCGTGGTCTTCGGGCTGTTCCTGCTCGTGCTCGGCACCCTGTTCCTTCTGGACCGGATGGGCACGATCAATTTCGACGATTACGGCCGCTTCTGGCCGGTCTTCGTCATCGCCTTCGGCCTGGCCAAGCTCTTCCAGCCGGAGGGCCGCGGGTTCGGCCTCGTGCTGCTGGTGTTCGGGTCGTGGGCCCTGCTCGACGCCTTCGACATCGTCCATTTCGATTGGGAATACGTCTGGCCGGCCGCGCTCATCCTCATCGGCCTGAGCCTCGTCTGGCGCGGGGTGCGGGTCGGACTGGGGCGCGGGTTGGATAGCGGCAAGGACCCCGGTACCCGGATGAGCGCCTTTGCCATGCTCGGCGGCGTCGATCGCAAGTACACTACCCAGGAGTTTCGCGGCGGCGACGCCACGGCCGTCATGGGCGGCTGCGAGCTGGACTTCCGCCAGGCATCGCCAGCCAAGGAGGGGGCGGTCATCGACACCTTCGCCCTTTGGGGCGGGATCGACATCCAGGTGCCCGAGGACTGGACGGTGGTGGTGCAGGGGATCCCGATCCTCGGGGGCTTCTCCGACGCCCGCAAGTCCGTGCAGGCGAACCCCGCCAAGCGGCTGGTCATTAAAGGTGTCGCCATCATGGGCGGGGTCGAGGTAAAGAACTGACGTGCACCCGATACTGGCGAAGCGGAGGCGGCTCGGCCTCTACCTCCTCCTGTGGGTGCCGGTCGCCGGCCTGCTGGCCACGCTGCTGGCCGCGGCCGGCGGCCTGCCCGCAGGCGCCGCGGCGGCGCTGGGCTTCAGCCTGGCGGCGTCCTACGCCTTCGTCTGCCTCGGGATCTGGTACCCCTGCCGGGTCCTGCCGCTGACGCCGGCCCAGCTGCCGCGGGCCGTCGCATCGCACGCGCTGGGGGCGCTCTTCTCGAGCAGCATCTGGGTGGCGGGCGGCGCTCTGGCCGCGGCGCTCCTCAGCCGGTCCTTCGGCCCGCGCGATGCCGACGCGCTGTACGGGACCCAGGCGCCCATCCTCTTCGCCGTCGGCGTGCTGCTCTACCTGCTGGCCACCGCCGTCCACTACCTGGTGTCGGCGCTGGCCGAGTCGCGCGCCGCGGAGCGCCGGGCGCTCGAGCTGCGCGCCCTGGCGCGCGAGGCCGAGCTGCGGGCGCTGCGCGCCCAGATCGACCCCCACTTCCTCTTCAACAGCCTGAACTCGATCAGCGCGCTGACCGCCGCCGATCCGCCGGCGGCCCGCGCCATGTGCCTGAAGCTCTCCGAGTTCCTGCGCGCCACGCTGCTCCTGGGGGCGCGCGAGCGCATCCCGCTGGCCGACGAGCTGGCGCTCGTCGACAGCTTCCTGGCCGTCGAGAAGACGCGCTTCGGTCCCCGGCTGGCCGTCGAGGAGGAGATCGAGGAGACGGCCCGGCGCTGCCTCGTGCCCCCGCTGCTCCTGCAGCCGCTGGTGGAGAACGCGATTCGCCACGGGATCGCGCACCTGATCGAGGGTGGTGCGATCCGCCTGGCGGCGGCGGTGGAGGGCGGGCGGCTGCGGCTCGTGGTCGAAAATCCCGCAGACCCCGAGCGGGCGCGCGCGCCGACGCCGGGGGTGGGTCTGGAGAACGTCCGGGCGCGGCTCACGACGCTTTACGGGCCCGCGGCGCGGTTCACGGCGGCGGAGCGCGATGGGGGCTTCCGCGTCGAGATCTCGCTGCCGGCGCAAGCGGAGGGATCGCACCCATGACCGAGGGCCGGCCCGGCGAGCGCCTGCGCGTGGCGATCGTGGACGACGAGGAGCTGGCGCGCCGCCTGCTGCGCGAGTACCTCGCTGCGCACCCGGACGTCGAGATCGTCGCCGAGTGCGCCAACGGCTTCGAGGCCGTGCAGGCGGTGGCCGAGAAGGAGCCGGACCTCTTGCTGCTCGACGTGCAGATGCCCAAGCTCGACGGCTTCGAAGTGCTGGAGTTGCTCGAGCGTGACGTGCCGGTGATCTTCGTGACCGCCTACGACGAATACGCGGTGCGCGCCTTCGACGTGCACGCCGTGGACTACCTGCTGAAGCCCGTAGCACCCGAGCGGCTGGCCGAGGCGCTGGCGCGGGCCCGCGCGCGGGCCGCCGGGGTGCCGCGGCGGCCGCTGCCGCTGGCCGAGATCCGCGCCGCGGCCCATGCCGCCCCGCGCCCGCTGGAGCGCATCCTGGTGCGCGACGGATCGCGCGTCCACGTGATCCTCGTGGACCGCCTCGATTACGCCGAGGCGCGCGACGATTACGTCTGCCTCAGGTCCGGCGGCAAGGAGTTCCTCAAGCACCAGGCCCTGGCCGAGCTGGAGGGCCAGCTCGACCCCGCCCGCTTCGTGCGCATCCACCGCGGCTATCTACTGAACCTGGACCGGCTGGCGAAGATCGAGCTGTACGCCAAGGACAGTCGCGTCGCGGTGCTCTCCGACGGCACGCAGCTGCCGCTCAGCCGCGCCGGCTACGCGCGGTTGCGGGAGCTGTCCTAGGCGGAGAGCCCGCCGACCTAGCCCGGCTTCACCGCCCGGATGACGGCGCTGTACACGCGCGGTGGCGCGGCGGCCGGGGCGGTCCCCACCGGCCCCTCGCCGCAGACCGCCGCTCCGCCGGACTCGGCGCGCACCTCGACGGCCGCGAAGCCCGCCGCCCGCAGGGCACCCACGTACTCGGCCTCCGGCACCGCCCCCCCGATGCAGGCGCTCCACGATTCCGGGTCGGCGGCGAGTGCCGCCGGAAGCGGGGCCGTGGCGAGCATGTCGGCGACCACGAAGCGGCCGCCGGGCGCCAGCACGCGGAAAGCCTCGCGGAAGACGCGGGGCTTGTCGGGCGACAGGTTGATCACGCAGTTGCTGATCACCGCGTCCACGCAGCCGTCGGGCAGCGGCAGGGCCTCGATCTCTCCCGGCATGATCGTGACGTTGGCCAGCCCGGCGCGCGCCGCCGCCGCCCGCGCGCGCTCCACCATCTCGGGCGTCATGTCCACGCCCCAGACGCGGCCCTGCGGGCCCACCGCCCGCGCCGCCAGCCAGAGGTCGAGCCCGGCGCCGCTGCCCAGGTCGAGCACGCGCTCCCCGGGGCGCAGGTCCGCGGCGGCCACCGGGCTGCCGCAGCCGAGCGAGGCCTGGCGAACTTCGGCGGGCACCGCATCCAGGGCGTCCCGTCCATAGCCGAGCTCCGCGGGGTCGGAACAGCAGGAGGGCTCGCCGCGCGCGGCGCGGGCGTAGTGGTCGCGGACGGAGAGCTTGATCTGCTTGGGGTCCATGGTCTGCTCCTTGGTTCCGCGCGACCGGAGCCTAGGGCACCGGCCGCATCATGAGTACGGCCGCGGCACAACGGCCGCCCTGGAACTCCGCCGACGCCATCAGCTGCGGATCGCCTTGCGCCCGCGGCACGGTCACGAAACCCCAGCGCCGGAAGTACTCCTCCGCCCCCTCGGTCAGCAGCCAGAGGCGGGTCATCCCCGCCACGGCCGCGGCCTCCAGTATGGCCCGCACCAGGGCGGCGGCCACGCCCCGCCCCCGCCACGCCTCGCACGTGGCCACCGAACGCAGCAGGCCGGCGCTGCCGTGCCGCTCGAGGCCGGCCATCCCCACCAGCTCGCCGCCGGCGAAGGCGCCCCACAGCCGCAGCCGCGGATCCTCGAAGCCCATGCGCGGCAGACCGCACGCGACGAGCAGCTCGCGCAGCTCGGCTCGCTCCCCCGCCGCGGTCTCGCGGATCGCGAATCCCCCGTCCGTCACAGGACCTCCAGCAACCCCTGGGCCAGGCGGCGCACGACCGCCGGCCGCAGCGAGTAGTGGGCCCACTGGCCGCGCTTCTCGCAGGCCACCAGGCCCGCCTCCCGCAGGACGCGCAGGTGGTGGGAGATGGTCGGCTGGCCGAGGTCGAAGGCGCGCTGGATCTCGCAGACGCACAGCTCCGGCTGGCGGGCCAGCAGGCGCAGGATGGTGAGGCGCACCTCGTCGGCCAGGGCGGCGTGAGCGGCGGCGTCGCGCCGCGCGCGCGTCCGGTCGCCGCGGCGCAGCTCCGGGACGCAGCAGCCTGCCGGTTGGGTGCGGGACTTGGGGATGACGGCCATCGCTTCCTCCTTCCCCCACAGCCTGAGCCGTTACATTGACGATTGTCAATATAAGCTTGCGGAGGCCGGTCGCCCCGGCGCGCCCCGATCCGCGGTTGCCGGCGGCCGCCGGAGCCTCTACAATCCGCGCCCTCCGCGGGGCCCGTGGTCCCGTGGGGCTTTTCGGCCGCAACCCCTGCTACCCTTCGCAAAGGAGTCCCGGAATGAAGCTCCAAGTGTGGCTCGCCGCCGGCGCCGCCCTGATCGCCTGCGCCGGCCCGGTCGCCGGGCGGACGAGGTCCGATACGGCCAAGCCCGCCGCCGCGGCGGAGAAGGGTCCGGCCGACGCCGAGGCGGCCGCCATGGAGGCCTACATGAAGCTCAACGCCCCCGGCGAGCCGCACCGGATGCTGGCCGGGCTGGCCGGCGAGTGGGCTCTCGAGGTGAAGAGCTGGACGGCCCCGGGCGCCCCGCCCTCGGTCAGTCAGGCGACCTGCGTCAACAAGCTGGTCATGGGCGGCCGCTTCGTCCAGGAGGACGTCACCGGCACCATGATGGACACGCCGTTCGCGGGCATGAGCCTGACCGGTTACGACAACATCAAGAAGAAGTACGTGGGCATCTGGGTGGACAGCATGACCACCGGGATCTTTCGCAGCGAGGGCGACTACGACGCGTCGACCAAGGCGATGACCTTCACCGGCACCTCGTTCGATCCGATGGCGGGCAAGGACGTTCAGGTGCGCACGGTGACGCGCTTCGAGAGCCCCGGCCGCCACGTCTTCGAGTGGTACGCCCCGGGGCCCGACGGCAAGGAGATGAAATCGATGGAGATCACCTACACGCGCCAGAAGTAGCCGGAAACGCGGGCGGGCGGTGGAGGGGCGCACCCCCACCGCCCGCTGCCGCCCCCGCCGGCTGCGGCGCGTCTCAGAGCCTCCGCCAGCGCCCCGATTCCGCCACCTTCTCGCGCGCTTGCGCGTCCGCGAAGAAGCGCGTCAGGCCGCAGCCTCCGCAGACCACGATCCGGAAGTGGGCGGGCAGGATCCCCTTGAGCCTACCCAGCCCCGGCAGCAGATCCGGCCCGTGCGAGCCGCCCGCGCCGACCTTCTCCTTGATGAACAAGGGGCCCTCTCCGCAATTCGGGCACGGGGCCACACCCGACTCCGTGTAGTGCCTCTCGCTCATCGCCGCTCCCCCTTGTCCGGCCCCGCCGCGGGGCCGCGCCCACGGCGCGGCCCGCCCAGCCTTCCCGACTCCGCCAGGGCCCGGCGGAGCAGGAACTCGATCTGCCCGTTCAGGCTGCGCAACTCGTCCGCGGCCCAGCCCTGGAGGGCCTCCAGGACCTGGGGATCGACCCGCAAGAGGAACGGCTTGCGCTCGGCCATGGCGCCCTCGCCCGCCCGACCCTTCTAGTACAGCGACCCGGTGTTGATCACCGGCTGCACGTGCGCCCGCTCGCCGCACAGCACGACCAGCAGGTTGCTCACCATGGCGGCCTTGCGCTCGTCGTCGAGATGCACCACGTTCTCGCGCGCCAGCCGCTCGAGGGCCATCTCCACCATGCCAACGGCGCCGTCGACGATCTTCTGGCGCGCCGCGATGATGGCGCTCGCCTGCTGGCGCTGCAGCATGGCGCCGGCGATCTCCGGCGCGTAGGCCAGATGGCTGATGCGCGCCTCGATGACCTCGATGCCGGCTTGCGCCAGCCGGTCCTGCACTTCCTGCTTGAGCTGCAGGTTGGTCTCCGCCGGGTGGCTGCGCAGCGACACCGCCAGCTCCTCATAGGCGTCGTAGGCGTACTGGCTGGCCAGGTTGCGCAGCGCCGATTCGGTCTGCACCTTGATGAACTGCTGATAGTCGTCGACCTGGAACATCGCCTCCGCGCTGTCCACCACCTTCCACACGACGATGGCCGCGATCTCGATCGGGTTGCCGACGTGGTCGTTCACCTTGAGCTTGCCGCTCTCGAAGTTGCGCACGCGCAGGGAGATCTTCTTCTTGGAGTAGAACGGGTTGGCCCAGCGCAGGCCGGGGTGCTTCACCGTGCCGCGGTAGGCGCCGAACAGCTGCAGCACCTTGCCCTCGTTGGGGGCGATGTTGAAGAACCCCGTCCAGACGAGGATGACGAGCAGCAGCAGCACCAGCGAGCCGACGAGCCCGAAGACCGACTCGAAACGGATGGCGGTGATGAACCACCAGATGTCGAGGAGCGAGACGACGAGCAGGACCGGGATGACCCCCAGCCCGTTGACGGCGTGGCGTTCTTGTTCGCGGATCATGGCAGCCCTCCTTCGGGACTATCGAAATGATATCACTATGCCATCATACGTCAAGCGGGATCTCGGGGTTGCCAGGAAGAAGCCCCGGGGCCAGGCCCCGGGGCTTAAATGCTCATGCGGCAATAGTTTGACCCTCGCAAGCGGCGGACCCGACTAGTCCACCAGGATGGTCCCCTTGAACATCTTCATGCCGCAGGTGAAGGCGATCTCCCCCTTCTGCGTGGGGGTGAGGCGCACCTCGGTCGGCTGGTTCAAGGGCAGGGCCACCGTGCGGTCGTTCTCCGAGGGGATCACGACCTCGGTGCCGCAGGTCTCGTCGGTCGTGCGGGTGAAGACGAGGACGACCTCCTGCCCCACCCTGGCCTTCACGCGGTCGGGCGAGTACCCGGTTGAGCCGACCGCGATCTCGTAGCGGACGGGCCCGGACGGAGCCGGCGCGCCGCAGCCGGCGGCCAGCGTGGCCACGGACGCCAGCCCGACGGCGAGGATCGCGAGGGAACGCATCATGTGTCTCTCCTTTCTCAAGGGTTTGGGCCGCCGGATGGCACCCCATCCGGAGGCGTGGCGTCCGGCAGCCGCCGCCCCTTCCAGGCGGCGTAGATCGCCGGGTACACGAGTAGCTCGAGGCCGAAGGAGGTGACCACGCCGCCCATCAGGGGCGCGGCGATCCGCTTCATCAGGTCGGCGCCCGTCCCGGTTGCCAGCAGCACCGGCATCAGGCCGACGATGTCGGTCAGCACGGTCATGAGCTTGGGCCGGATGCGGTGCGCGGCGCCCTCGACGATGGCGTCCTCGAGGTCGGCCTTGGTCCGCAGGCGGCCCTCGGCGAGGCGCTGCTTGTGGCTCAGGTTCAGATACAGGAGCATCACCGCGCCGGTCTCGGCGTCGACGCCGGCCAGCGCGATGATCCCCACCCAGACCGCGACCGAGAGCTTGTAGCCGAGCAGCACGAGGATCCAGAAGGCGCCCACCAGCGACAGCGGCACCGCCAGCATGACGAAGCCAGCCTCGCGCACCGAGCGGAAACTCAGATAGAGGAGGAAGAACACCAGGAGCAGGGTGACGGGAACGACCACGAGGAGCCGCGACTTCGCCCGCTCGTAGTACTTGAACTGCCCCGCCCAGTCCAAGCGGTAGCCCGGCGGCAGCTTCACCTCGCGCTCGAGCACGCGCTTGGCGTCCGCCACGTAGTCCACGACGCTGCGACCGGCGACATCCACGGACACGAGCGTGAAGAGCTGCCCGTTCTCCTCGAGGATCATGGGCGGCCCGTTGACGAAGCGCAGGCGGGCCAGCTCCGCCAGCGGCACCTGGGCGCCGCTCGGCGTCGGGACCAGGATCCGCTGCAACTCCTCGGGGTCGTCGCGCAGCTCGCGCGCATAGCGCAGGCTCACCGTGTAGCGCTCGCGGCCCTCCACCGTCTGGGTGACCGCCATCCCGCCGATCGCCGCCTCGATGACCTCCCCGACGTCCGCCACCGTAAGCCCGTAGCGCGCCGCCTGGGCGCGGTCGATGTCGAAGTCGAGGTAGAAGCCGCCCGTGGCCCGTTCGGCGAAGGCGCTGCGCGTGCCCCTCACCCCCTGCAGGGCCCGCTCGATCTCGATGCCGAGGCGCTCCGCCTCCGCCAGGTCCGGCCCGAAGACCTTGATGCCGAGCACGCTGCGCACGCCGGTGGCCAGCATCTCCAGGCGCGTCTGGATCGGCATCCACCACAGGTTGGGCATGCCCGGGTAGCGCAGGGATTCGTCCATCTCCTGGACCAGGGACTCCCAGGTCGTCCCCGGCCGCCACTCGGACTCGGGCTTGAGCATCACCACCGTCTCGACCATCGACAGCGGCGCCGGGTCTGTGGCCGTGCGCGCCCGGCCCATCTTGCCGAAGACGCTCTCGACCTCGGGGAACTCCTTGAGCTTGCGGTCCATGGACTGCAGCACGGACACGGCGCGCGCGTCGGAGATGCCGGGCGGCGCGGTCGGCATATAGAGAATCGAGCCCTCGTTCAGGGGCGGCATGAACTCGCTGCTCAGGAGCAGCCAAGCCGGGATGACGGAGAGCAGCAGCACCGCGGCGCCCGCGAACACCCGCCGGCGATGGCGGACCACCCAGCGCACCACCGGCTCGTAGCGCGTCGCCAGCCAGTGGTTGAGGCGGTTCTCCGACTCGGGCTTGATGCGCCCGCGCACGAAGAGCAGCACCAGGGCGGGGACCAGCGTGATGGCGAGCAGGGCCGCGAACGCCATCGAGTAGCTCTTGGTGAACGCCAGCGGCCGGAAGAGCTTCCCCTCGCTGCCGGTCAGCGTGAAGATGGGCAGGAAGGCGATGGTGATGATGAGCAGCGAGAAGAAGATGGAGCGGCCCACCTCCTGCAGCCCCGACAGGATGGCAGCGGCGCGCGGGCCCTGGCGGCCCCCGGCCTCCCAGGCCTCGAGCTTCTTGTGGGCGTTCTCCACCATGATGATCGAGGCGTCGACCATCGCCCCGATGGCCACGATGATGCCTCCCAGGGACATGATGTTGGCGGTCAGGCCCTGCGCGGCCATGGGGATGAAGGACAGCAGCACGGCGATGGGCAGCCCGAGGATCGGCACCAGGGCGCTGCGGAAGTGCATCAGGAAGACGATGATGATGAGGCTGACCACGAGGAGCTGCTGGAGCAGCTCGGTCCACAGCGTGCGCACCGACTCGCGGATGAGGCGCGAGCGGTCGTAGGTGACCACGATCTGCGCGCCGGGCGGCAGGGAGCGCCGGGCCTCCGCCAGGCGCGCCTTGACGCGGTCGATCACGCGCAGGGCGTTCTCGCCCTGGCGCAAGATGACGATGCCGCCGACCACCTCGCCGCGGCCGTTCAGCTCGGCGATGCCGCGGCGCTGCTCGGGCCCCAGGTGCACCTCGCCCAGGTCGCCGACCGTGACCGCCACGCCGCCGGCGCCGGTCTTCACCGGCACGCTGCGGATGTCCGCGAGCGAGCGGATGTAGCCGCGCCCGCGCACGAAGTGCTCGTGCTCGGAGATGTCCACGACGCCGCCGCCGACGTCGACGTTGGAGCGCCGGATCGCTCCGGCGATCTCCCCGATCGCGACCCCGTAGGCGAGCAGGCGGTCGGGGTCGAGGTCCACCTGGTACTGGCGGACGAAGCCCCCCACCGAGGCCACCTCGGCCACGCCCTCGACCCCCTGCAGCCAGTAGCGCAGCGTCCAGTCCTGGAAGGAGCGCAGGGTGGCCAGGTCCTGGCGGCCGGTCGTGTCCACGAGCGCGTACTCGAAGACCCAGCCGACGCTGGTGGCGTCGGGACCCAGTTGCGGCTGCACGCCCTCCGGCAGCCGTCCGCGGATCGCCGCCAGATACTCGAGCACCCGGCTGCGCGCCCAGTAGAGGTCGGTGCCGTCCTCGAAGATCACGTAGACGAAGGAGTCGCCCATCATGCTCTGGCCGCGCACGTAGCGCACGCGGGGCGCGGAGAGCAGGGAGGTCACGATGGGATAGGTGATCTGGTCCTCGACCAGGTCGGGGCTGCGCCCCGGCCACTCGGTGGAGATGATCACCTGCGTGTCGGAGAGGTCGGGGATGGCGTCCAGCGGCATCCGCTGGAGCGAATAGACGCCCCAGACGGTGAGCGCGCCCACGGCCAGCAGCGTGAACAGCGGGGCGCGCGCGCAGGCGGCGATGATGCGGTCGATCACGGCGGGCCCCCGCTCAGAAGCCGCGCAGCGCGGAGCGCAGCCGGCTCTCCGCCGCCACCAGGAAGTTGCCGGAGGTCACGACCGCCTCCCCCTCGGCGAGCCCCGACTCGACGGCGAAGAACTCGCCGGCGCGCGGCCCGAGCGCCACCTCGCGCGGCTCGAGGCGGCCCGCCCCGCGGTCCACGAACACGATCCGCCGCTCCCCGCTGTACACCACGGCCGACACCGGCACGGCGAGGCGCCGCCCCAGCGGCACGTGGAGGGTGACGTCCACGAACATGTCGGGCTTGAGCTGCGCGTGCGGGTTGGGGATCTCGGCGCGCACCTGCCCGGTGCGCGTGTCCTCGCGAAGCGACGGATAGACGAAGCCGACGCGCCCGCGCACACCCGGCCCGCCCGCCCCCGGCAGGCTCACGGTGACCGGGTCGCCCACCTTGAGGAGCGGCAGCTCGTGCTGGAAGACGTCGGCCACGACCCACACCGGATCGAGGGGAGCGATGCGGAAGAGCGTCTGCCCCGGCATCACCGCCGTCCCCTGCACCACCAGCTTCTCGGTCACCACCCCGGCGACCGGCGAGACGATCGGCACGGCCTGCTCCGGCTGGCGCGTGCGCTCGAGGCGCGCGACTTGTGCCGCCGGCACGTCCCACAGCCGCAGGCGCTGCCGGGCCGCGTCCGCCAGCTCCGCGGCCCGCCCGCGCACCGGCCCCGCCGGGAGGCTGTCGCGCACCGCCAGCGCCTCGACGAACTCGCGCTGCGCGGAGTAGAGCTCGGGACTGTACACGGTGAAGAGCACCTGGCCCCGGCGCACGGGCTGTCCGGTGAAGTCGACGGCGAGCCGCTCGATCCAGCCCTGGAACTTGACCGTCACCTCGGAGCGCCGCGTCTCGTCGTAGGTCACGCGGCCGGCGACGCGGCGCTCGTAGTCGAGGTCGCGCACGCGCAGCGTGTCGGTGGTGACGCCGATCTCCTGGCGGCGCCGGGCCGAGAGCGTGACCGTGCCGGCCGGGCTGTCCGCGGCCGCCCCGCCGGCGCCGCCCTCCTCGCCCACCCAGGTGAAGCCCTCGGCGCCCACGGTGAGGCGCAACGCCACGCGCGCCGGGGCGCCCTGCGCCGGAGCGACCGCCAGGTCCAGGTCCCAGCTGCCCCCCATCGCCAGGTTGAAGCGGCCCTCGTAGACACCCGGACGGATCTCGCGCATGGGCGGCTTGCTCTCCATGTACGGCATGGCGCCCATCTGCGGCATGAAGACGAGGGCGTCCACGCCGGCGCCGCGCAGCGGCCGGCCGGCCGCATCGGCGACGCGCACCCGCAGCGTGTTCTCCCCGACCTGCGGCGTGCCCGGCCGCGTCTCCACCGCGAGGCGCAGGGCGCCGACGGTGTGCGTCTCGGGCCCGCCGCCGGCGGCGCCACCGAGACGCGACAGCCCCAACCAGATGCCCGTGGCGAGAGCGGCGCCCGCCATCGCGGCCAGGACGATGGTCCCGGTCGGGCGACCACGGCGGCGCTCGGGATCGAAGGCGTTCATCGCGTCCCCTCCTCGTTCGCGGGCGTCTCCGGGAAGGCCCCGGCGAGCGCCACCCCGACCGCCTGCTCGAGGTCGGCCAGCCCCATGCGGTATTCCGCCGCCACGCGGATCTCGGCGAGCCGCGCGCGGGTCAGATCGCGCTCGGCGTTCAGCAGCGTGAGGAAGTCGTTGCGCCCGGACTCGTAGCCGGCGCGCGCCGCGCCCAGGGCCCGCTGGTTCACGGGCAGCTCGGCGTGCCGGACGATGCCCGCCTCGTGGGCGCTGTCGAGGACGCGCGCGTAGGCTTCCTGTACCTCGAAGGCGACACGATCGCGCGCCCCCGCGGTCGCGGCCACGCCTTCCGCCACGCCGGCCTGCGCCTCGCGCCGGGCGGCGGAGATGCGGCCGAACCACAGGGGCAGATTGACGCTCACGCCGACCATCGGCCGGTACGGCTCCTCCATCATGAACCGGTCGTACGCCGCCATGACCTCCACGTCCGGCAGCCACTGCCGGCCGGCGAGGGTGAGGCGCGCCTGGCCGGCCCGGGCGCGCGCCTCGGCGGCGGCGACCTCCGGGCGGTTGCGCACCGCGTGGCCCACCAGCGTCGCCAGCGGCGGCACCGACCCGGGAGGCGGGAAGCCGGCGGGCGCGGCCGGCAGCGGCGCGCCCCCCTCGCGGTGCAGGAGCGAGTTGAGCTGGGCCCGCGCCGTGTCGCGCAGGCGCGTGTAGGTGATCGCGTCGTGCTCGAGACGGGCCTGCTCGGCTTCGGCCATCAGCGGGTCGGCCTCGCCCACGAGTCCGGACGCGTACCTGGAGAGCGCCACCCGCCGGAACTCCTCGATCAGTCCCTGCAGCTCACGCACGACGCGCAGGGAGGCGTCACCCTGCCAGTACTCGACGTAGGTGGCGCGCGTCAGGCGCAGCACCTGGTTGCGGAGCGCGGCGACGCCGGCGCTGTCGGCTGACGCTTCGTGGCGCGCCACCGAGCGCTGCGGGCCGAGCTTCGCCCACGGCAGCCTCTGCTTGACCCCGATCCGGTAGGCCGCCGGCAGGTCCGCCTCATCGAAGGAAGCCGGGCCGACCGTGAACTCGAGCTCGGGGTCCATGAGGGCCCCGGCCATCTTCGAGCGCTCGCCGGCCGCGGCCAGCCCCTGGCGCATGGCCTCGAGATCGGGGTTGCGCTCCAGAACCCAGCGTTGGAGCGCGGCGAGGCTCAGGGTCGAGTCGGCCGCCAGGCTGTCGGCGGGGACATCAGTGGGCGCGGCGGTGGCGGGCGCGGCGTGCACGAGTGCACCCGGCGCGAGCCAGGCCGCGGCCGCGAGGGCCGCAAAGACAAATCTGGTGTGCATATACCTTCCTCTTCCTTCGAAAACGGGCCGGGCACGAGAGCGCGGTCGCGCCCCGGATCGGCGGTTGGCCGTTCCGGAACTGCGCGGCAGTTCACCCGGACGCGGAGAGCAGACCTATCCGGGCGGAAGAGGCGGGCTAAAGTCGGAGGATGGCGTGCCGAGCGGCGTCGGGCGGGCCGCCGGAGGTCGCCCGCCCGGTTCCCGGCGGGAAGACGATGCGGTCCGGGACGGCCGCGCGCCCCGCCGTGGCGCCGTCGGGATCGCCGGCGAGCTCGAGCGGCAGCGGCTGGCCGTCGCGCGGCGTGAGCGTCACCTCGGGCAGCGCTGCGTGGCCGCACGCGGGGCCGGCCTCGAGGAAGCAGCAGGGCTTCGGGGCGGGCGCGTTGCCGGCGGCGGATGTCGCGGGCGCGGCGGCGTGACAGGCCGGCACGGGCGCGGCCGTCGGCGTGGCCGCGTCGGAGCGGCACGCCGGGCACCCATGCTCGTCGCCCCCGGCGCTGCGCTCGCAGGCCGAGACGAAAGCCGGCGAGCCGGCCTGCACGAGCAGCGTCAGGGCCAGGAGCCTCGCCGCCCAGCGGCCGGTCCGGCCGAGGCGGGTCGCGAGGTCCCGGGACTGCCCGTTGCTGACACCCGACACGAGACGCATGCAAGGATTGTCGGCGGGTTCCCGCCCGGGGTCAAGTCAAGGGGTTGTGCGCCCCCGGCCGGACGCCGGCGGCTGGCTCGCCCCTTGCAATCCTATGGGGTTGTCGAGGAATGGACTCGAGGAGTCGGCGATGAGATGGATCCGCACCGCACTGGCGTGCAGCCTGCTGAGCGCCGTTCCGCACGGCGCCTGGGCAACGACTTACGAGGTCGGGCCGGGCAAGCCGCACGCCACCCCTGGCGAGGTGCCCTGGGAGGCCCTGGCCCCCGGCGACTCGGTCCTCATCTACGGGCGCGGCGAGCCCTACCGCGACAAATGGGTGATTTGCCGCGCCGGCACGGCGGCCTCCCCCATCGTCGTGCGCGGCATCCCCGATGCGACCGCCGGCGTGCCGGTGATCGACGGCGCGGGGGCGGCCACCCGGGCGGCTCTCAATTACTGGAACGAGAACCGAGGAGTCCTCAAGATCGGCGGGGCCAACCACCCGCCCGACACCATGCCGGCGTGGATCGTGATCGAGGGGCTCGACATCCGCGGCGGCCGCCCCGAGAACACCTTCACCGGCCGCAACGGCCTGACGAGCTACGCCGGCAATGCCGCCGCCATCTACGTCGAGAAGGGCCAGCACATCGTGGTGCGCGGCTGCCGGCTGCACGACTGCTCGAACGGCTTCTTCTGCGCCGATCAGACGAGCGACCTGCTGCTCGAGGGGAACCGGATCGACGACAACGGCAACGTCGGCTCCATCTACGAGCACAACAACTACACCGAGGCGCTGGGCATCGTGTTCCAGCTCAACTGGTTCGGACCGCTGCGCGCCGGGGCCGGCGGCAACAATCTCAAGGACCGCTCGGCGGGCACCGTGATCCGCTACAACTGGATCGAGGGCGGCAACCGGCAGCTCGACCTGGTGGAGAGCGACGCCGCGGCGCTGCGCGACGACCCGAGCTATCGCAGCACCTTCGTCTACGGCAACGTGCTCTTCGAGACCGGCGACGACGGCAACAGCCAGATCGCGCACTACGGCGGCGACGGCGCTCAGACCGCCACCTACCGCAAGGGCACGCTCTACTTCCACCACAACACGGTGGTCTCGAAGCGCACGGGGAACACGACGCTGCTGCGGCTGTCCTCGAGCGGCGAGGCCGCCGACGCCCGCGACAACATCATCCAGGTGACCGCGGCCGGGAACCGCCTGGCGCTGCTCGACCAGAGCGGCACGCTCACCGCCACGCGCAACTGGATGAAGACCGGCTGGGTGGCCAGCCACAGCGGCGGCGGCGCCAACGTGATCGACGCCGGGCAGGTCACGGGCGCCGACCCCGGCTTCGCCGATCTCGCGGGCGCCGACTTCGCTTTGATCCCGGCCTCGCCGTGCGTGGACCAGGCGGTGGCGCTGCCGCCGGCGTGCCTGCCGGACCATGCCCCCACCCTCGAATACGTGAAGCACCAGGCGAGCCGGCCGCGGCCCGACGACGGGGCGCCCGACCTCGGCGCCTACGAGTACGCCCCGCCGGTCGGCGTGCCCGGAATCACCCCCGGCGCGGCGCCCGCGCGGCTCTGGGCCACGCCCAATCCGTTCTCCTCGCACTGCGAGATCCGGCTGACGGGAGCCGGCCCGGCGCACGGGCAACCTGCGGCACTCGAGGTTCTCGATGTCCGCGGGCGCGCCGTGGTCCGGCTCCCTTGTCTCGCCCCGGGGCGGTGGAGTTGGACGCCGCCGGCCGGGCTGCCGCAGGGCGTCTACTTCCTCAGGCTGGGCTCGCTCACCCGGCGCGTCGCCTTCGCGCGCTAGGCGCGGCGGCTGCGGCCGCCGGCTGGAGCGCGGAGTTCAGTCACGCCGCACAACCGCGGAGCCTGGGGCTCCCGGCCGCCCCCCGATTGTGACCGCCATCATGAAGCGTCTCCCGGGATTCCTGAGACAATGGATCGTCCCTCCTGCCCGCATCCCTCTGAAGCCCCTGCCCGGGGAGGCCAGGCATGCATCCGCAGCCGCGCTCGCTGTTCGCTTTCTGCCTCGTCCTCAGCGCTCTTCTGTGTCTCAGGGATCCCGGCCCGTGCGTGCGGCCGCCCGCCGCGGCGCGGCCGCCGGCTGCGCCCGCGCCGGAGACGGCGGACCCCGGCTGGTGGGGCCGCGTGCAGGAGCAGATGCGGCGCTCGGAGTACTTCGTCACCTGGCAGGAGAGCACCTGTCTGCCCGGCCTGGCGCGCGCCTACCAGGCGCCCAACCGCGCGCAGGACCTGCGCACCTACTTCACGCCCGACGGCTTCCGCATGACCAGCCGCACGCGGCCGGAGGCGGGCTGGGAGTGGGGCCTGCGGCTGGCGGCCTACGGCTTTCGCGGCGCGACGCGAGCGCCGCTGCCGGCGGCGCTCACCGCCGACGGCAACCGCATCGAGTACCGGCGGGGCCCGCTCACCGAGTGGTACGTCAACGACGAGCGCGGCCTCGAGCAGGGCTTCACGCTCGCCGCCGCTCCGGCCCCCGTCGGAGCGCCCGGCGCGCCCCTGGTGATCGAGCTCGCCATCACCGGCGGGCTGCGCCCGGCGGGCTGCGCGACCTCGGCAGGCGCCGCGGTCCGCGAGCTCGTCCTGCGCGACGCCGGCGGCGTCCCGCGCATCCGCTACGGCCAGCTCGCCGCGCTCGACGCCGCCGGCCGCGCGCTGCCGTCGCGCATGGAGATCGCGGAGGACGGGGAGACCGTGCGGCTGGCGGTGGACGCCGCCGGCGCCGAGTACCCGGTCACCGTGGACCCGCTGAGCACGTTCGTCTCCTGGTCGGCGGAGGGCGACCAGTCCGATAGCGGCTTCGGGGCCGAGGTGGCGGGCGCCGGCGACGTCAACGCCGACGGCTACGGCGATGTCATCGTCGGGGCCGGCGGCTACGACGTCGGCTACGTCAACGAGGGCGCGGCCTTCGTCTACCTGGGCACGCCGGACGGCCCGGCACTCACGCCCCACTGGACCGGGCGCGGCCTGATGGAGGGGGCGAACTTCGGCACCGCGGTGGCGACCGCCGGCGACGTCGACGGTGACGGCTTCGCCGACGTCGTGATCGGCGCCCCCGGCCACGACCAGCTCGCCGACGGCGGCGGCGCGGCGTTCGTCTTCCGCGGCGGCCGCTTCGGCCTGGGGACGGAAGGCAACCCCGTCACCGCCGCCTGGAAGTGGTACGGCGACGTGGCCCTCGGCCACTTCGGCCAGTCGGTCGCCACGGCCGGCGACGTCAACGGCGACGGCTACGCCGACGTCGTCGTCGGCGCCCCCTACGACAAGCTCGCCGGCGAGGCCCGAGGCAGCGCGCGCATCTTCTGGGGCGGCGGCAGCGGCCTGGGCTACACGCCGCGGGTCATCTACGGAGACGAGGTCCTCTCCGACTTCGGCGCCGCGGTGGCGACCGCCGGGGACGTCAACGGCGACGGCTTCGCCGACGTCGCGGTCGGCGCGCCCGACCGCGACTATCACCCGGGCGACAACGCCGGAGCGACATTCGCCTACTACGGGCCCGGATTGTCCGACGTCCTCACCGAGTACTGGATGGTCGGCGGTCGCAACGCCGCCGCCCATTGCGGCGCCGCCGTGAGCACCGCCGGCGACGTCGACGGCGACGGCTACGCCGACCTCATCGTCGGCGAGCCCGGGCGCACCGACGGCGAGACCGCCGAGGGCGCCGTGCGCGTCTTCTTCGGCTCCGCCGGCGGGCTCGGCGGGGCGCCGGGCTGGGAGGCGCAGGGCGATCAGGCCAACTGCGGCTTCGGCTACTCGGTCGCTTGCGCCGGCGACATCGACGCCGACGGCTACGCCGACATCGCCATCGGCGCGCCGACCTACGACAACCCGGAGACAAACGAGGGCGCCGTCTTCCTATGGTACGGCGCGGCCGACGGGCTGGGGCCGGCCGGCAGTCCGGCGAACACCCGATGGCGCGACGAGAGCGACGTGGCCGGGGCGTACATGGGCTATAGCGTGGCCGCCGCCGGCGACACCGACGGCGACGGGATGGGCGACCTCATCGTCGGCGCGCCCTACTACGACGGCGACCTGACGAACCAAGGCCGCGCCTATCACTTCCGCGGCACCAAGGTCGGCATGGCCTCGGGCAGGGAGTGGGTCCGTACCGGCGGGCAGACCGGCGCGCAGCTGGGGGCCGCCGTGGGCGTCCTGGACGCCTACGGCTACCAGTACTCGTGCATCGTCGTCGGAGCGCCCTACTTCGACCTCGGCCAGGCCGACGAGGGCGTGGTCTGGCTGTTCGTCGCGCGGTCCCACGCCGAGCTGGCGGCCACGCCCGACTGGATCGGCCAGGGCAACCTGGCCAACGGCCACTTCGGCGCCGCGGTCGCCGGCGCCGGCGACGTCAACGGCGACGGCTTCGAGGATCTCGTCGTCGGCGCCCCCGACTACTTCGACGGGGGCCTCGCCGCCGAGGGGCACGTCTTCGTCTGGCACGGCGGGTTCTCGGGTCTCGGGGCCTCCGGCACGCCCGCCAACGCCGACTGGAGCGCCGAGGCGAACGTGCAGAGCGCGCGCTTCGGGCAGGCGGTGGGCACCGCGGGCGACATCAACGGCGACGGCTGCTCCGACATCATCGTGGGCGCCCCGGGCTACGCCAATGC
>CAYLSO010000120.1:0-10966 GCA_964386525.1 uncultured bacterium
CCGCCCCCTTGGCGGCCACCCGGCGCAGCAGCCGCTCCAGCTTGACCAGCACCGACTCCAGCGACAGCACCTTGCCCAGCCCGCCGCAGCTCCGGCAGTCCTCCGAGTAGTAGTGGAACAGCGACGGCCGCTCGCGCTGGCGGGTCATCTCCACCAGGCCGAGGTCGGAGACCGCGAAGGCCTTGGTGCGCGAGCGGTCGCGCCGCAGGTGGTTGCGCAGGTCGTCGACCACCGTCTTGCGGTTGGTCTCGCTCTCCATGTCGATGAAGTCGATGACGATGATGCCGCCCAGGTCGCGCAGCCGCAGCTGGCGGGCGATCTCGCGGGCCGCCTCGAGGTTGGTCTTGAAGATGGTCTCTTCCTGGTCCTTCTTGCCGGTGAAGCGGCCGGTGTTGACGTCGATCGACACCAATGCCTCGGTGTGGTCGATGACGATGTAGCCGCCCTTCTTCAGCCACACCTTGCGCTCGAAGGTCTTCTCGATCTGCGCCTCGATGCCGAAGTAGTCGAAGATCGGCGAGCGCCCCTTGTAGAGGCGCACGCGCTCGCGCAGCCCGGGCGAGATGGCGCGCAGGTAGTTCAGCACCTCGCGGTGGACTTCCTTGTCGTCGATGACCATCTCGTCGACGTCCTCGGTGAAGATGTCGCGCACCAGGCCGGTGGCCAGGTCCATCTCGCGGTGCACCAGGGCCGGGGCGCGCACCGAGGCCGCCTTGCGCTCCACCTTCTCCCACAGCTGGGTGAGGTAGCGCACATCGTTGCCGAATTCCTTGGCGCTCTGCCCCTCCCCCGCCGTGCGCACGATCAGACCGGCGCCGCCGGGGATCAGCTCGTGGATGATCTGCTTGAGGCGCGTGCGCTCGCCGCGGTCCTCGATGCGGCGCGACACGCCGACGTGGTCCACCCCCGGCATGAGCACCGAGTAGCGGCCGGGCAGCGACAGCTGCTGCGTGACGCGCGGGCCCTTGGTGCCGATCGACTCCTTGGTGACCTGGACGAGCACTTCCTGGCCCTTCTCCAGGCGGTCCTCGATCTTGGGCACGGCGCGGCGGCCGCGGCGCCCGCGCTGCGGGGCGTGCAGGTCGCCGTTGTCGTCGAGGTCTTCATCCTCGAGATTGAGGGCCGAGTCGGCCAGGTCGGAGGCGTGCAGGAAGGCGGTCTTGGGGAGCCCGATCTCGACGAAGGCGGCCTGCATGCCGGGCAGCACGGCGTTCACCCGGCCCTTGTAGATGTCCCCGAGGCTGTGGCGACGGTCGCCGCGCTCGACGAACAGCTCCACCAGGTCCTTGTCCTCGACGATGGCGATGCGGGTCTCGTGGGAGTCCGCGTTGATGACGATGCTCTTGCGCATGGGTCTATCCCATGGCGCGGCTCGTCTCCGGGAGGGGAGCCGCGACCGAGGAAAGCAACTCGAACGGGTCGAGACGCCGATCCCCAGCCGTTGCCCACAATCCCGTGCGCTCCACGGCTGCCAACCGCGGGTCCGCTCCGGGGAGGAGCTGCGCGAGCAGTTCCTCCGGGCGGGCCTGGCAGCCGGGAGTCATGCGGATCCAGAAATCGAGGCCTTGCCCGGAAGCCAGCGGCTCCACGGCCTCGAGCGACGGGCGGATGTCGATGGTCCTCGGCCCGTCTTTCCCGTTCCGCGTCACGAGAATCTGGTCACGTCCTAAGATCTCGGCCGCCGCTCGTGAGAGCCTTTCCTCCAGAGCGGCTGGCGTCCACCCGCCTTCCTCCAAGTAGGCATCCGTGAACCGGATGCGGTAGGCCGCGGTGTCCAGGGCGCTCATCAGCGAGGCGGTCCGATACAAGATGGGACGCCACCCGGTCACCTGCAGCCCCTCCGGGAGGAGCGGGTTCAACGTCTCGAGCAGATCGGCGGCCGGCGGCCGCGCGAATTCCAGGTCCAAGTACTCGGCCAGCGACGTCTGCCCCAGGGGCAGCGGCGGGCCGAAAGACATCCGGATGTGAGGCCGGAAGCCCTGGCTCATGGCCACGGGCAAACGGCTGCGGCGCAGCGCCCTTTCCCACACCCGCAACAGCTCCAGGTGGGCGACGAAGCGCAGCGCCTCCCCCTTGAGGAAACGCAGGCGGAAGCGGATCGCCATGGCCAGGCTGGCCGCGATCGGCAGCTTGGCGGCCCGGCGCGCGGCCGGGCCCGGGCCCTGGACGAGCGCAGGCGCGGGGACCGTTTCCGGATCCCCGGGCCGGCGGCCGGTGGGCGAGAGGCGATCGGGACAATCGGGGATGCCGCAGGCGTGGCAGGACGCCAGCCGGCAGTCCACGGTGACCGCGGCCCGCCGCGCCTTCTCCCGCTCCTTGAGCAGGAATCCGCGGGACACCGGCGAGCGCAGGTGCTCCCAGCACTGCGGCACGTCGTCGCGCCGCGCCTCGAGGTAGCGCGCCGCGTCGATTCCGAGGTCGGCGAAGACGGACGTCCAGGTCGCGAAGCGCAGATGCTCGGTCCAGCCGTCGAAGCGGCAGCCCCGCTTCCAGGCCTCGAGGACCGCCGGCCCCAGCCGGCGGTCGCCGCGCGAGAAGACGCCCTCGAGGAAGGCGGTCTCGGAGTCGCGCCACTTGAGCACCAGCGGCGTGCCGCGCACCCGCGAGCGCAACAGGCGCACCTTCTCCTCGATGAGGGCCGAGGCGTCCTGGGCCTCCCACTGGAAAGGAGTCTGCGCCTTGGGCACATGCGGCGAGAGGGAGAGGGTGACCGTGAAGCGGCCGTTCCGAGCCGCCTGCCGGCCGGCGGCCAGCGCCCTCTTGGACAGGTCCGCGATGCCCACCAGATCCTCGGGGCGCTCGCCGGGCAGGCCGATCATGAAGTAGAGCTTGGCCCCTGTGTACCCCTGCCGCGCGGCCAGGGACACCGATTCGAGCAGCTCTTCGTCGCGGACCCCCTTGTTGATCACGTCGCGCAGGCGCTGGCTGCCGGCTTCCGGCGCCAGCGTGAGGTGCCCCGACTTGCTCTCGCCCAGCGTGCGGGCCAGCGACTCGGGCAGCGTGCCCGGGCGGGTCGAGGGCAGCGAGATGGCCACCGGGACGCCGCACAGGTCCCGGACGAGCTGGTCCACCGCCGCCACGATCTCGGTGTGGTCGGTGGTGGAGAGCGACATGAGCGAGACCTCGTCCCAGCCGGTGTTGGCGAGGCCGGTCAGCGCCTCGTTCACGATCTGGGCCGGCGGTTTCTGGCGCACCGGGCGGTTGATCATGCCGGCTTGGCAGAAGCGGCAGCCGCGGGTGCAACCGCGCATGACTTCGACGGTGAGCCGGTCGTGCGTGATCTGGGCCAGGGGCACGAGGGGCTTGTCGGGGTAGTATTCCGGCTTGAGGGTTTCGACCCATGCCCCCTGCACCGACGCGGGCCAGCCGGGGCGCGCCTGCGCCACCAGGTAGCCCTGCGCGCTCTCCACAAGGTCGTAGCCCGCCGGCACGTAGATGCTGCCGGCGGCCGCCAGCCGGCGCAGCGGCTCCGGGCGGGCGAACTCGCCGCCCGCCCAGCGCTCGGTGAGGGCGGCGACGCGCTGGACGACCTCTTCCCCGTCCCCCAGGACGAAGGCGTCGAAGTAGTCCGCCATCGGCTCGGGGGCGTAGGCGGCGTGCCCCCCGCCGATGATCAGCGGGTCGTCCTCGCCGCGCTCCCGGGCGAGCAGCGGCACGCCCCCCAGGTCGAGCATGTTGAGGATGTTGGTGTAGTGCAGCTCGTACTGCAGGGAGAAGCCGACGAGGTCGAAATCGGACAGCGGCCGCTGCGACTCCAGCGACAGCAGCGGCAGGCCGCGCGAGCGCAGCGCGCGCTCGGCGTCCGGCCACGGCGCGAAGCAGAACTCCGCCAGGGTCCCGGGGCGCCGGTTCAGGATGTGATAGAGAATCCGCAGACCGGTGTGGCTCATGCCGATCTCGTAGGCGTCGCCGAGGGCGAGCACGATCCGCAGGCCGGCCCGGTCGAAGTCCTTCGGGACGCGGTTCTGCGCGCTGCCGACGTACCGGTCGGGACGGCTGACGAGGGGGAGCACGAAGCGCTCGACACCCGATCGTTGATTCAAATCATGACTCCGCACGCGGCGCCAATGGGCGGCGCGGCCTGGCTCGATGTCAAGGCCGGCGAGAATCCCAAGTCCGATTCTGGCGGCGCGCTCCGCCAAGCCGCGGAACAGCACCGCACGAAAGGTCTATAATCACGCTATCACAAGGATTTACGGGCAGCAAGCCGAACCCTGGGCCGCCCTCCGGCGGCCGGCCGGGAGTCCCGGCGAGGAGGAGACGTTGATCCATCGCGATCCGCAGTCGGACCCGCCGAGCGGCCCGCAGCCCGACCCCGCTCCCGGCCCCCGGCCCGCCGCCGGGGACGTGCTCCACGCCGCCGCCGCTGCGGCTGCCGCCGCCCTGCGGGAGACCGGCCCCCGCCCCGAGCGGCTCGCCCCCGCCCTGCGCCGCGTATGCCACGCCCAGCCGGCGGCCGGGTCGGTCCTGCGCCTGGCCGCCCGGGCCCTGGAGGTGGCCGAGGCGGCGAGGCGGCGAGGGGACGGCGAGGCGGACGCGGCCCGCGCCGTGCTCGAGGCGGTCGCCGCCTTCGCCGCCGACTGCGGCGCGGCCGCCGCCCGCGTGGCATCGCAGGCCGCCGGGGTCGTCCCGGCCGCGGGCTGGGTGGCCGCCTTCGGCCGCGCGGCTCTCGTCGAGCGGGCCCTGCTGGAGGTCCAGGCTGCCGGCCGCCCGCTGCGGGTGCTGCTGTCCGAGGCGCGGCCGCTGCTCGAGGGCCGCGGCCTGGCCCGGCGATTGAGTGCGGCGGGCGTGCCGTGCTGGCTCACGACCGACGCCGCCGCGGCGCTCCTGCTGCCGCAGGCGGGTGCGCTGCTCGTGGCCGCCGACGCCGTGCTGCCGCGCGTCTTCCTGCACCGGCCCGGCGGCTTTGCGCTGCTGCTCGCAGCCCGCGAGAGCAACGTGCCCGCCTACGCCCTGGCCCCGCGCGCCCGCTTCGTGCCCGCCGAGGCGCGTCTGCTCGAGCTCGGAGAGCGCGGCGGCGAGGAGGTGTGGGAGGACGCCCCGGCGGGCGTGTCGGTGCGCAATCCGGGGGCCGAGGAGATCCCGCTCGCCCTGGTGCGCGGCGTGATCACCGAGGACGCCGTGCTCCCTCCCGGCGAGGCCGGCGTCTTCGCCGCCGGCCTCTCGGTGCCCGAGGCGCTGCACCACGAGTGGGGCAAGCTGCCGGGGGAGAAGTGAGACGGGCGAACCGGCGCGCGCCGGCCTGCCCCTAGCGCCCCGCCCCCGCCCCCGCTGCCGCCGCGCGGCGCGCGAAGCGCTCGCGCGTCTCCGGCGGCAGCGCCGCGTTCGCCGCCGCCTGCGCGTATACCCGGCGCGCCTCGGCGACGCGGCCGAGGCCCTCGTAGGTCTCGCCGAGGAGCAGGTGGGCGTCGCCGTACGCGGGCTGCTCCGCGAGCAGCCGCCGCAGCTCGCGGATCGCCTCCTCCGGGCGCCCCATCTGCCGCTCGACGTAGGCCAGGGTGTAGGCGTAGCGGGCTTCGGCCGGCCGCAGCTCGACCGCCCGGCGCGCCCAGCGCGCGGCCTCCGGCCGGCCCCGCTCCGCGAGCAGCACCCCGAGGTTGAAAGCCGCCGGGGCCAGGGTCGAATCGTCCTGCAGGGCCTGGCGCAGGGCCTGCTCCGCCTCGGCGCTCCGCCGCTGCTCCGCCAGCAGCAGCCCGAGGTTGAAGTGCGCCGGAGCGCTGGCGGGCTCCCGGCGGAGCGCGGCGCGCAGACTCCGCTCCGCGTCGCCCGCCCGCCCCGCGGCGCCGTAGGCGAGCGCGAGATTGACCAGCACCGGCGCCGAGTCCGGCCGTAGCCGCCGCGCCGTCTCGAGGGCCGCGACGGCGCGCGGGGCGTCTCCGCGGTCGAGGTAGAAGCCCCCCAGGCTGTGGTGCGAGGCGTAATCGTCCGGCCGGGAGCGCAGCGCAGTCAGGTACTCCTCTGTGGCGCGATCGAGCCGCGTCCGGTCGGCGAGAGCGAGCGGCCCGCGCGGCACGCCGGCCAAAGACGCCGCGGCCTGCACCCGCACCAAGCGCAGCGGATCGGCGGTCGCCGCCAGCAGCGCCCGCACCGTGGCGGGCGTGGGGTGGGCCTCGAGCCCGGCCGCCGCGCTGCTGCGCACCAGCGGCGACGGATCGCGCAGCGCGGCCAGGATCACCGGCCACTTGCGCGGGTCCTCGCAGGCGCCCAGCAGGCGCACCAGCGAGTTCCGGTACACCTCGTCGCCTTCCGTCCGGGAGACGTAGGCGAGCATCTCCGGCAGCTGCGACCAGTCCCGCCGCCGCGCCGCCGCCACCAAGCCGGCGCGGTGGAGCTCGGGCGCCTGGTAGTCGCGGGCCCGCCAGCGGCGCACCCAGGCGTCGGCCCAGCGAGCGTCGCGGTCGGTGTGGCAGAGGTTGCAGGCGTTCGGCGAGCCGAAGGCCAGCGTGGCCGCCGGCAGCGGCGCCCGCAGGGAGTGGTCGGTGCGCACCATGCGCGCGAACGCGGTCTGCGGCATGTGGCACGCCAGGCAGCGGCTGCCGGGGCTGCCCGCCGCGTGGCGGGAGTGGGCCGCCGGGTCGGCCACCTTGTCGCCGTGGCACGGCGCGCAGGCGCTGTCCGGGTGCGCGGCCTGGCGGAAGAGCCCGCTCGAGGTGTGGCACTGCATGCAGGTCATGCGCCCCGGGCGCACGCACGGGCTCAGGAGCCACTGCGTCAGGGTGTAGTTCTCTCCCAGATCGCGCCCGTCGGGGTAGAAGTCCGCGTCTTCGAGGGTGACGAGATCGAAGTTGTCGAAGTAGGGAGCGCCGGGCGCGAAGGTCGGCGTCAGCGCCGACATCTTGGCGTGGCAGGGGCCGCACAGGTCGTTCATCTGCGCGGCCGTGAACCGCTTGGTGCTGACGATGGCGGGGTCGCGGGGCGGCTCGCCCCGGCGCGCCCGGCGGAAGACCCGCAGGTGCTCCCCCGCCGGTCCGTGACAGGTCTCGCAGTTGATGCCCGGCTCCGCCCACAGCGTGCGGTAGGAGTCGGTGGCGAGATCGTAGTGGCGCTCGAGCTGGCTGACGTGGCAGCTGAAACACGAGGTGTTGAAGGTGAACTGCGTCTCGGTCCAGTGCAGGGGCCGCTCGCCGCCGCCGGGGACGTGGCGCAGGCCGCTGGCGGCGATGTCGAACCACTCGCGCCGGCGCACGTCGTAGCCGAGCGGCAGCACCTGCAGGCGCCCGCGCTCGCGCGGCGTGAGGAAGTAGTAGACGTTCTTGCCGCCGAGGGCGTAGGCGATCGGGAGCTTCTGATCCCCGCGGGGGCCGCTCTCGAGCACGTGCGGGCTCGGCCCGGCGAGCCCGACGCGGTAGCGCGTCCCGGCGACGACCAGGTCCTGCCGCTGCGGCGTGAGGTGGCGAGCGGCGAGCGCGGCGGTGAAGGGCTGCATGGCGAGGCCGTGCCACGAGGTCGCCCACCTCTGGTGGAAGACCGCGTGGCAGGCGCGGCAGCTAGACGACCCGACGAAGGCGCTTCCGGGGCTGTCGGTCGGGCCGCCTCCCGGCCGGCCGCAACCGCCGGCCGCCAGGGCGGCGACGACGAGTCCGAAGCCGACGATCGTCCGCATGGCCTTCATCATCCGCCTGCGGCCCCCGCGAGAAAACCCCCGGTGTGCGATCCCGGCGCGGCGGCGATGGCCGCGGGCGGGCCCTCGGCCACCAGGAAGCCGCCCGCCTCCCCGCCCTCCGGGCCGAGGTCCACCACCCAGTCGGCGTTGCGCACCACGTCGAGGTGGTGCTCGACCAGCACCACCGTGTGGCCGCGCTCCACCAGCCCCGAGAGCACGTCGAGCAGCACCTGCACGTCCGCCACGTGCAGGCCGACGGTGGGTTCGTCGAGCACGTAGAGAGTCGGCCCCGCCGCCGGGTCGGCCAGCTCGCGCGCCACCTTGAGCCGTTGCGACTCGCCGCCCGAGAGCGTCGGCGCCGGCTGGCCGAGGCGCAGGTAGCCGAGCCCGACGCGCGCCAGCACCGCGAGCCGCGCGGTCAGCGCCGGGAGGTCGCGGAAGTGGCGCAGCGCCTCGTCCACCGTCAGGTCGAGGACCTCGCGGATGTCGAGCCCCCGCCAGCGGACCTCGAGCACGTCGGGGCGGTAGCGCGCCCCGCCGCAGGCGTCGCACGGCACGAAGAGGTCGGCGAGGAAGTACATCTCGACGCGGACCGTGCCGCCGCCCTCGCAGGTCTCGCAACGCCCGCCCGGCACGTTGAACGAGAAGGTGCCCGGCTTGTAGCCGCGCGCCGCCGCCTCGGGCTGGGCGGCGTAGAGGTCGCGCACCAGGTCGAACGCCTTGAGGTAGGTGACCGGGTTGGAGCGCGGGCTCTTGCCGATCGGCGACTGGTCCACGAGCACGGCCCGGGCCAGGGCCTCGAGGCCGTCGAGGCCGTCGCACGCTCCGGGCTCGAGGTCGGCGGCGCCGCGGAGCCGCCGCGCCGCCTCGCGATAGAGCGTCTCCTCCACGAGCGAGGACTTGCCCGAGCCGCTCACCCCGGTGACGCACGACAGCCGGCCCACGGGCAGCCGGACGGTGATGCCCTTGAGGTTGTGGTGGCGCGCCCCGCGGACGGTCAGCCAGCGCGCCGGGGGGTCGGCGAGCCGGCGGCGGGTGACCGGCGCCTGGCCCCGCAGGTAGCGCCCGGTGGGCGTGTCCGGGAGCGCGGCGGGCGGGCCGCTGTGCAGGAGCCGCCCGCCGTGTTCGCCGGCGCCGGGGCCGAGGTCCACCACCCAGTCGGCGCGGCCGATCACCAGCGGATCGTGCTCGACGACCACGAGCGTGTTGCCGCGAGCCCGCAGGTCCTCGAGCACTTCGAGCAGCCGCCCGACGTCGCGCGGGTGGAGACCGACGGTGGGCTCGTAGAGCACGTACAGGGTCTCCACCAGATTGGCGCCGAGGGCGCTGGCCAGCTCGATGCGCTGCGCCTCGCCCCCCGACAGCGTGCGGGCCAGCCGGTCGAGGGTGAGGTACCCGAGGTCCACGCGCTCGAGGTAGCGCAGGCGCGACAGCAGCTCGCCCAGGATGGAGGCCGCCGTCGCGCGGCGCTCCCCCGACAGCGCCCCCCCCAGCCCCGCGACCCAGGCGCGCGCCGCGGCCACCGTCATGCGGTTGACGTCGACGATGGTCGCCCCGCCGAGGCGCACCCAGCGGGCCTCCGGCCGCAGCCGCGCCCCGTCGCACGCCGCACAGCGCACCGCCCGCTGGTAGCGCTTCACCAGGAAGCGGTTGCCGGCCTTGTACGACTTCTGCTGCAGGCGGCGCAGAAAGGGGATGGCGCCGCGGAAGCCCTCGGTGCCGTGCAGGACCATCTCCTGCTGCGCCCGGTCGAGCTCGCGCCAGGGCGCGTCGAGGGGGATGCCGGTCCGCTTGGCGAGGTCGCGCAGGCGGCGGCCGAAGTGGTGGCGCCACGAGCCGGCCCACGGATCGACCGCGCCGTCGGCGAGCGTGCGTCCGGCGTCGGGCACCACCAGCGCCTCGTCGAACTCCAGCACGTCCCCGAATCCGCGGCAGACCGGGCACACGCCGTAGGGCGAGTTGAACGAGAAGAGAATCGGCTCGGGGCGCGGGAATTCGCGCCCGTCGGCCGCGCAGATCCAGCGCTCGGAGCGCGGCTCGAGCCGGCCGCCGCGCGCCAGGACCAGCCGGCCTTCGCCGCGCGCGAAGGCGGCTTGCGCCGCCTCCACCAGGCGCCCGGCGCGCTCCCCCGCCCAGCGGAAGCGGTCGGCCACCACCAGGACCTCGTGCGCGCCGCGCGGGGCGGCGGCCACGGACTCCAGCTCCACGGCCCGCCCGTCCTGCCAGACGCGCAGGAAGCCGTTGGCGACCAGCCCCTCCGCCACCGTGTGCCAGGGCAGGCGCGGCGGCACCGCCACCGGGGCCAACACCGCCACCTCTTCGCCCTCCGCCCAGGCGGCCTCCGCCTCGCGCGCCAGGGAGGAGGGGCTGTCCGCGGCCACCGTCCGCCCGCAGTCGGGGCAGACCGTCTCCCCCAAGCGGGCGAAGAGCAGGCGCAGGTAGTCGTAGACCTCCGTGGCGGTGCCGACGGTGGAGCGGGCGCTCTTGGCCGGGTTGGCCTGCTGGATGGCCACCGCGGGCGATAGCCCGGTGACCGAATCCACATCCGGGCGCTGCATGCGCTCCAGGAACTGCTTGGCGTAGGTGGAGACCGACTCGACGTAGCGCCGCTGACCCTCGGCGTAAAGGGTGTCGAAGGCGAGCGAGGACTTCCCCGAGCCGCTCACGCCCGTGACCACCGTGAGGCGCCCGCGGGGCAGGTCCAGGTCGAGGTTCTGGAGGTTGTGCTGCCGGGCGCCGCGCACCGACAGCACGCCGTCGGCGCCGGCGGTCCGGGAAGCGCTTTCGCGAGGCACGGGGCTCCGGTTCGCCGGTTCGGGGATGGAAACCGAGGGGGAGCGCCGGTGCCGCGTGGCGCCCAACCGTCTCGGGCACCGAGTGTAGCACAGCCCCGGGCCGCCTTCCCGGGCGGCGTCATCTGGGAAAAAAGGGGATGGCAAGCGGCTTGTACCGCTTGCCCATCCCCCGCGGACGTGCCAGGTCCAGCTGCGTGCTACTACTTCTTCTTCTTCGACGCCGCCTTCTTCTTGGCAGGCTTCTTCGCCACCTTCTTGGCGGCCTTCTTCTTCGGGGCCATTCGCAAATCACCTCCTTCGGCTTCTCACGTACCGTGCGGGCGGCCCGATGAGGGCCGCGGGGCGTTCTACAACCCGTGCTCCTTCAGTTCCCGTTTCGGCCCAGCAGCCGCTCGATCTCGCTCAGCATGCGCTGCAGGTCGAACGGCTTGACCAGATAGCTGTCCGCCAGGTTCTGCGCCGCCTTGCGCACCTCCACTTGGTCGAAGGCGGTCATCAGGATCACCGGACAGCTCGACCGGCCCGCGCGCAGCCGCCGCAGCACCGACACCCCGTCGGCGGCCGGCAG
>CAYLSO010000121.1:0-1839 GCA_964386525.1 uncultured bacterium
CGGACGGGAAGCACAAGATCAGCTACGGGACGAGCGTGGCGGCGGCGCACGTGTCCGGGGTGGTGGCGATGCAGTTGGAGAACGACGCGACGCTGACGGCGGCGGAAGCGATCGCGTGGTTGCGGGGCAGCGCGACTGCGGACAGCTGGACGGGGACGGTGCCCAACCCGCGCTGGGGGGCCGGGAAGCTCCATGTCCTGGGTGCGGCGCCCACGGCGGCGGACAAGCCCGGTCTCGCCCGTTTCGCTTTTGCGCCGCCCTTCCCAAATCCCGGCCGCGCCTCGACGAACTTCGACTTTGCCCTGCCGGCCGAAGATCTCCTGGGTGGGGGCACCGCGGTAGTCCTTCGCATCCTCGACCTGCGTGGCCGTGAGGTCGCGGCGCTTCGCGGGCGCGCGGAGCCGGGCCCGCAGCGCCTGAGCTGGGACGGTAGGACGGCGACGGGGTGTCCCGTACCCCCTGGCGTGTACCTCGGCCAGTTGAAGGTCGGAATTAGTCGCGCCACGAGGAAACTCGTCCGTCTTCCTTGAGTCCGGGGCATCCGTAGACGGCAGCCGTGGGCTGCCGGCGGGGTGACGCGCAAAACGTGTCTCCCAACGCGAACGGCCCCGCGCCGTGAGGCGCGGGGCCGCTGCGTCATCCCCCGGACCGGGCCCGAAGGCCCCGGTCCAGGTGGAGAGAATCTACCGCAGGTACAGGATGCGGGAGACCGCGTCGACGCGCTGGCCACCCACGAACGCGCGCAGGAAGTAGACCCCGTGCGTCGCGGCGACACCGTCGTCACCCCGGCCGTCCCAGCTCACCTGATAGCGGCCCGCCGCCTGGAAACCGCTCACCAGCGAGCGCATCTGGCGACCGGCCACGTTGTAGATGCCGATCTGGACGTCCGCGCCCGCGCTCGCGTTGACCGCGTAAGCGATGGTCGTGGTCGCCGTGAACGGGTTCGGAGTCGGACGGTACAGCTCCAACGTCGGGCCGGAGACCGAGCCGCCGCCGGCGCTGGTGCTCACGTCACCGCCGGTGCCGCTGCTCTTGTACGAGTACTCCTCGGAGCAGTCCGGATCGATGGGGATGCCGCGGCCGTTGTTGATGCCGTCGGAGCACTCGCTGACCATGCAGTAGCGGTGATCCTGCGCGTCGGCGTTCTCGGCGTCGAGCTGCGCCAGCAGCGCATCCATGTCGTCGATCAGCTCGCCCAGATCGTCAGCGTCCGGGAAGCTGCTCTTGCACGGATTCGGCGAGCTCGGGTCGAGAGAGATCTTCGCGCCGTTGTTGGCGATCAGCTCCAGCGTGCCGGTGCAGTAGTTGGCCAGGAGACCCGCGAACTGCCGGTGGGCCTGCTTCTTGCAGTCCATCGGCCGCTCGGGATTGATGTTGGCGCAGAAGCCGGCGAAGTCGTCACCCCAGTTGAAGGCCGTGGAGTTGGCGTCGATGCAAGCGGCGATCTGCGTCACCTGGTCCTTCGTGAACTTGGTGCTGCCACCCGACTTCTGGGCGCACTGCTGACCCCAGAAGCCCACCGTCCGCGGGCAGTTCGTGCCGCACGGCTTGGTGACCACCGTCACCTCGCAGCGGCTCTGGCAACCCTTGGCGTCGGTGATCTCGAGCGTGTAGATGCCGGCCAGGCTCACCGTGATGCAACGCGTGGTGGCGCCGGTCGACCACTTGTAGCTCAAGCCCGCGACGTCGGGACCGCACAGCTCGGTGCTGGCGCCCTCGCAGATCTCGAGCTCGCCGGTGATCGCGCAGGTCGGCGACGGGTTGACCGTCACCGTCCAGACGACCTTGGCCACGCAGTTGACGCCGTTGCTCACCGTCACCGTGTAGGTGCCGGCCGCG
>CAYLSO010000122.1:0-5395 GCA_964386525.1 uncultured bacterium
CGGGTGCGCTTCGAGGAGCGCCCGCCGTGTGGAGTCGGCCAGCCGCTGCAGGCGCACGAGCCGCGCAAAGGAGACGGTCGAGGTGGTGGCCGGCAGCTCCTGCGCGACAATCGGCGAGACCGCCGGGATCGCGAGCAGAGCGGCCAGCCGCGCGGCGCAGAAGAGCCCGGCCAGCGCCGGCCGCGCCGTCGCCAGGGCTCCGCAGAGCGCCAGCCCGAGCCACGGCGCGGCGATCTGCGTGCGCCAGGAGTTCCAGTCGGGCCAGAGCAGCACCAGCGGGGCCACGCCGAGGGCGAAGCCCGCGAGGCTACCCACGAGCCACGGGGCCCGCGCCGCCAGGCGGGCGCGCGCCGCCCCGTCGCGCGCGAAGCGCCACAGCGCCGTGCCGGCCAGGCCGATGTAGAGCAGCCCGCAGATCAGAGCCGGCACCCGCGGCGCGTCCTCGAGGTTGAACTGCGCGAGTAGGCCGCGCCAGAGCACTTTCACGAGACCGGGGAGCAGGACGTGCAGGCGCACGACATCCGAATCCCCCACCGCCACCCAGTGCGCCCCGCGCGTCGTGGCGACGAGGCGGCCCACCGCCCAGAGCGAGGCGACGGCGGCTGCGACCGCGGCCCACGCCAGCGTCTCGCGACGCGGCCGCCCTCGGCCCCACGCGATGAGCGGCAGCGCCGGCAGGACGACCACCGTGGCCTCGTGGCTCAGGAGCGCGGCCAGTGCGGCGAGCGCGGCCGTGACGCGGCGACCGACCAACGCCTCGTGCACGGCCAGGGCGACCATCACGGCGGGCAGCAGGTACTGGATCCCGGTGGGCCACACCAGCAGCGCGCGCATCGGCTCCGCCAGGATCGCGAAGCTCGCGGCGGCGATCGCCACGGTCGCCGGCAGCACCCGCCGCGCCACCCGGTAGACCAGCGCGTAGAGCAGCAGCAGGAGCGCGCCGTGCGCCGCGGCCACGGCCCACGGGGCGGCGAACAGCCAGGGGTGCAGGGCGGCGTAGTAGGCCTGGCGGCTGAGCGGCCGCCAGTAGTAGGCGAACCCCATCGCGTCGAAGGGGTCCAGCGGGCGCTGGAAGGCCAGGCTGTAGAGGAAGTGGTAGTCGTCGCCGACCGGGACGCCGAACAGCGCCCCGCGGCAGGTCCAGGCCAGCAGCGCCACGGCGGCGGCGCCGGCAGCGAGCCAGTGGCGCTCCGCGAGCTCTTCCCAGCGCGCCGACGACCGCACCGCGCCCCCTTCCGCTAGGCCCTGGCCACCCCCTGCGCCCACTCGCGGAAGCGGCGCGCCTCGACGCGGCTGCGCGCCTGCCGGTAGATCTCCTCGTAGCGGCCCGCGGCCGTCTCCCACGAGAAGTCCTGCTTCATGGCGTTCTCGATCAGCCGGTGCCAGACGCGCGGCTGGCGGTAGCTGGCCAGCGCGCGCTTGACCGCCGCCGTCATCTCGCCCGCCTCGTAGCCCTGGAAGACGAAGCCCGTGCCGTCGCGGCTGGCGGGATCGAAGTCGCGCACCGTGTCGGCGAGACCGCCGGTGGCGCGCACCACCGGGATGGTGCCGTAGCGCTGGCTCATCATCTGGTTGAGGCCGCACGGCTCGTAGCGCGACGGCATGAGGAAGAGATCGGCCCCGGCCTCGATGCGGTGCGCCAGTCCGTCGTCGAAGCCGACCCGCGCGCAGACCCGGTCGGGATGCTCGCGCGCCAGTTTGGTGAACAGCTCCTCGTAGCGCTTCACGCCGGCGCCGAGCACGAACAGCCGCAGTTCCTGGCGCAGCAGCTCGGGCACCGCCGCCTCCACCAGGTCGAAGCCCTTCTGGTCGGCGAGGCGCGAGATCATCCCGACGATCGCCCAGTCCGAGTCCTCCGGCCAGCCCGCCTCGCGGGCCAGCGCCACCTTGCACGCCTGCTTGCCGGTGAGGTCGCGGGCCGTGTAGCGGGCCGCGATGCGGGGATCCTTCTCCGGGTTCCAGACGCGGTAGTCGATGCCGTTGAGGATGCCCGCCAGGTCGGCCGCGCGGCGCGCCAGCACGCCCTGCAGGCCGGCGCCGATCTCCGGATCAACCTGGATCTCACGCGCGTAGCTCGGGCTCACCGTGCTCAGGAAGTCGGCGTACTCGAGACCGACCTTGAGGAGGTTCACCTTGCCGTAGAACTCGAAGGGCGAGCCGGCGTGGAAGCGGTCGCGCGACAGCCGCGCGATCTCGAGCGCCTCGGGCGGGTAGAGGCCCTGGTAGCCGAGGTTGTGGATGGCGAACAGCGTGGCCGTGCGCTGGAAGAACGGGTCGGCCGCGTAGGCCTCGCGCAGGAAGGCGGCCACGAAGGCGGTCTGGTTGTCGTTGAGGTGGATCACGTCCTGGCGGCGGCCGAGGCGCTTGAGCGCTTCGCACACGGCCCGGCAGAAGAACAGGAAGCGCGCCGGGTTGTCGGCGTATTCCAGCCCGGTGGCCGGGTCGGTGTAGATGCCGTCGCGCTGGAAGAAGGCGAGATCGCCGCGGTGGTCCACCAGGTAGACGGCCACCTTCGACCCCGGCAGGGTGACGCGCTCGACGGCGGCCACCTCCTCGCCGCGGCCGTGGGGCACGGGGAACGGCTCGAGGGCGCGCTCGCGCCGGGCCCCCTCGGGAAGCCGGATGGCGGCGTAGTGGGGCAGGAAGCAGGACACCTCGTGGCCGCGGGCGGCGAGCACGTCGGACAGCGCCCCCGCCACGTCGCCCAGCCCCCCCACCTTGGCGAGCGGCACCCGCTCGGCGGACACCATCGCGATGCGCAGCGCTTCGTTCACCCTTCCCTCCCTGGCCGGCCGCCCGCGTGGACGGTCTCCTCGGTTCGCGTCGGGGGATTCCTACCACAATCGGGCGGGCGCTGTCCCGTCCCTGCCCGCCACCGCCCGTCTCAGCGATCCCGGCGCCGCGCCGGCCGCGGCCCGCGACGGAGTCTAGGGCTCGGCGCAGCGCAGCGCGGCGGCGGCCTCCTCGGGCGGAGTCGGGTTGATGTAGAAGCCGCTCCCCCACTCGAAGCCGGCGAACTCCGCGAGCCGCGGCAAGATCTCCATGTGCCAGTGGTAGTGCTCGAGTTCCGGCGAGCGGCAGGGCGCGGTGTGCAGCACGAAGTTGTACGCCAGCCGCGGCAGCACCCGCTCGAGGCGCCGCAGCGTCTCGCCCAGCACCCCCGCCAGCGCCGCGTCCTGCGCCGCGTCACCGCGCTCGAACGCCGAGGCGTGCGCCACCGGCAGGATCCACGTCTCGTAGGAGAAGCGCGAGGCGTAGGGGGCCAGCGCCACGTAGCCGTCGCGCGCCAGCACCAGCCGCCGGCCGCCGGCCGGCTCCAGCTCCTGGGCGGCGATGTCGCAGAAGACGCAGCGCTCCTCGATCTCGAAGTAGCGCAGCGCGCCGTCGAGCTCCTCCTGCACCTGCAGCGGCACGATGGGCGTGGCGATGAGCTGGGCGTGCGGGTGCTCGAGCGAGGCGCCGGCCGGTGCGCCGTGATTCTTGAAGATCAGCACGTAGCGGATGCGCGGGTCGGCGTGCAGCTCGGCCATGCGGCGACGGCAGGCGGACAGCACGGCGGCGACCTCGGCCGGCGCGAGCCGCGCCAGGCCGCGGGCGTGGTCCGGCGACTCGATGATCACCTCGTGCGCGCCGACGCCGTTCATGCGGTCGTAGAGGCCCTCGGCGCTCCGCTCCAGCTCGCCCTCGCGGGCCAGCGCCGGGAAGCGGTTGGGGACCACGCGCAGCGTCCAGCCGGGGGTGTCGGGGGCGCTGCCGCCGGGGCGCGACGCGAAGATCTCGGGCGGGGTCTCGGCCTCGCTGCCCGGACAGAACGGGCACGCCTGCGCGGCGCGCGGCAGCGCCACGCTGGCGAAGTCGTACGGGCGGGCGGCGCGCTCCGGCGAGAGGATCACCCAGCGCCCGGCGACCGGGTCCTTGCGCAGCTCGGGCATGCCGGCCTTCGGCTCCGGCGCCGCGGCGCTACAGCGCCTTCGGCCCGCGGCGCCAGGCCGCCTGGAGCGCGGCCTCGTGGGCGGGCGTCAGCGCGAGGTCGCGGCGGCCCATGGCGGTGCGCGCCGTGGCCAGGAACTTGTCCCAGCGGTGCGGGACGGTGGCGTCGCCGTCCCACCACGCCCAGCCCGGCAGGTAGCGCGGCGTAAAGCGGCCGCCGGCGAAGAGATTCGAGCCCGGCCCGACCACCGCGCCGGTGGTGAGGAGCGTGCCGATGCCGGTCTTGACGTGGTCGCCGAGGAAGCAGCCCACCTTGCTCTCGCCGGAGTCGGTCTCGATGCCGTTCACCCAGACGCGCACCGGACCGTAGTTGTTCTTGAGGTCGCTGTTGGCGGTCATGGCGCCGAGGTTCACCCACTCGCCCACCGCGGCGTGGCCGAGAAACCCCTGGTGGCGCTTGTTGGCGTAGCCCTGGAAGACGGTCTGCTCGACCTCGCCGCCGACGCGGCACTGCGGGCCGAGGGCGACGCCCGCGAGCTTGCCGCCGAGCACGTGCGAGCCGGGGCCGACCCAGGCCGGGCCCACCACGTGCGACAGAGGCTCGACCACCGCGCCCTCGGCGATCACCACCGGCCCGCCGCGCGCGTCCAGCACCGTGCCGGGGTCGAGGCGCGCGCCGCGCGCCACGTAGACGCGCTCACCCAGGGCGTGCACGCCGCCGCCGCCGGCGTAGGCCTCGGCGCCCGTGGCCGCCGCCACCGCCGCCGCGTCGCGCTCCAGCTCGCCGGGCAGGTGCTTGCAGAGATCCCACAACTCGCTGACCCACGTGACCTCGACCGGCACCTCGGCCCACCCCTCGGGCAGGCGGCTCTCGGCGAACAGCAGCAAGCGCAGCTCCTCGAGCTTGCCCGCGCCCGCCGCGTGGCAGATGCCGGCCACCCGTCGCGGCCCGCCCAGGTAGCGGATGCCGGCGGCCCCGTCCGGCAGCGGCTGCAGCTCCCCCACCGGGGGCGTGGCCGCTCCGTTCCACCACAGCACGGTGCTCTGCGCCGGGGCCGGCTCGGGCGACGACCACACGTTGGCCGCCTCGGCGAAGGCGCGGATCACCGGCGATCGCGCCTCGACGTCGCTGATCACCGCGCCGAGATCCACGGCGATGCGCTCCGGTCGGAAGGCGTCGCGCTGCTTCTCCCACAGGCAGCGGCCGCCGAGGCGCAGCGCCCACATCGGCCGCGTCGCCGACAGGGGCCACAGCCGCCGCCAGCCGGAGTCTTCGTAGAGGACGAGGAGGTCTGGATTCACGCTCGAACTCCGCTGCGGCCCGCTAGTGTAACGTACCGCAAGTCATGCTAAGATGGTCATGGCATCCTACGGGAGGGAACCCATGGCCAATCATCTTCGTTCGTTCACGCTCAAGGATTCGGACCGCGAGGAGCTCGAGCGTCTGCTGCGAGCCTCCACCACG
>CAYLSO010000123.1:0-2594 GCA_964386525.1 uncultured bacterium
CAGGTCGAGGGACTCGACTCCCACAGGACTTTCGCACCTCCGGCAGCCAAGGCCGTCTCGCGCGAAGCGATCGACGTGCCTTTCGGAGACGACCGGGCTCCCGCGTCCACCCAGGCGGTGTCCGGCGGCGAGGTCCAGACGGGCAGTACGGGTCCTTCGACCGGGGAGGTCCCGGCAGCGGTGGCGGACTACTTGGGCCGGGCGCACGACTTCCTCGCGCAGGGCGATCGGGAGGCGGCGGCCGAGGAGTTGCTGGGCGCGGCCCAGGCGTGGCAGGAGGCGGGCGGCCTCGACCAGGCGGCTGCCATCTACCACGAGCTGTCCAAGAGCCCGCAGGCCACCGAGCGGCTCTACCGCCTGTGGCTGGGCAACTGCGAGCGCCGCCAGCAGTGGCGCGAGGCGGCCGTCGTCTGTTGCGAGCTGGGCGACCTGGCGCTGGCCGCGCAGGAGCCGGCGGCGGCCCACGAGTGGGTGGTCACCGCGCTCTCCTACGACCCGGACAACGAGCGCGCGGCGCGCCGGCTCGAACGGCTGAAGGAGTGGGGCGAGCGCAGCGATGCCGCGCCGGCCGCCGACCGCATCACCGTCAAGCGTCGCATGCCGGAGGACTTCGACATCGACCTCGGCGAGCTGGTGAGCGCCTTCCAGGAAGGTGTCAAGCAGCAGGTCGAGGTGGACGATGCGCGGTCCCGCTTCGATCTCGGCATGACCTACCGCCAGATGGGCCTGCTCGACGAGGCGGTGGCCGAGTTCCGCCTCGCCTCGCGCAATCCCGAGTTCCGGCTGATGGCCATGGACCTCCTCGGACGCGCGCTGCTCGAGCGTGGTGATTTCGGGGCCGCCATCGCCGAGCTGGAGCGCGGCCTCGCCACGCCGGGCCTGCTGCTTGATGCCGAGGTCAACTTCCGGTACAACCTCGGGCTGGCCCTGGAGGCGTCCGGAAGGGTGGTCGAGGCCCTGACCCAGTTCGAGTCGGTGTTCGAGGCCGAGCCCAATTACCCGGACGTCGCCCTCAAGATCCGCGAACTGAGGCGCTAAGCCGGCCCCGACCCGGGGTGCGGCTCGCCCCGGAGGAGTGGTGAGCTCGCGCCCACCCACCTGCGACCTGCATAGCCACTCTCTGGCCTCCGACGGCACCTACACCCCGTCGCAGGTCGTAGAGCACGCCCTCGAGCGCGGTCTGGTCGCCCTCGCCCTGACCGACCACGACACGGTCGACGGGCTGCCCGAGGCGCGCGAGCGCGCCGCGGGCACGGCGCTGCGCATCATCCCCGGCATCGAGCTGTCCACCTCGCACCTCGGCGTCGAGGTGCACGTCCTCGCCTACTTCGTGGACGAGACCGCCACCGAGCTGACGGCGGCGCTCGATCACTTCCGCGCCGTGCGCCGCGAGCGTGCCCGCTCCATCCTCGAGCGCCTCAAGAGCCTCGGCATGCCGCTCACCGAGGACGACGTCGTCGACCGGGCGAAGGGCGGCACCGTCGGCCGGCCGCATGTCGCCGAGGCCATGGTGGCGCGCGGCTACGTGACCAGCTTCGACGAGGCGTTCCGCCGCTACCTCGGCACGCACGGGCCGGCCTGGGTCCCCAAACCCGTGCCGACGCCCCCGGAGGCCATCGCTCTGGTGCGGCGCGCCGGCGGCGTGACCGCCATCGCGCACCCGGCGACCATCGGAAACGACGCGCTCATCCCGGAGCTGGCCGGGCAGGGGCTGGTCGGCCTCGAGTGCATCCATCCCAAGCACGATCCGGCGAGCGAGCAGCGCTACCGGGACATGGCCCGGCGGCTGGGGCTCATCGTCACCGGCGGCTCCGACTGCCACGGGCGGCGGCCGGGGGGCAGCATGATCGGCTACGGCGACGTGCCCGCCGGCGTGGTGGACGCACTCGAGGATGCAGTGCGGCGCGGGCGCGGCGCAAGCTGACGCCGGCGCGGAGGGCGCAGTGAGCGATGGGCACGGCGGCGTGCGTCGCCTGGCGTTCGCGGGGGCCCTGACGGCGCTGGCTGTCGCCGTCGCCTACCTGGAGCAGATCCCTTGGCTCGAGCTGCAGAGTCTGGTGGTCTTCGCCGCCGGCTACCTGCTCGGGGCGCGGGCCGGGGCGCTGGTGGGCGCGCTGGCCATGGCCTTCTACTCGGCGGTGAATCCCTACGGTCTGGCGCATCCGCTGGTCTTCGCGGCTCAGATCGCGGGCCGGGCGCTCGTCGGGGTCGGCGGCGGTTGGGCGGCGCGCGCCGGCTTGCCGCGCCTGGCCGTGGCGCGGGCCGGCGCCCTGGCGGCCTGGGGTGTCGTGGGGAGCGCGGTCTTCGATCTGCTGACCAACGCAGCGACCGGTGTGGTGTTCGGTCAGATGGGGCCGACCCTGCTCCTGGCGGTGCCGTTCGCTCTCGGGCATCTGGGGTCGAACGCGGTGCTGTTCGTGGTCGCAGGAGCACCGCTGCTGGCCGCGCTCGAGCCACGGCGCGCCGGGCTGGCCGCCTTGGCGCTGGGGTTCGCGGCGGGCCTCATGCTGAGCCCTGCGGGAGTCGCGGCCGCGCCAGCGGTGAGCGACACGGTGGCGGCCGCGCCAGCGGTGAGCGACACGGTGGCGGCCGCG
>CAYLSO010000124.1:0-3113 GCA_964386525.1 uncultured bacterium
CCTTCACCGACCGCCTCAACTACGTGTCGGCGTTCAACAACAACGTCGGCTACGCCATGGCGGTGGAGAAGCTGCTGGGTCTGGAGCTGCCCGAGCGCGCCGTGGCCATCCGCGTGGTCCTGATGGAGTTCAACCGCATCATGGACCACTTCGTCACCATCGGCGCCAACCTCGTGGACCTCGGGGCGCTGACCAACTTCTGGTACGCCTTCCGGCCGCGCGAGGAGATCTACGAGCTGCTCGAGGCGTGCTGCGGGGCGCGCCTGACGGTCTCCTACGGGCGCATCGGCGGGGTGGCGCAGGACGTGCCCGAGAACTTCGTGGCCATGGCCAAGCGCCTCAACGGCCGCCTGCCCGAGTTCCTCGGGTACATCGACAAACTGATCACCAAGAACGTCATCTTCCAGCGGCGCACGCGCGACGTCGGCATCCTGCCCAAGGAACGGGCGCTGTCCTACGGCTGGGGCGGCCCCATGCTGCGCTCGACGGGGGTGCAGCTCGACGTGCGGCGCACCCACCCGTACTACGGCTACGACCAGCTCGACTGGGAAGTCCCGGTGCGCCAGAACGGCGACGTCTTCGACCGTTACGTCATCCGCATGGAGGAGATCCGGCAGTCCATGAAGATCATCCGCCAGGCCCTCGAGCGCTTCCCCACGGGCCGGCACATCGTGGACGATTGGACGATCGCGCTGCCGCCGAAGAACGAGGTGTACACCAACATCGAAGCCCTCATGGCCCACTTCAAGCTGACCATGCACGGGCCCCAGGTGCCGCCCGGCGAGGTCTACTCCTACACCGAGTCGCCGGTCGGCGAGCTGGGGTTCTACCTGGTCACCGACGGCGGGCCGAAGCCGCACCGGCTGCACTGCCGGGCGCCCGGCTTCTACACGTTCGCGGCCTTCGACGAGATGTGCAAGGGCGCGATGCTGTCGGACTTCGTGGCCAATCTCGGCAGCCTGGCGATCATCGCCGGCGAGCTGGACCGCTGAACGGAGGCGTTCTTGAGCGACGCGAAGGCGCTGGTCGAGCTGACCATCGACGGCCGCCAGGTGGCGGTGCCCGAGGGCACCAGTCTCCTCGAGGCCGCCAAGTCGGTCGGCATCCGCATCCCCAACTTCTGCTACCACCCCGACCTGTCGTGGGAGGGCTCCTGCCGCATGTGCCTGGTGAGCATCGCGGGGCGGCCCAAGCTCACCGCCTCGTGCTGCGAGAAGGTGGCGCCGGGGATGGTGGTGCAGGTGGCCAGCGCGGAGGCCGAGGCGGCGCGTCGCGCCCAGCTCGAGTTCCTGCTGGTCAACCACCCCCTCGACTGCCCGATCTGCGACCAGGCCGGCGAGTGCAAGCTGCAGGACTACTACGTCGAGCACGGGCGCTACGAGTCCCGCATGCCGCGGGCCCTCAAGATCCACAAGCGCAAGGTGGTGGACCTCGGCGACCGCATCATGCTCGACAAGGAGCGCTGCGTGCTGTGCTCGCGTTGCGTGCGCTTCTGCCGCGAGGTCTCCGGGTCGCACGCCCTGCAGTTCTTCCAGCGCGGGGTGGTCACCGAGATCGCCACCGCGAACGACCGCCCGATCGCCGGCGACGACTACATCGGCAACGTCGTCGACATCTGCCCGGTGGGGGCGCTGACCGCCAAGGACTTCCGCTTCCGCCAGCGCGTCTGGTTCCTCAAGAGCGCCGAATCGGTGTGCGCCGACTGCTCGACCGGCTGCAACCTGCGCGTCGACCACAAGGACGGGCGGATCTACCGCTTCGTGCCGCGGCGCAACCCCGAGGTCAACCGCTCGTGGATCTGCGACGCGGGCCGCGACTCGTACAAGCTCCTGCAGGGCGAGGGCCGGCTGACGCAGCCGTGGCTGCGCCGGGCCGGCCGGCTGGAGCCGGCGGGGTGGGACGAGGCCCTGGCGGCGGCCCAGGCGGCGCTCGAGCTGGCGCGCGCCAGCGGCGCGGCGGCGCTGGCCAGCCCGCGCGCCGCCACGGAGACGCTTTACCTGTTCAAGCGCTTCGCCGCCGAGGCGCTCCAGACGCAGCGCCTCGACTACCGCGCCGACGGCTCGCACGCGCGCACCGAGGAGCGCGCCGACGGCATCCTGCGCCGCCGCGATCCGCACCCCAACAACACCGGGTGCCGGCTGCTCGGCCTGGGCCGCACGGCCTCCGCGGACGCGGTGCTCGAGGCCTGCGAGAGAGGCGAGGTGAAGGTCCTTTACCTGCTGGGCGCCGAGCTTTTGACGGGCCACGCCGACCCGCAGCGCGTGCAGAAGGCGCTGGCGCGCGTCGAGCACGTGATCGTCCACGCCACGCACGAGGCCCCGGGGTTGGTCCTGGCCTCGATCGTCTTCGCCGACGCCGTGCACACCGAGTACGACGGCACCTTCGTCAACCATCAGGGCCGCGTGCAGCGCTTTTGCCGCGCCTTCGCGCCGGGGGCCGGCGTGCGGCCCGCGGCGCAGCTGCTCGCCGCGCTGGCGGCGCGCGCTGGCGTCGGCCTGCCGGCCGCCGCGCCCGAGAGCCTGTTCTCGGCCATGACTCAGACTGAGCCGGCCTTTGCCGGGCTCGACTATCGAACGATCGGCCTCTACGGCGCCGTGGCCGGCGCCGGCCAGCCGGTGGCGGCGAGGTGAGCGTGAGCCAGGAGCCCGTGATGGACCAGACGCCGGAGTCGGCTCCGGCCCCGCCGCGCCGCCCCGCGTGGCCCGGCCCGCCGCAGATGCTCGGCGGCCGCGTCGCGCCCGCCCTCGGGACGCGCAGCGGGCGCATCCCGAAGGACCTCCCGGAGTGGGAGCGGCCGTCCTTGTGGGCGACGCTCAAGGGGCTCCTGGTCACCCAGGGGAACTTCTTCAAGCACCTGTGGTCGCGCGACCGGCTCGACAAGCCGACCATCCAGTACCCCGAGCAGCGCCGCGCCTACTCGCTGCGCTTCCGCGGCATCCACCAGCTCACCAAGCGCCCGGACGGCAGCCTCAAGTGCGTGGCCTGCTTCATGTGCGCCACCGCCTGCCCGGCCGAATGCATCACCATCGAGGCGGGGGAGTACCCGGACAAGCGCATCGAGAAGTACCCGGTGCGCTTCGACATCGACATGCTGCGCTGCGTGATGTGCGGCC
>CAYLSO010000125.1:0-17034 GCA_964386525.1 uncultured bacterium
CCACCGCCACTCCAGCGGGCCACAGCACGCTCCCGAATCGCCTCATGACCGACGTGCCGCACTCCGCGGCTGCCAACCTCGGGGATGGCCACAAGGGATGACAAAGACATTCGAGCATCAGCCTGCTTCCTTTCGGCCTAACGCTTCGCCGCTCAGCCGCGGACGAGCGTCGCCGTGGCGCGGCTGCCTGAGAGTCTACTCCCCCGCGAGCCCGGCGGCTGCTGCGGCCAGTTAGGTGACCCCACTACTTGTAAGTCTCTCCAGTGGTGGTGCAACGGTTCGTCACCCAGATAGTGTCCGAGAGGGCGCTCACGTTCCCATGGCAATCCACCGAGTGTACCGCGACGGCGAAGCGGACTCTGCCCCTGGCCTGATCGCACAGCGGCCAGCGCAGGAGCAGTCGACCCCACCACCCTGTCTCGCCCAGGGGACTTGAAGCGGCGCAGAAGAGCGAGTCTGGCAGCTCAGTCCCACAGGGATAGGACCCGGACAGCAGCGTCACCCGATAACCAAAGTTGCTGGCTTTCTCGTCCAGCAGGACCTTCAGTATTGCGCCTCCCCCGCCAAAGGGCGACGGGAAGACGAGCACCGCCTGCCCACATTGCCCGCGTGGCGGCCAGATGTCACCGATCCGAACGAGCGGTGGTGTCAGCGCAGTGGCCGCCGATTCGCGCTGGGTGGTGTCAGGGCCCCAAGAACATACGGCCATGAATGCTCCCTCATTTGCTACCGCATATGAAGCCAACAGGGAGAGACTCATGACAATCATGCTGAAGCTGAACCCTGGGTTCGCTCTTGACATGATCCTGGTCACCTAACGCTTCGCCGCTCAGCCGCGGGCGAGCGCTTCGTCTGCCCTTCCTCTTCCTCCGGCCGCCCCCGCGAGCCCGGCGGCTGTAGCGGGTAGTTGGACGGCCCCGGAGGCCACAGGGCAGCCGCAAGCCCGCAGAAGATTAGCGATAGCTAGCCTTGAGACTCCCCCAAGTCGCATTTATGCTCGGCGTGGAAATATTCGGGTAGACTGTGACCCCCCAGATTGCGCTATCGACTGGGAACGTGGAGAGGATCGACGCTCCGCCCTGCGGATCGATCCGGACGACATAACTATCGCCCCACTGATCCGTGTTGGTCACGAGGAGGGTCCCGTCCACGTCGATGGCGATGCCGTGGGGTCCGGTCAGAATCGCCCCCGTGGAGAGCATCGTTTGCTGTCCGGTGCCGGGATCGATTCGGATGACTCCAGTCACGCCTGGCCGGCCAGGCGTATTCGAATGCTGGTTCGTGACATACATTGTGCCATCGTGGGCAACCACGAGATCCCAGGGAGTATCGAAGAACTCTCCCCCAGAAGCCACGGCAGTCTGGGCTCCAGAGGCCGGATCCACTCGGACGACCCCAGGGGTGGCCGCCGAGAACCCGTTGCTGTTGGCAACGAAGAGGCCTCCGTCCGGGCCGACGGCTATCCCCATCGGGACTGCAAGCGCCAATAGCCCGCCCGAGGTGACCGTCGTCTGAGAACCCGTCACCGGGTCAATACGGAAGATGGCCGCCTGGTTGCCCATTGCGTATCCATCAACGACATAGATTGCGCCGTCGACGCCCACCGCGATCCCGGCAGGAGAAACGAAGCCTCCCCCCGAGGACACAACCGTCTGCGCTCCCGTCTGCGGATCGATTCGCAGGACCTTCTTGGAGGCTCCGCTTGTATGGCAGCTTGTGTCGACGACGAGCAGATCCCCCTGCGCATCGATGGCAAGATCCGCAGGACAGTCGAGGTTACCCCCGTAGAAGAGCTTGGCCCGGTCACCGTTATGGGGATCCACTTTGAAGATGGCTCCGGGCGCATTGTTGTAGTGGTAGCCGGCGCTGGCGACGAGAATGTCTCCGGCGTCGATTGCCGCACACTCACCCCCGCTCGCCGATAGACCACCCCACGTCACTGCGAGCAGAGCAACCCCTCTCAGGAAGACCTTCATTGACTCCGCCTCGCGCCTCAGGTCTGTGCTAGCGGTCTCATGACTCGAGTCCGATCGCAATCAAGACAGAAACTCCGCACTGTCCGTCCAACGCTAAGTAGACTGCCCTTTGGTAAGGGCGTTCGCCTTGCCCTACGGTGCAGGCGCCGGGGAGCGCTCACAGCCCCGTGTAAAGGCGCGGGTGGGACTTCGTCCGGGCGGCGAAGTTGCCCCCACCCTTCGTCTTATACGGAGGCCCGCTGGCGCGCCGCGCTCCGTAGCTTGTGGCTGTAAGTAGTGTACGCCCGCCGCGGGCTGCAAGCTACAGGCGGTCGGCCGGGCTCCGCACGCCTCTTCCGCCCCGGTTGAGGACGTGGGTGTAGATCATGGTCGTGTTGACGTCCCGGTGGCCCAGCAGTTCTTGAACCGTGCGGATATCGTAACCGTCTTCCAGGAGGTGCGTGGCGAACGAGTGCCTCAGACTATGACATGTCGCGTGTTTAGCGATCGCGGCGGCCAGGACGGCTTCCTTCACCGCCCTCTGCACGACCGATTCGTGTAAATGGTGCCGCCGCCGCCGCTTGGTCTCCGAATCGATGTAGGTCCGGGTCGCGGGAAAGATCCATTGCCAGGCCCACTCCCGGCCGGCGGTCACGTACTTCCGCTCCAGCCCGCCCGGAAGGGCGACCCACCCCCAGCCGCGGGCCCGGTCCTCGTCGTGCTGGTGCTTGGCTCGAGCCAGGTGCTCGGCCAGAGGCCCCTTGGCGACCCTCGGGAGCATCGTCACCCGGTCCTTGCCGCCCTTCCCCGCCCGGACCACGATTTCCCCTCGCTCGAAGTCCAGGTCCTTCACCCGGAGGTGGCAGCATTCGAGCAGCCGGAGCCCGGCTCCGTAGAGGAGCATGGCCATGATTCGCGGAGTGCCGCTCATCCTCCCCAGGACCGCGGCCACCTCCTCGCGCGTGAGGACCACCGGGAGGCGCCGCTGCTCCTTGGCGCGCACGATGTCGGTGATCCAAGGCACCTCCTTCCTCAGAACCTCTCTGTAGAGGAAGAGCAGCGCGCTCATCGCCTGGTTCTGCGTGGAGGCGCTGACCCGACCGTTCACCGCGAGGTGGGAGAGGAATGCGCTGATCTCCTCGGCCCCGAGGCTCTCCGGGTGCCGCTTGCCATGGAAGATCACGAACCGGCGCGCCCACCCCACATACGCTCTCTCGGTGCGAAGGCTGTAGTGGCGGCTCCGGACGGCCTCGCGGATCTGGACGAGCAGCTTGGGTTTGGGCCTGGCCGGCTCGTGGACAGCGGAGAATGGACCGCCCAACGGAGGGGTGCGGGTTTTCGTCTTGTGCTGACTCAGCGGCACTGGAGGGGAACCGGACATGGAAACGCCCCCTGACTTCGGGGGCGGGTTCACGCTTGGATGCTACGCCCGCCAGCCGGCTCCGGCAACCCGGTCGATGGCGTAGGGCTGCACCTCCCGCCACTCCCCCGGCTTCAGCGTCCCCAGTTCCCACGGCCCCACGCGCACGCGGATCAGCCGCAGCGTCGGCAAGCCGACTGCCGCCGTCATGCGTCGCACCTGGCGGTTGCGGCCCTCGGAGACGGTGATTTCCATCCACGCCGTCGGGATGTCCTTGCGGAAGCGGATCGGCGGGTCGCGGGGCCAAACCTCCGGCTCGGCGATGAGCCGGACCTTGGCCGGCCGGGTCGGGCCATCCGGCAGGCGCATGCCTCGTGCGAGGCGGCCCAGGGCTTCGGGGGGCGGCGCCCCCTCCACCTGCGCCCAGTAGGTCTTCGGGAACTTGTTCTTTGGGTCGCTGATCCAGTGCTGCAGCGGCCCCGAATCGGTGAGCACCACGAGGCCTTCGCTGTCGAAGTCGAGCCGCCCGGCGGCGTACACGCCGGGCACCGGCACGAAGTCCGCGAGCGTGGCCCGGCCCGCGGCGTCGGTGAACTGGCACATCGCGTGGAACGGCTTATTGAGGAGGATGACGCGGGCCCGCTCGTCACTTGCCGTCCGCTTCTTCATCGCACCGCCCTCCACAGCACCCCGGCCGCCGCCAGGAACGAGAGTCCCAGAACGAAGGGCCGCACGCCGCGCCGGTCCATCCAGGGCGCCACGAACCGCGACAGTGCGAAGCCCACGAGCCCGCCGGGGATCAGCACCGCCGCCAGCAGGAGGTCCGTCAGCCGGAAGCGCCCCACCGCCACCAGCGCCACGAGCGAGATCACCACGCCCACCGAGAAGAACCCGGCCAGGGTCGAGCGGAAGCGCGGCCCCTCGGCGTTCTGGTAGAGCAGCGCCATGGGCGGCCCGCCGATCGACGACAGCGTGCCCATGAAGCCCGACAGCGCCCCGGCGATCGCCGCGCGCCGGGGCGTCGGCTCGAAGGTCACGCCGCTCGCGCTCAGCACGACCGCCAGGATGACCATCCCCGCGAAGACCGTCTCGAAAGCGCCCGCCGAGATCACGGAGATCAGCAGCGCGGCGGGGACGGTGCCGGCGATCCGGCCGGCGATCGCGTACTTCAACCCATGGAAATCGAGGGCGTGGCGCTCGCGGTGCGCCACCAGGAGGGTGAGCACCAGGCCGGCGGTCAGCGACGGCCCGGGCACGAAGGCGGGGTCGATCAACACCAGGAACGGCGCCGCCACCAGCCCCATCCCGAAGCCGACCGAAGCCTGCACGGCCGCACCGGCGGCGACGATGGCAAATGCCAGCAGCGCGTCGAGGGGAGCGATGGGCAGCGCGGCCACCTCAGGCGGCCCGCGCCGCTAGACCGGGACCGACTGCCATCCCACGATCCCCGAGATGACCACGTTGATCCCCATGTCGAGGACCGCCAGCAGGTAGAGCGCGATGGCGACCCGGAACGCGAGGCGCTGCGCCCGCGCGCCCTCGAGCACCACCACCAGACCGGTGACGCCGAGCGATTGGATGAGCAGCGCGCTGTCCAGCATGGACCAGGCGCGGAAATGGAAACCGCCGGTGATGATGGAGACGAGCAGGAAGAAGACCTGGATGCCGATGAAGATCTTGACGCGGGCCAGCGGATCGATCGGGCCGGCCTCTTGCTCGATGGCTTCGGGCTGGGTCATGGCGCTTCCCTCCTGCGCCGCAGCCTACCGCTTCCCGCCCTCCGGCGCCTTGGTTTCCGCTTTCTCGAACACGAACTCCCCGCCGCGGAAGTCCACCCGCACGGTGTCCCCGGGGGCGAACTTGCCCTCCAGGATCTGCAGCGCCAGCGGGTTCTGGACGCGCCGCTGGAGCGTCCGCTTGAGCGGCCGCGCCCCGTACGCCGGGTCGTAGCCCTCGTGGGCCACGGCCTTGGCCGCCGGCGGCGTCAGCTCCAGAGTCAGGTCGCGTTCGCGCAAGAGCGCCGACAGCTTGCGCGCCTGGATGGCGACGATCCGCTCGATCTCCTTCTCGCCGAGGGCGTGGAAGATCACCACCTCGTCGATGCGGTTCAGGAACTCCGGCCGGAAGTGGGCCTTCAGCTCGTCCTGCACGCGCCGCACCATGGTCTCGCGCTCGGCCTCGCGCAGGCCCTGGATGGCCCCCGAGCCCAGGTTCGAGGTCATGACGATGAGCGCGTTCTTGAAGTCCACGGTGCGCCCGTGGCCGTCGGTGAGACGGCCGTCGTCGAGGATCTGCAACAGGACGTTGAGCACGTCGTGGTGCGCCTTCTCCACCTCGTCGAAGAGGATCACGCAGTAGGGCCGGCGCCGCACCGCCTCGGTCAGCGCCCCGCCCTCCTCGTAGCCCACGTAGCCGGGGGGCGCGCCGATGAGCCGCGCCACCGTGTGTTTCTCCATGTACTCCGACATGTCGATGCGCACCATGGCGCGCTCGTCGTCGAAGAGGAACTCGGCCAGGGCCCGCGCCAGCTCGGTCTTGCCGACGCCGGTGGGACCGAGGAACAGGAACGAGCCGAGCGGCCGGTTGGGGTCCTGCAGGCCGGCCCGCGCGCGGCGCACCGCCTCGGAGACGACGCCCACCGCCTCGTCCTGGCCGATCACGCGCTCGCGCAGACGCGCTTCCATGTGGATGAGCTTCTGCATCTCCCCTTCCACGAGCTTGCTCACCGGGATGCCCGTCCACTTGGCGACCACTTCGGCGACGTCCTCCTCGTCCACTTCCTCCTTGAGCATCTTGAGGTTCTTCTGCAGGGCCGCGAGCTTCTCGCGCTCGCGCTCGAGCTGGATCTCCGCCTCGCGCGCCTGGCCGTAGCGGATCTCGGCCACCCGCGCCAGATCCCCGCGCCGCTCGGCCTGCGCCTCTTCGGTGCGCAGCTCCTCGCGGCCCTGCTTCAGCTCGCGGATCCTCTGGATGGCCGCCTTCTCCTTCTCCCAATGCGCCCGCAGCCGCTCGCGCTCCATGTTCAGCTCGGCCAGCTCGTCCACCAGCCGCTCGAGCCGCTGCTGGCTGGCCGCGCCGGACTCGCGCTTGAGCGCCTCGCGCTCCACCTCGAGCTGGCGCACGCGGCGCTCGATCTCGTCGAGCTCGACCGGCATCGAGTCGATCTCCATGCGCAGCCGCGAGGCCGCCTCGTCGATGAGGTCGATGGCCTTGTCGGGCAGCTGGCGGTCGGAGATGTAGCGGCTGGAGAGCACGGCCGCCGCCACCAGCGCCTCGTCGCGGATGCGGATGCCGTGGTGCACCTCGTAGCGCTCGCGTAGCCCCCGCAGGATGGAGATGGTGTCCTCGACCGACGGCTCGCCGACGAACACCGGCTGGAAGCGGCGCTCCAGCGCGGCGTCCTTCTCGATGTGCTTGCGGTACTCGTCGAGGGTGGTGGCGCCGACGCAGTGCAGCTCGCCGCGGGCCAGGGCCGGCTTCAGGAGGTTGGACGCGTCCACCGCGCCCTCGGCGGCGCCGGCGCCGACCAGCGTGTGCAGCTCGTCGATGAACAGGATGATCATGCCCTCGGCCTCGGTGATCTCCTTGAGCACCGCCTTGAGCCGGTCCTCGAACTCGCCGCGGAACTTGGAGCCGGCGATGAGCGCCCCGAGATCCAGCGCCACCACGCGCTTCTCGCGCAGCCCCTCGGGCACGTCGCCGCTGACGATGCGCTGGGCCAGCCCCTCGGCGATGGCCGTCTTGCCCACGCCCGGCTCGCCGATCAGCACCGGGTTGTTCTTGGTGCGCCTTGAGAGCACCTGGATGACGCGGCGGATCTCGTCGTCGCGGCCGATCACCGGGTCGAGCTTGCCGGCGCGGGCGAGCTGCGTGAGGTCGCGCGCGTACTTGGCGAGCGCCTGGTACTTGTCCTCGGGGTTGGGATCGGTGACCCGCTGCCCGCCGCGCACGCCGGAGAGCGCCTGGTAGACGCGCTCGGGGGTGACGCCGGCCCGGGCCAGCGCCTCCTGCGCCCCGCTCTTCACGGCGGAGCCGGCCAGGGCCAGCAGCAGGTGCTCGGTCGAGACGTATTCGTCCTTGAGGCGCTCGCGCTCCCCGTCGGCGGCTTCGAGAGCGGCGCGCAGCTCGGCCGAGAGGTAGAGATCGCCGCTGCCGCCGACCCGCGGCAGCCGCTCGATGGCTTTCTGCGTCTCGGCGGCGAGCCCCTGGCGGTCGGCGCCGAGCTTCTCGAGCACCGAGGGGATCACTCCCTCGGCGTCCTCGAGCAGGGCGGCGAGCAGGTGCTCGGGCGACAGCGACTGGTTGCCCCGCTCGCGCGCCAGGCGCTGGGCGCGCTCGATGGCTTCCTGGGCTTTCACCGTGAAGGTGTCGGGCCTCATCGTGCGGATTCCTCCCCGATCGGTTTCCAATGGCTGAACGCGATCCATCGTATGGATGCCGGCGCGGCGGGCGCGTTGCGAGAGGGGTTGCGGAGGTGGTGCGCCGCGCCACTGGCCGCAGCGAGGGTAGCACGGGTTGGCGCGGCGGCAGGCGCGGCATGAGGGTCGTGGGGAGGAAAGACGACGCTGGCGCCACCTACCCGAAAGCGCGGCGGCCACGGGGAGTGGTCACCGGCTAGACGCGGCCGGACGCCATTGGGGTTGCGGCGTTAATGGTCGGCCGGTCTTCTAGGCGGACGCCAGCGTCTCTTTTCCAGGCAATGCACAGCGCGTGACGGCTCCCGGTCGCGCCCGCAGGCAAGCGAAGCTTAAGGGACCGGGGGCTCGCCACGCCCAGCCTGGCAGGTCCCGGATGCGATCGCACTTCCCGGGCCCTGGCCAAACCCTCCCACCTCAGGCGGAACGAGCTTGCCCGGTCTCCTCGCTACCTTGACAAGGCAACAAGCATGCCGCCTGGGCATGAAGTCACGCAATGGAAAACTACCCTGAATCGATGCGGAGTTGCGAGGGTTTCTTGCTGGCTCTCTCGGGCGGCCGCGCCGCTCCCGGTCGTCCGGTGCGGCACTCTCTGCGGACCGGGAGTGAGGAATCGTGGCCAGGGGGAGATGCTCCCGACCGATGGCCGTCTCCACTGGCGCCCCGGGTCCCCCATTGCCTATCCTGCGCTCCCGTGACCCCCGCGCCTCGCCGACTCCCCGCCCCCCTGGCCCTGGCCACCCTGGCGATCGCCCTGACGGCCCCCGCCGCCAGCCCGCAGACCCTCTACCAGCTGCGCGTGACCGACCAGAACCGGGTGGGGCTGTCGGTCACCAATTACGGCTTCTTCGGCAACAACTTCGTCTCCCGGGCCCCCTCCTGCGAATACCCGCTGGGGCTCGGCTTCGAGCACATGAGCCGGGCCGGGCTCTGGGTGGGCGCCCTGGCGATCACCGACAGCGGCGAGGTGCGGCGGGTGACCACGGGGGCGATGGACAACTATCAGGGATCGAACCAGGTCCGGGACACCGAGTGGTCCCCTCTGCCGGGCGGCATCGCCATCCGCTCCGACCTGGCCAACAGCCGCTACTACAGCCCGGACGCGGTCTCCGAGCAGGACCTGGTGGCGGCCTACCGCGACCGGCCGGCCCGGGGGCCCCAGGGGGCCGACGCCGAGGACCACGTGCCGCTCGGCGTGCGGATCTCCCAGTCCGTTTATTCGTTCGGCATCGAGCCGGCGAGCCACTTCGTCATCTTGCATCTCACGCTGGTCAACGAGGGGCCGCTCCTGCGCGACGCATATGCAGGCCTGTATACGCAGTTAGTGAGCGGCGACAAGAATCTCTACTCGGTGTGGCCTCCCTCGGCCACCTCGGGTCCGGGTTCCTGGTACTACCGCCATTACGCCGATTACGTGGACTCGCTGCGCCTGGTGCGCGAGCACTACTGCGACGGGGTGCCGCCGGCCAGCGGCGACCCCGAGGAGTGCCTCAACTTCAGCCGCGCCCCCTACTGGGCGGGCGTGAAGCTCCTCGGCGCTCGCAGCCACAGCGCCGCCCTCGACAGCGCCACCCTGGCCCGCGGCAGCGCGCGCTTCCGGCTGTGGAACTGGGATCCCAGCGACACCACGCGCGACACCGACGCCGAGCGCTTCGCGCTGATGGCCCAGCCCGGCGCCGACCCGCCGCACATCCCGCGCACCGAGCAGTTCTCGCCGATCGAGCTGCTGAGCTTCGGTCCGATCGAGCTCTTGCCTCCCGGCGACAGCCTGTCCGTGGACTTCGCCTTCGTCTTCGGGTCCACCCAGGCGGCGCTGGAGGAGAACGCGCGCTTCGCCCAGTTCGCCTTCGACCTGGAGTACCGCCTGCCCAAGCCTCCCCCCTCGCCGCGGCTGCATCTGCGGCCGGCGGAGAACCGGGTCACCCTGCTTTGGGACGACTCTCCGGAGCGGGCCTTCGACGAGACCAGCCCGCAGCCCGGCGGGCTCGACTTCGAGGGCTACCGCGTCTACCTGGGCGCCGACCGCAACGACCTGCGCCGGGTGGCCGAGTTCGACGTGCCCGACACGGCGGGCTTCAACACCGGCCTGGCGGCCCTCCGCCTGCCGGAGCCCGAGATCATCGCCGGCGACACGGTGCGCTACGCCTACACCGTCGAAGGGCTGCGCGACGGCTTCAGCTACTTCGCCGCCGTCACTTCCTTCGACATCGGCGACCAGCAGGTGCCGAGCCTGGAGAGCGGCATCTCCCAGAACAAGAAGCTGCTGGTGAGCGCGGTGGCCCCCGGCGGCCGGCCCGGGCGCGGCGTGACCGTCTTCCCCAACCCCTACAAGGTCGAGGCGACGTGGGACCAGGGCACGCTGGTGCGCGACCACTACCTGTGGTTCGCCAACCTGCCGCCGCGCTGCCGCCTGGCGATCTTCACGCTGGCCGGCGACCTCGTCTTCGAGACCGAATTCGACGGCGCCGCCTACCACGGCGCCGACGCCCGCGGCCTCTACGACCCGCGCAGCGATCTCGACGTGGACCCGCCGGATCTGTCGGGGAGCGCCTACGCCTGGAACCTGATCTCCCGCGAGGGCCAGGCGGTGGCCAGCGGCGTCTACCTCTTCGCGGTGCGCGACGCGGACACCGGTGCGGTGCAGCGCGGTAAGTTCCTGGTGATCAAGTCCGACCGCGAGGGGTTCTAGCGGCCGCTTGCACATCATCGGCCCGGCCGCCACGGGGGCGACCGGGCCGTTTGCGCCGGTGGGCGGACGGATTACGCGGGCCGCGCTACTTCAGCACCACCCACTTCTGGCTGAGCCGGCCCCCCTGGGCTTCGAGCCGCAGGAAGTAGACACCGGAGGCGAGGTCGACGCCGTCGCCGTCCTCGGCGCGCACGCTGACGCGCTGCGGACCGGCCACCGCGGGACCCTCCACGAGCGTCTTCACCAGGCGGCCCTGCAGGTCGTAGAGCTTGAGCGACATCTTCTGGCCGGGGCTCACCCCACCCGGCAGAGCGAACTCCACCACGGCGCCGCCCGCCGCCGGGTTGGGATACGGCGACGACAGCCGCAGCCCGCCGGCCAGCGTCTTGTCCCCCACGCCCACGACTTGCAGGTCGGCCAGGCCGCCCGAGTTGCGGTAGCGCATCGCGAACTCCTGCGTGTACAGGTTGGCGATGCGGGCATCGTGGAAGATGAGCGTGTTCTCGTCGTTCTCGGTGTTGGCGGCGTTCGACCAGTTGTGCGAGCCGGTGATCACCAGCGGATCGAGCGTCCGATAACCCTGGTCGATGATCGCATACTTGTGGTGGATGTAGCCCGGCTCGGTGTCGGCGTGCACGTCGCCCGGCGGGCTCCACAGGCTGGTGCCCCCGGTGCCCGACATCTCCCGCCACTCGCTGCCTAATTGGTTCAGCTCGTCGTTGTCGAAGACCCCGCGCACGTCGAAGCCCGGGATGCCGAAGAACTTACTGCGCATGGCGTCGGCGATGGGGTCCGAGGTGAACACCAGGATGGAGAAGTAGACGCTCGAGTCGGCCGTGCCGATGGCGTTGACGATCTTCGACCCGGTCCCGTCGGACGGCGAGAAGTAGAGGTCCACGTCGATGCCGTTGATGACGAAGTGGTGCGGCGTGTTGTCGGCCTTGCGGTTGCCCATGCGCGAGGTGGCCGAGTTGGGCGTGTCGGTGCTCGAGCCCCACTCCTCGTTGAACTCGGTGAGGTAGGCCTGCGCCAGGCCGTAGTCCTGCACCTCGATGCCGTTGTTGGCGTCGGCCATGTTCTCGTCGGACATGTTCACCGAGCCGGTCCACACCCAGTCGTTGGCGGTGTCGGCGTCGCGCCCGTCGAAGACGACGAACTTGTTGTGATGGATACCGCCGTTGATGTGGTTGCCCCCGTAGGTGCTGGTGATCACCGGGATGCCCTGCGCCGCCAGCCGGGTGGCCTCCGTCGCGGCCTTCGTGGCGTCCCTGATCAGGCGCACCTTGACGCCCCGATCCTTGGCGGCGATCAGAGCGTCGGTCAGCGCCGTGATGCTGAAGCTGTAGACCGCCATCGAGATGTCGCTGGTAGCGGCGGCGATGCGGGCCAGCACCGGGGTCAGCAGGTAGACCTCGCCCTGGGCGACGTCGGGATTGGCCAGCGAGGCGTCGACGGTCTTGGAGAAGTAGAAGTTCATCGTCCCCGACGCCGAGGATGGAGTGATGAAGATGAAGTCGCCCGAGAGCCGAGTCCCCTGCGCGTCCGTGCTGGCCACACGGAAGTGGTAGAGCTTGCCGGGCGTCAGCCCGCTGAGCTGCACGCCGTGGGCGGTGACCGGCGTGGAATCGCCCTGCGCCGAGCCGTAGGCGGTGGTCAGCCCGTGGACCACCAGGCTGGTGGAGACCACGTCGGTCTCCCAGATGATGCGCGCCGAGGTGGAATCGATGTCCACCGCCTCCGGGGTGGTGGTGAAGTTCGGCCCGGGGATGAGCGGGATGATGTCGGTCTTGTAGCGCGGGACGATCTCGTAGCCGCCGTTGAGGGGGTCGACCCTGTCGAACTGGGACAGCACGCCGACGACGTCGAACGGCCCGCTCGGGTCGGGCGAGCCGCACACCTTTGAGTCCCTGTCAATGAACAGCGTCGCGGTGCCGGAGGCGTCTTGGATGGTAAGCAGGGCGTCGGCCCCGGTGCAGGTGGTCGGCCAGATGCCCGCCACGCGGGTCACGTTGTTGATGCGAATGAGCCGGCCCTCATTGGCTTCGGGGAACGAGTCGGCGGGCGACGCCAGGAAGGTGGCGTTCACTTGCGCGCAGGTCAGCACCAGCGGCTCGACGGCCAGGTTCCCCGTGCTGTGCAGCACGTAGCCGCCGAGGGTGCCCAGCTCGGTCAGCCCCATGTAGGACGTCACCGTGCCCTCGACCGTGACGCTGTCGCCCAGGTTGAAGTGGAACGGCCCGATGCCGTTGAGCTGGAAGAGCGTGACGCCGCCGGTGGCGTCCTGGATCGTCACCTCGGTGTGAGTGGTCGAGCGCACGCTGTCCGGCGAGGTCACGATGCCGGTGACCGCGAAGCGGTATCCCGTCTTGCTGGGAAGGCCGGTCGAGTTGTTCTCGTGCAGTTCCGAGATGGGGATGGCGGAAGCGGCGGTGGCGGCGAGAAGGCAGAATACGACGATCCAGAGCGCGGCGGCACGGTGCATGAGCACGGGAGTCTCCCTGGAGGGCAAAGAGAAACCGGGCGACCGACAGAGGGGGCAGCCTGCGGAGGGACCGCCCCGAGACTCTGTGGACGGTGGAGTCGCCCGGTCCTTTTGCTATTCGATTGTCACTACGCGGCTGCCACCCCGGCAGCCGAAGGCACCGTTAGTTTGCCACGACCAGCTTGGTCGCTGCAACCTTGTCCCCTAACTTCAACTGCGCGAAGTAGATACCGGACTGGACCTGACGCCCGTCGGCGTCGGCCCCCGCCCACCTCACGGAATGCGGTCCGGCCGCCAGCTCGGCGCCGTCGGTGAGCGTGGTCACCAGGCGGCCGCGCAGGTCGTAGAGCGCCAGCGTCGGCGCGCCCTTCTGCGGCAGCGTGAACGAGAACTGCGCCGCGCCGCGCGCGAAGGAGACCGGGTTGGCGCCGACGTTGCGCAGCGCGAAGGCGAAGCCCGCCGGCTCGGCCGAGACCACCGGCCCGAACACGAAGTCGCTGTCCAGGCGCGGCTCGAGCTTGAGCTGGTTGAAGGAGATCTCCACCACTCCCATTACCGAGGCGAAGGTGTTGCCTCGAATCGCGCGATAAGCGTAGTAGTCCTCGCCACGGTCGTCCACGTGCACGGTGTCCGGGCAGGTGATGTCGACGAAGCAAGGACCGCCGGCCTTGAGCATGAACTCGCCGTTGCCGACATTGTCGTCTTCGATGCCGACGTCATGCACACGGAGCAGTACACCCTCGTAGACCTCACGCGTGCCGCCGGCCGCAGTGGTGTCGTTGAGCGCCTCCAAGTTGGCCGCGGCGACCTCGATCGCGGGCGGCACGACGCCGGCCCCATTGATGCGCTCGAAGAAGGAGCCGGACCACTCCGTCTCGTCGAAGTACTCGACGGGGGTGCCGACCAAGGTCACGTCATCGCCCTGGGCCATCGAGCCCACGGGCGAGAAGAGCTTGAAGCCCGAGCGCGGGCCGCCGGCTGGATCCTCGATCCACGCATACCCTCCCCCAAAGCGCGCCGTGACGGTGCCGCGTACGGTGAGGGTCTTGCCCAGGTACTGCGTGGTGTCCGAGCCACCCGGACCGTTGAACTCGTCGCCAGCCACCGGCGACTGCATCCAGGCGATGGGGGTGAGGCCGGCCCGAAAGCCGTCGCCCTGAGCCGCCGGCATGACCGCGCCGAGCGCATCCTTTACCCCGACTACCACCACCGACTCCGGCTCGGCCGGGGTCTGAGGTTCGGAGGTCGTGGTGAGGATGACGATCTGCTGCACACCGGAGCCGGGATCGGGCTGCAGAGTCGCCGCATCGATCGCCTTGCCGGTTCCAGCGCGCGAGTACTTGAAGCGATCCTGCGCGGTCACCGGGTCAAGCGCCCGGTCGAACACGACGCGAATCGAATCGTTGGAAACCGCGTAGATATTCGTCACGTTGGGAGGCGCTGGAAAGACGATGTCGGCACCGTCGCGGCACATGATCCGATAGCCGCGGAACTGGATGGCCGACGGCATATTCTTCTGGGTCACGATCCCTTGCAGGAAATTGACCACGACGCCCACGTTTGGCTTGGTGATATAAGGATTGCACAACGAAGCCGTGTCGATGAGGATGGTGTCCAGGGGCGCCGAACCGTCCGCGTACACGGCTTGGGCGCACTGGAACGGCAGCGCGGTGTTATTCGTGACGCGGACGGCCTTGTTGAGCCGGCAGAACATACCCTCGTAGCTCTCCGAGGTGACCCCGCGCTCGGAGATGTCCCCGGTGGTCACGATGCTCGGACCCGGAATGCCCGGCAGCCCCAGGATTTCGACCTGCGGGACGTCATAAGTACTGCCGGATGCCGCAATGATCTCTTCCTCTCCGCTCGCATACGTCAGGAAGCGGCCGGTCACGCGCACCAGGTTGCCGCGCTGCAGGCCACTCAGTCCGTAGATGTTGTCGAAGCCGAACACGAGGACCCCACGGTACTGCCCCACAAGGTTGAAATCCTCGATGTAGTAGCCGCCGCCGGGCGTGAACGTATCCGCCCCAGTGACGATACCCACCACCCGGAGGGTGTCCGTGGCATCCAGCGTGTCCCACATCGCGCTGGTCGTGTCCTGGTAGTCGCGGATGGTGCAGTCGATGGGGATAGGGTCTGCACTGACGCCAGCGGGCACGACCGAGACGGCGAGAAGGGCGGCCAGCATCCACAGGTGTTTCGAACGCATGGAAACCTCCAAGAGCGAGGTGGTGCAGGGCATGGCGCCCATCATCCGTGCATCGGGGCAGGCATGTGCGCCGAATCCGTGCCTCAGGGGAGTGTGCGACGATCGCGTAACTATTTCGGGCGACCTGAGTTATCCTACCAGCCGGCGAGGGATTTGTCAACCGGGCAGCGGCCGCGGCGCGGGGCGCCCCTTGGCGCTCCGACCGCCGCGGATTCGCACGCCGAAGATGATCTGGATCACATCCCGAAGAGGTCCAAGATCTTGCGCAGCTCCGTGGCAGAGCGGCCGGGCAAGCCGCTGAAGGAGCTGTTCATGCCGCGCAGCGGGAAAGCCAGGTAAACGAATCTCCCCTGTCCGCTGCCGTAGCGTCGGTTGACGGCCACCGGCCAATCGTCCACGTGCAGCGTGTCGAGCGTGCCCGGCGGGGCCAGGTACATGGCCTCGGCCGGATCCGCCAAGACGAACGCCTCGACCCCCGAGTAGATCCCCGTGGACTGCAGGCTGTCGAAGGGGCTCTGCCCGCCGATCACGAACTGGCCCGGCGAGATGACGAACCCGGTGGTGCTGTTGAGCTGGTTGACGCGCAGCTCGACGGCACCGAGCACCTCGCGGGTGAAGCCGTCTCCCAGCGCCCCGCCGGTGCCCACCAGGCGCGGACTGCCCAGGTAGAGGTTGCCCCCCGCGGACAGGAAAGCCCGGATGGGCCGGTCGGCCAGCCCCAGCGGCGCCGAGAGGTTGGGGTTGTTCTCGGAGCACCAGAAGACGTGGCGGAACAGGAGGAAGGTCTCGCGGACCGCGTCTTCGGTGGGGAAGTACGTGCCGGTGCCCAGGTCGATCACCGAGTAGTTGCCGGCGCCCAGCCGGGTGCTCAGCTCCGTGCGGTAGAAATTGTCGTAGAACGTGTTCCCCGGCATCTCGTCGACGAGCAGCGTCGTACCCGCCGGCGGCCGCACGTACCACGAGAACGAATCCGGCTCGCTGGCGCGCCCGCCGACGTCGATGACGGTCACGTAGACGGTGCGGCGCCGGGCCTCGACCTGGCCCGACAGCTCCTCGAAGAAGTAGCCGGGCAGGGTGATCCCCGTGGTCTTGACGACGGTGTCGCGCTCGGGCCGGCCGTCGAGCCACACGCGGTAGGAAGCCTGGGCGATGATGCCGTCGGGGTCGGAGGCGGTCCACCTGAACGCCGCCGCCGGCAGCGTCGTGTCGGGCGGCGTGCTGGTCAGCTGCACGCTCGCCGGCAGGTTGCTGAACGCGAACTGCTGCACCGCCGGCGTCGGGTCGGCGGTACCGTAGTCGGTGATGCCGGCGTCGGCAACGCCGTCCGGCACGTCGTCGATGGCGCGCACCTGGAGCGTGGGGAAGTCGACGCCGTTCGGCGACCAGATGGCGAGCACCGAATCGTGCTCGGTGGTGAAGGTCCAGAGGCTGGAGTCGTACCCCGCCGGCGCGGCTCCAGGCTGGTACAGCCACCGGTAGGCGAAGCCCACCACGCGGCCATCGGCGTCCTGCCCGTCCCAGTAGAAATGCTGCGTGTGCGCGGCGGTGTCGAGCTCGCCGGTCACCCAGAGCGTGGTCTCGGGCGCGCGGTTGGGGGCCAGGGTGCCGCGCACCTTGGCGCAGCCGGAGAGAGCGGCCACGAGGACGAGCGCGGCTGCCGCCGCGGATACCGGAGCCGAAAGCCGTATGCCGGGCCGCACTAGAAGCCCTCCCGATCCGCTTTCAAGACGAGGAAGCGGCCGCGCTGCACGTCGCCCGTCGCGAGATCCTTCACGGTGTACAGATAGAGCCCGCTGGCCACCGCCTGCCCCTCGCGCGAGATCAGGTTCCAAGCGTAGGAGGCTCCCGAGAGCGTGGGCGGCGGCACGTCCAGCTCGCGCTTGGGATCGTAGAGTCCGCGCGCGCCCTCGCCGCTGTAGGTCGA
>CAYLSO010000126.1:0-6742 GCA_964386525.1 uncultured bacterium
ACCGAGCGCAGGCGCAGCCCGAAGGGCGTGCGGAACATCACCCACCACGCCGCGGCCACCAGGGCGATGGTGATCAGCACCAGCGGCGTCGAGAGCACCGGCCCCAGGCCGGGCAGGGCGGAGAGGCCGGGCAGGTTCCAATCCGGCAGTCCTTCGACGCGCGAGGAGTTCGACGACGAGTGGAAGACCGCCTTGAGCACGAAGCGCGTCAGCCCGACGGCCAGGATGTTGATGCCCAAGCCGCTGGTGATCTGGTCGGCACGGAAGGTGACGGTGACCAGCGCGTGCAGGGCCGCGGTGGCCACGCCGGCGGCCACCGCCGCCACCACGCCCAGCCAGGCGTTGCCGCTGAAGTGGGCGGCCAGCGTGTAGGCCAGGGCGGAGTTCAGGAAGATGCCCTCGATGGCGATGTTGATGACGCCGCCGCGCTCGCTGTAGGCGCAGCCCATGGCCCCCAGCGCGTAGGGCACCGAGATGCGCAGCGTCTGGGCCAGGAAGCCGAGCAGCACCGCGACCCCGAGGGCCTCGCCCGCGGCCGCGCTCACGCGCGTCTCCGCAGCCAGCGCTCGACCAGCTCGTGCGCCACGATGGCCACCAGGATGACGATGCCCTGCAGGATTTCCACCAGCTCCTTGGGCACCAGCTGGTTGATCACCAGGCCGCCCTGCGACAGGGCGCCGAAGAACAGCGCCGCCACCGCCACGCCCACCGGGTGGGTGCGGCCGAGCAGCGCCACGGCGATGCCCAGGAAGCCCACCCCGGCGGTGAAGCCGCTCTCGAAGTAGCCCTTGTAGCCGAGCACGAAGTTGGCGCCCACCAACCCGGCCAGCGCGCCCGAGATGGCCATCGCCCGCACCCACACGCCCGGCACGCGCACGCCGCCGTACTCGGCCGCGGCGGGGTTGAGGCCCGCGGCCCGCAGCTCGTAGCCGAAGGACGTGCGCCACAGGAGCAAGCCCACGGCCACTCCCGCCAGGACGGCGAGCAGGAGGCTGGCGTTCACCGGCGAGCCGCGCAGCGCCGGCCACAGCGCGTCGAGGCGCGGCAGCATGGCGGCGGCGGGCAGCCCGGGCGTGCGCACGGTCTCGCGCACGAACGCCGAGTGGCCCCAGTAGTTGACCAGCGCGGTGGCCACGAAATTCAGCATGATCGTGTTGATCACCTCGTGGGCGCCGAAGCGGGCCTTGAGCAGGCCGGGGACGGCGGCGTAGGCGGCCCCCGCGGCCATCCCGACCGCCAGCAGCAGGACCAGCAGCAGCGGCCCGGGCACGTGCGGCGCCAGAACGGCCCCCGCCCAGCCCATGACGAAGGCGGAGATGTACGCCTGGCCCTCGGCGCCGATGTTGAAGAGCCCGGCGCGGAAGCCCACCGCCACCGCCAGCCCGGTGAAGACCAGCGGCGTGGCCTTGAACAGCACCTGCCCCCAGCCGTAGGCGCTGCCGAAGACCCCGGCCAGCATGGTGCCGTAGACCAGTCGGGGATCCTGGCCGACCGCGACGATGAAGGCGGCGCCCATCAGCAGCGCCACGGCCACGGCGAGCAGCGGCGGGACGAGCGGGCGGACCCAGGCGCGCGGGTTCATGGCGTGGCCGATCCCGCGGCGCCCGGGGGCGAGCCGCTGCCTCCCTGTCCGCTCATGTAGAGCCCGAGCGTGCGCTCGTCGGTGGCCTCGGGTGCGGTCTCGAGAACGACGCGTCCTTCGTAGAGCACGAGCAGGCGGTCGGCCAGCGACAACAGCTCGCCCAGGTCCGACGACACGAGCAGCACGCCGCGGCCGGCGTCGCGCTCGGCCACCAGGCGGCGGTGGATGAACTCGATCGCGCCGAGGTCCACGCCGCGCGTCGGGTGCGCCGCCAGGATGACCCGCGCGCCGCGCGACAGCTCGCGGGCCACCACCAGCTTCTGCTGGTTGCCGCCGGAGAGCGTGCGCGCCGCCGCCCCGGGCGCGGCCGGGCGCACGTCGTAGGCGGCGAGCGTGCGCTCCGCGTGCGACCGGATGGCCGGGCGGGACAGCCAGCCGCGGCGGGCATAGGGCGCGTCGCGCTGGCTGCCGAGGATCAGGTTGTCGGCCAGCGAGTAGGGGCCGACCAGGCCGCGCGCCAGCCGGTCGGCCGGCACGTGCGCGAGCCCCGCCCGGAAGCGCTCGCGCGGCGAGAGGCGCGTGACGGCGCGGCCGCCGATGAGGATCTCGCCGGCCGCCGCCGGGCGCAGCCCGGCCAAAGCCTCGATCAGCTCGGCCTGCCCGTTGCCCTCGACGCCGGCCACGCCGAGGATCTCGCCGGCGCGCACCGTCAGCGACACGCCCCGCACCGCCTCCAGGCCGCGCGCGTCGCGCACCCGCAGGCCGCGCGCCTCGAGCGCCGGCGGCGCGGCGGGCCCGGCCGCCGCGGCGGCCTTCTGCACCCGCAGCAGCACGGCGCGCCCGACCATCAGCCCGGCGAGCTCCTCGACGCCGGTCGCGGCCGTGCGCCGCTCGCCGGCCACCCGCCCGTGGCGCAGCACCGTGACGCGGTCGGAGACCTCCATCACCTCGCGCAGCTTGTGGGTGATGAGGATCACCGTGCCGCCGTGGCGCACCAGCGAGCGCAGCACGGCGAACAGCTCGTCCACCTCCTGTGGCGTGAGCACGGCGGTGGGCTCGTCGAGGATGAGCACGCGGGCCCCGCGGTAGAGGGCCTTGAGGATCTCGACGCGCTGCTGCCCGCCCACCGAGAGGTTCTCCACGCGGGCCCGCGGATCGACGCGCAGGCCGTGGCGGCCCGAGATCTCCGCCACCTCGCGTTCGGCGCGGGCGCGGTCCACGCCCCAGCCGCGGCGCGGCTCGCGTCCCAGCGTGATGTTCTCCGCCACGGTGAGCGGCGGCACCAGCATGAAGTGCTGGTGCACCATGCCCAGCCCGCGGCGCAGGGCGTCGAGCGGCGAGCGGAAGCGCGCCGGCTCGCCGCCCACGAGGATCTCGCCGGAGTCGGCCTGGTAGAGGCCGAAGAGCACGCGCATGAGGGTGGTCTTGCCGGCCCCGTTCTCGCCCACCAGGGCGTGGATGGAGCCCGGCTCGACGGCCAGCGAGACGCGGTCGTTGGCCACCCGGCGCCCGAAGGCCTTGGTGATGGCGCGCAGTTCGACGGCGGAGGTCATCGCGGGTGTTTATCCCGCCCGGAGCGGGCGGCGTCAATGGGAGGAGCGGGGGGGGCGGCGCCGGACGCGGCGCGGCGGGGTGCGTCCCGGTCCGGCTCGGTCCGGCCCGGCCCGCGATCCTAGATCCGCGCCACCTGTCCGGTGTTGAGGTTCATGCGGTAGCGGTACGTGCCGTTCACCGCGACCTCCGGGTACTGCGTGCCGTTGAAGGTCACCACCACGAGCGCATCGAAGGTCGCCTCGACGTCCGCCCGGCTACCGGAGCGGAGGCGCTCGGCGCGCAGCGCCCAGGTCGCCGTGCCGGAGAGCGGCCACGGATTCAAGTCACGGTCCTTGAGCAGCCGCACGTGCGCGTAGGCCAGGTGCGCGAGCCAGTAGAAGTACCGGGTGCGCAGCCCGTCCAGGGAGGTGAAGCGCGTCTGCACGGTGTCGTCGCCCGCGCCGTCGAACTCCAGCGTGTCGGCGAGCGGCGCGATGCCGGTCACGTCGGTGAGCCCGGCGTGCCCGAGGGTGGCCTCGAACTGCGGGGTGACGATGCCGCCGACGGCGCGCGACGTCACCCGCAGGCGCACCGCCGCCGGTCCGAACTCGGGCAGCTCGACGCCGTCGGCGTCGTAGAAGGCGCGCGTGAAGGTGTAGGTGACGTTGCCGACCGTGAAGGTGGTCTCGCTCAGCGCGCTGGTCGTGCCGAAGGCGCCGCGCAGGCCGATGCCGCCCGTGGGCGCGGCCGACGGCACGGCCCCGGCCATGGCGTACATCTCGGTCATGGTGCCGCCGTTGCCGGCGGCCATGGTCTGCGCCACCTGGACGGCGACATCATCGGCGGTCGCCTGGGTCAGACCCGAAGCGGGGGCGGTGGGGCTATCGCTGCCGCAGCCGGCGGCGGCCAGGGCCAGAGCCGCGAGCGCCGCGGCCGGTATCCAGGGAGTCCGGATTCTGCTCATGCGGGGTGTTCCTCCGGGGGGGTGGCGTCGGCCGACGGGTGGCGCCGCGATCGCGCCCCGGAAAGCAGCAAGCCACATGCCACTTCGAGGCCTCCGGCTAGACCCGTAACCCCTTGCCCCGGGCAGGGCAGGACCGCCCGGGGGCGGCCGCGTCCGCCCGCCCCGGCGCGAAACGCACCGCGCGCGTTGCCGGCGGCGACTGGGCGAAGCCGCCCACCCCGCAGCACCCGGCCGTGCTATCTTCCGGACGCCGCCGCGGGCGCCTCGTCCGGGGCCGCGCGGCGCGCCGTACGAGCCGCCTGGGAGGAGGGACCATGATGCCGCGCCGTGCCGTCCGCCGCCGATCCCGCCGTGGGGGGATCCTGGTCGTCGCCGCCTGCCTGACCGCGGGGCTCTGGGGTTGCAGCTCGACCCTGCCCGAGGAGGACCAGATCCTGCGCGACGCGCTGCACACCAACTTCCCCACCTGGAGGGTGGTCGGCGAGCGCGATCTGACCAAGGACCAACTGGCCCGGTGGAAGGCGGAGCACGCCGGCCAGGCTCCCGGCATCACCACCGGCGAGTTCTTCGGCGATTCGACGCGGTGCTACGCCGTGCTGCTCACCAAGCCGGCGGAGGAAGGGCGCCGCATGCGGCTCGTGGTGATGAAGCCGATGCCCTCCGGACGCTTCGAGACCTACTTCGTGTTCACCGAGAGTCCTGCCGACACGACGCCGCAGATCGTCACCAGCCAGGCCGGCGAGTACCAGGTCCTCCTGGAAGGGCGGTCCGTCCCGGTGCCCACCCAGGGCGTGGTCTACCTCCACGGCTCCGGCCAGCAGAAGCTCTTCTTCTGGAACGTGACTCGCTTCCAGGACATCGAGCTGACGCCGTAGCGGCGGACCCGCGCCCCCGGAGACGGCAACGGCGCGTCGGCGGTGACCGCCGGCGCGCCGTTCGCTGGGTGCGCGGCGCCGCGGCCGCGCCCGCCGGCGGCTACTTCGCCGGCACCACGATGCGGCCGGCGACGATCTCCCGGCGCAGCGAGTCCACCGCCGCCTTGGCGGCGGGCGGGATGAGGGCCGCGTTGCGCGCGTCGTAGACGTAGCCGACGCCGTCGTCGGCCAGCCCGAACTCGTGCACCTGGCCACCCGGGAAGCGCTGCCGCAGGGCGTCCCGGATCGTGTTGTACACGCACACGTCCACGCGCTTCACCATCGAGGTGAGGATGTGCCCGGGCATGGACTCGTACTGGTCCGAGTCCACGCCGATGGCCAGCGCGCCCTTCTCCTTGGCGGCCTCGAAGAGCCCCAGGCCCGTCGAGCCCGAGGCGTGGAAGACGATGTCGGCGCCCGCGCCGTACATCGCCAGCCCCAGCTCCTTGCCCTTGGTGGGGTCCTTGAAGGCGTTGCCGGTGGTGCCCGCGTACTTCACCTGCACGCGCGCCCGCGGGTTCGCCGCCAGGACGCCGGCGCGGTAGCCGGCCTCGAACTTCTTGATGAGCGGGATCTCCATGCCGCCGAGGAAGCCCACGTTGTCCGTCTGGGTGAGCCGGCCGGCGAGCGCGCCCACCAGGTAGGAGCCTTCCTGCTCGCGGAACTTGAGCGCCACCACGTTGGGGGGCAGCGCCTCGCCCTCGGCCACGTTCATGTCCACGCACGCGAACTGCTTGGCGGGGAACTCGCGGGCCACCGCCTTGATGTCGTCGGAGAACAGGAAGCCGATGCCGAAGATCACCTGCGACGGGCCGGCGGCCAGCTGGCGCAGGGCCGATTCGCGGTCGCCGCCCTCGCCCGGCTCGATGAACTCGTAGGCGATGCCGAGCTCCCGCTTGGCCGAGTCGAGGCCGGCGAAGGCGGCGTCGTTGAAGCTCTTGTCGCCGCGGCCGCCGACGTCGAAGACCAGACCGACGGCAAGCGTGGCGGGCCGCGCGGCGCCGCCCTCGGGCGCCGGCTTCTGCGCCTGGCAGCCGGGGAGGACGAGCACGGCGGCGAGCAGGGCGGCGGCCGCGCCCGCGGGGCCGAGGGGGGAGCGCGCGCGCAGCGGACGGGTCCAGGAGGGCGATGGCATGGGGTCTTCTCCGGGGGAGCTAGCTGTGGGGCGCCGGGCCGCCGGCCGGGCTCGGCGGGGCGGGGGAGGGGGCCTTGGACTCGTAACAACGCCGGCAGCGCGCCTCGTAGAGTTCGGTGCCGCCCACCACCACGCGAGCCGCCACGTCCGCCACCGTGCGGTAGGTGCGGTTGGCGGGCGCGCCGCAGACCACGCAGATGGCCAGCGTCTTGGTGATGTACTCGGCGATGGCCAGCAGCTCGGGTATCGGATCGAACGGCTTGCCGAGGTAGTCCTGGTCGAGGCCGGCGACGATCACCCGCTTGCCGGAGTTGGCCAGCCGCTGGCAGACGGCGGGCAGCTCGGGCCCCAGGAACTGCGCCTCGTCGATGCCGATGACCTGCGCCTCGTCGGCGTACTGCAGGATGTCCCGCGCGTCCTTGATGTTGCGCGACGGGATGCTCTGCAGGCTGTGCGACACGATCTGGTCGGCGGCGTAGCGGGCGTCGATCGCCGGCTTGAAGATCTCGACGCGCTGGCGGGCGATCTGGGCGCGGCGCAGCCGGCGGATCAGCTCCTCGGTCTTGCCGCTGTACATGGAGCCGCAGATGACCTCGATCCAGCCGCTGGCGGGG
>CAYLSO010000127.1:0-1591 GCA_964386525.1 uncultured bacterium
TTCGGCAGCTCGAGGTCCATGCCGCCCTGCATGAGCGGCGCGGTGACCATGAAGATGATGAGCAGGACCAGCACCACATCCACCAGCGGGATGATGTTGATCTCCGACATGGGGCGGCGCTGCAGGTCCCCGGTCGGCAGCGGCGTCGGCATCTCAGGCCCCGACTTCCTGGCGCGCCGCTTCCGGCGCCCCGCGCGCGTGGCTCTCCGCGGCGTGGGGCTCGCGCGCCGCCACGTCGGCGAACTCGGTGATGAAGGCGGCGGCCAGGTTGTCGATGGAGCGCACGCGCGAGACGAAGTGGTTGTAGCCGACGGTCGCCGGGATGGCCGCGGCCAGGCCGGCGAGCGTGGCGATGAGGGCTTCGGCGATCCCGGGCGCGACCACGATGAGGCTCGCCGAGCCCTGCACGCCGATGTTGAGGAACGCCGTCATGACGCCCCACACCGTGCCCATGAGGCCGAGGAACGGGGAGACGCTGCCGGTGGTGGCGAGGAAGGCCAGGTTGCGCTCGAGGATCTCCATCTCGTGCACGCGGGCGCGCTGCATGGCGCGCGTGGCCAGCTCGAGCCCGCCGGCGTCGGCGTGCGCCGCCTCGCGGCCGCGCTCGGAGAGCACGCCCAGGCCGGTGACGGCCAGCCGCCCGAGCACCGAGTCGGGATGCTGCGCCGCCGTCAGGCGCACCTCGGCCAGGCCCCGGCGGGCGCGGAAAGCGCGCGCGAAGGCCTCGTCGGCGCGGGTCACGCCGCGCAGCAGCCGCCAGCGGCCCCACATGATGGCCCAGCAGACCACCGACATGACGAAGAGCAGCGCCAGGACACCCTTGGCGAAGGCACCGGCTTGCAGGATGAGGGCCAGCACGCTGGTGCGCGCGTCGGCGGCCAGGAGCACGGACGAGAGAAACGCGAGGGGCATCAAGCGGACACTCTCCTTGTGCGCGGGGTCTACTCCCCGGGCCGGCGCCCGCGAGCCCTGCGACGGGGACCGGAGGGCGACCGGGCATACCTTGGCGGATCCTTCTGAAGCACGCTAGCACACCGCGCGGAAGCGGGTCAAATATCGACCCGATAGACGGTTAGGCCCGGGCGTCACGGCGGCGCGTCTTGACAAGGAGCGGACGGCGCCCGGACCCGATCCGTGCTATACAGAAACCCATGAATCGGGGCCGGACCCCACCGGACGCCGGGCCCCGCGTCCCAAGGAGCGCGCATGCCGTCACCCAGCTCTCGCAGTGCCTCTCTCCTCGTCCGCGGACTGCTCGCCTGCGGCGCCGTCGCCTTGGCCGCCTTCGCCCTCGCATCCTGTCGCGAGACACCGGCCCCGCGCACCACGGCGGGAGCCTCCGGCGCGGTCGCGGCGGCCGACAGCAACCTGGCCCCCGGATTCACGCTGCCCGACCTGGAGGGAACGCCGGTGCGGCTGAGCGATTTCCGCGGCAAGGTGGTGCTGCTGGACTTCTGGGCCACGTGGTGCGGCCCGTGCCGCATGGAGGTGCCGCACTTCAAGGAGCTGACCGAGAAGTACGGCGGGCAGGGCTTCGTGGTGCTGGGCGTGGCGCTGGACGAGACGGGCGCCGAGGTGGTGCGGCCCTTCG
>CAYLSO010000128.1:0-31551 GCA_964386525.1 uncultured bacterium
CCGGCGAAGGGCTCGTCGAGCAGCGGCGCGTCCCCCTCGAAGCGCAAGTGGACGCTGATCAGCGGTGCGTAGGTGACGCCCGCGGCCGCCGCGAGGGCGGGCGGGGCCGATTGCCCGCCGGCCGACAGCAGGGCGAGCGCCCGCTCCGGCGGCACGGCGAGGCAGACGGCGCGGGCGCGGATCGGTTCGCCCTCGTCGAGGTGGATCTCCCAGCCGTCGCCGGCGGGGCGCACGGCGCGCGCTCCCACGCCCCGCAGCACGCGCGACGCGCGGGCCTCGAGATACGCGGCGGCGGGCTCCGCGTACAGATGCGACAGGCCGCCGACGGGATGGGCGAGCGCGGCGGCAGGGGCCCCGCCGAGGAACAAGCGGCGGACCACGGCGGCGAAGAGGCGCGCGGAGAGGCGGGCGGGGTCTTCGTTGAAGACCGCCTTGGCCATCGGGTCCCAGAGCCAGCGCCGGGCGGCCGGCGTCTGGCCCAGGCGGTCGAGCCAGGCGCCGAGCGGCCCGTCGGACTCGGTCTCGTCGTGCCCGGCGGCCAGCGGCACGGCGAGTAGGCGGGCCCGATCGGCGGCCGAGAGCACGCGGAAGCGCGCGAAGCCCTGCGACAGGCCGAGCACCCCGGGGGCGGCGCCCCATTCGAGCACGGCGCTCCGGCCGCCGCTCTCGCGCAGCGGCACGCGCAATCGCGGCGCGCGGCGCAGCCGGTCGGCCGTGCCGAGGCGGCCGAGGAGTGCGGCCACCTGCCGGTACGCGCCGGCAAAGAGGTGCGGTCCGTTGTCCACCTCGCAGCCCAGCCGCTCGTCGCGCCGGGAAGTGGCGCGGCCGCCCAGAGCGGCGCGGGCCTCGATCACGCCGACCCGCCAGCCGAGCTCGGCGAGGGCCGTGGCGCCGGCCAGGCCGGACATACCGCCTCCGACGACGGCCACGTCGTAGCCGGCGTCGCTCACCGGGACCTTAGCCGCCCACCAGGCCGCCCTCGGCCCAGGCGCGGGCGACGGCGGCGAGGGCGGCGAGCGCGGTCGGACGCACGCGCCGGCGGGGGAGGGCCTCGTGGCGTTCGAGGGCGGCCAGGAGCAGGCGGTACAGGCGCTCCATGGCGCGGGCCGTGGTCAGGCGGCGGCGGTCGGCAGGAGACTGGGTCCGGTAGGCGCGGCCGGCATCGCCGAACCAGTCGCGGGCGCGGGCCCGCTGGGCGGCGACGAGCTGCGCCACCGCCGGCGGCGCCGCTGCGGTGTCGAGGGCCGCGGCGGTCAGTACAGCGACGCTGACGCCGGCGGCGTGGAGGTCTTCCAGGGGGAAGTAGACGCGGCCGCGGCTCAGGTCCTCGCGGGCGTCGCGCAGGATGTTGGTGAGCTGCAGGGCCAGGCCGAGGCGGCGCGCGTACTCACGCGCGCGCGGGCAGCCGAAGATGCCCAGTGCCAGGTAGCCGGGGGACGCCGCCACCCCCTCGCAATAGTGCTCGAGGTCGGCCACGGTGGTCAGGCGCGGGCCGGCGATGTCGAGGGCCAACGCGTCGAGCAGGCGCTCGAAGTCGGAGCGCGCGAAGCCGTAGCGGCGCACGTGCGGCGCCAGCGCGCGGCCCTCGGCGGTGGCGGGCGACCCGCCGCCGTAGAGGGCGTGGACCTCGGCCCGCCAGATCTCGAGGCGGGCGGCCGCTGCGGCCGGGCCGCCGCGGGCGTCGTCGACGGCTTCGTCGGTCGCGCGGCAGAAGCGGTGCAGCGCGGCGAGCGCCGCGCGCTCGGGCGCCGGCAGGAGCCAGAACGCGGGCGCGAACGACGAGCCCTTCGGGACCGCCGTCATCGGGTCCCCGCGCGCCGCCAGGCGCGCCACAGCGTGCGGGCGCGCCGCGCGGCTCCGAGCCGCGGCCGCAGTTCGAAGGCGCGACCGCCGAGGGCGCGGACCAGGTACAGCACGGCGCTCCCGCCTTCCCACACGGCGGCCAGGTAGAGGGCGAGGGGCGCGCCGGCCTGCTCCGGGAGCTCCCGCGTGGACGCGAATAGCCGGGCCGTGCGGGCGACGGCGCCGGCCAAGGCGTCACGCAAGGCGGTGGCGGCGGGAGCCCCGAGGGCCGCCAGGCGCAGCGGGCCGCCGGCCGCACGCGGCGCGGCCTGCTCGAGGGCGGAGCGTTCGACGCCGTCTCGCCGCCACAGTTCCTCTGGCAGGTACAGGCGCCCGCGCGGCCAGTCGACCGAGAGATCCTGCCAGAAGTTGGTGAACTGGAGCGCGGCGCAGAGGTCGTCGCTGAGTGCGGCGCGGGCCGCGTCGCTCACCCCGCCCAGGGCTAGCACCAGGCGCCCCACGGGGGCGGCGGAGCAGTCGGCGTAGCGGCGCAGGTCGGCCCAGGTGGCGTATCCGGACCGCTCCACGTCCCAGCGGAAGGCGGTGAGCAGGTCGTGAAACGGCGCGGTCGGCAGCCCGCAGGCGGCGCGGGTGGCGGCGAGCGCGCGGAACACGGGCTCGCACCCGGCGGGGGCCGGTCCCTCCAGGCCACGCTCCCAGGCGTCGAGTGCGGCGAGGCGCGCGGCCGGCTCGGGGCTCACCGCGTGGGGGCCGAGCCGCGGCGCCGGCTCGTCGGCGAGGTCGTCGGCGCCGCGGGCGAAAGCGTAGACGGCAGCCAGGTGCGGGCGGAAGGGGGCCGGCAGGAGCCGGCTGGCCACCGGGAAGTTCTCCGCGTGGCGCGCCACGCGCAGGCAGTGCTCGTAATCCGCGCGCCGCGCGGGATCGGGCGGCGGCGGGACGCGCGCGGCGCCGGCCGGGGGGAGCGGGTGCGTCACGGCATCGGACGGCCGGCGGTGTCGGCGCCGGCGGTGTCGGCGACGGCGGCGCTGTCGGCCGGGGGCAGGGCGAGCGGGGCGGCTGCGGAGGTGTCGCTTCCGGCCGGCTGGTGCGGGCCCGGCAGGAAGCCGCCGAGCCAGCTCTTGGCCTTCTCCTCGAGGCGCTTCTGCTCGCGCTCGGCGGCCTCGTCCAGTTCCTTGCGGCCGCGCTCGGCCGCGGCCGCCAGCCGGCTCTCGAGGGCGGCGCGCGCGCGGGCGAGCGTGTCCTCGAAGGCCTGCTGGTAGGGGGCGGCGCGTCCGCGCAATTCGCTCTCCAGACGCTGGGCGAAGCGCGCGGCGGCGCGGTCGGTGCGCCACGAGAAGCGCGGGCTCTTCACCGTGCCGCCGATGCCGAAGTCGAGGAGCACGCGGCCCTGGTCGTCCTGGAAGAAGCCGGCGGCGCTTCGCACCTGGGGCGGCAGCGCGCCGAGGCGGGTGGCGGGCAGCACCGCCGCGACGGCCAGCGCGAGGTCGCCGTTCAGCCCCACCTCGCCTCCCACGGAGTAATCCCCGCGGTCGGTGCGGATCCACGTCTCCGCGATCGCCATGCGCCCGCCCGCGACGCGGAAACGCCACAGCAGATCGCGGAAGTCGAGCGCGGCGAGGTCGGCCAGCCCCGTCCAGCGCGCCGCCGCCGCGAGCACGGGCGAGCCGGACAAGCGGCCGCCCACGGTGCGCGCCAGGCCGTCGAGCGTCAAGCTGGGGAGCGCGTCGCGGACCTCCATGCCGGAGCCGGCCAGGCCCAGGCCCAAGTCGAGGGTGCCGGTGAGCAGGCGGGGGAACGGCGTCCACGCGGCCAGCAGCTCGCCGGTCTGCAGCGCCTGCGCCTGCAGCTTGAGGTCGTAGGCCGGCTTCTTCATGTCGCGCACGTCGAAGCGGCCGCTGCCGGTCGCGCTGCCGCCGTAGACCCGCGCACTGGCAGCCACCACCTCCACCACGCCACGGTCGTAGCGTACCTGCGCGACCAGGTCGCGGGCGTCGAAGCGCCCGCCGATCAACCGCTCGATGTGGGCGATGCCCTCGGCGGTCAAGGCTGGGGCCATCGCCATCGGCTTGCCGGGTGGGAAGAGCTTGGCCGCGTCGATGGCGCCGGTGGTGATGTCGAAGCGCACCTCCGCGGTGGGCGCGCCGGGGCGGCGCTGCGGGTCCAGGGCGGAGGCGAGCGCCTGGGGGCGCGTGATGCGGGCGCTGACGCGGAAGGGGACGGGCCCGAGGCGGCCGGTCAGACCGGAGACCGTGACGGCGCGGCCGTCGGCCCAGACGCGCCCGTTGACCGCGGAGAGCGGCGGCGTGTTGCCTTCGGGCGGCTGCCAGCCGACGCCGAGCAGGTTGACGGCGCCCTCCCAATAGAGCGAATCGGGGTCGAGCGCGGCGCCGCGGAAGCGCAGCGCCAGCTGGGCGCGCCCGCTCGCCGCCGCGGCGTTGCCGGCAAACGCCAGCCGCGCAACGTCGGCGAGGTCGAGGTGCGCCCGTGCCAGGCCTTGCACCGACCGCGGCGCCAGCGTGGCGCTGATCTCGAAGGGCGAGCGGCCGAGCCGTCCCGCCAGGCGCGTGACGCGCACCGCCGTGGAGTCGAACGCGACGCGCGCCGTCAAGTCCTCCACCGAAGCGTTCCGGGTCTTGAACAGCAACCGGGCCTTGTCGATGGCGAGCGCGCCCGGCGTGAAGGAGCCTCGTCCCTCGAAGACGAGGTCCCGGGTCTCGCCCAGGTAGCGGAACGCCGTGGCTTCGCCGGCGCGGCCGGGCTGCAGGCTGCCCTCGACGTTGACCGGCCCGAAGGCGGCAGGCGCGCGGCCGTAGGTCTGGATCCGGCGGGCCTTGACGCTCCACCGCCACGCGGCGCCGCGCTGGTGGAGCGCGACGTCGAGCCCCGCCAGCGCCAGCTCCGGCCGGCGGCCCGGACCGTACGAGATGAGCCCGCCATCGCGCAGGCGGAGGTCGCGCAGGACGAGCTGCGGGTTCCAGCCGGTGGATCTTGCGGCGGCCGGCGGCTGGCCCAGTCCCTCCCAGTTGCCCCTGCCGCGCGCGTCCTTCCACAGGCGGACGCGCGGGGATTCGACCTCCACTCCCTGCAACTGCAGCCGCCCGGAGAACAGGCCCCACAGGGAGAGGCCGAGCCGCACGCGACGCGCGGCCGCGAGCGTGCCCTGCCGGAGGCCGCCCGGGTCGGACACCGCCAGGTCGCGCACCTCGACGCCGAAGGGCGGCCACAGCGACAGGCGGGCGGAGGCGAAGCGCACCTCGCGCGACAGCGCCTGCGAGAGTACCTGCTGCGTGAAGCCGCGGGCCCGCTCCGGGGTGACGATCGCGAAAGCGGCGACGACGGCCAGCGCGGCGAGGCCGGCGAGAGCGCCGGCCATCCACAGCCAGAGGAGGATGCGGCGCCGGGGCGCCGCCGTGCCCTTCGACGTCATGTCGCGCCACCTCCCACCCCCGGCGCGGGGAACGGTTGCCCGCCGGCGCCGGAGTCCTTAGATTCCCGGGGTCGACCCCGGGGGATCCGCCCCCGCTTGTATCACAACTCCGGCCCCGGGGGGTACGCGCGGGGGCGCCGCGGCGCCGGCCGCCCGCTGCGGGCCGCGCCCAGGGAGGACAGGCTTGCAGGGATTCCCCGTCGTCATCGAGATCGAGCCCCGGTTTCGCGATACGGACGCCATGGGGCACCTCAACCATGTGGTATACATCACCTACTTCGAGGTGGCGCGGGCCGAGTACTGGGCGCGCCTGACCGGGAGCCGGGCCTACGACCGGGCGCCGTTCATCCTGGCGCACGTGGCCGCGGACTACCGCTCGCCGGCCTACGTGCGCGAGAAGCTGCGCGTCGGGATCCGCATGGCGCGCCTCGGCACCAGCTCGTTCGACGCCGAGTACCGCATCGAGGAGGCGTCCAGCGGCCGCCTGGTGGTCGAGGGCCGCTCGGTGCAGGTAGGCTTCGACTACCGGACGCAGCAGACCGTGCCTCTGTCCGACGAGGTCAAGGCACGGCTCCGGGCTTTCGAAGGTCGCGGGGACCTGTGAAGGGGCGGCGATCGCCCGCGCGCCAGCCACACGCCGCCGGATACCTCACGCAAGGAGAGTCGCTGTGAGCAGAATCTTCCGTCTGAGGCCGCAAGGGTTCGTCGTCGTCGCTCTCATCCTGGTCGGCGCGGCCGCGGCGGGTTGCCAGAAGAAGGAGGCCGCTGTGGAGACCGGTACCGAGGGCCAGCCGGCCGACACCGCCGCCGCGGCGCAGCCGGCCCCGCAACCGGCGGCGCTGGCCGCGGGCCACATCGAGGTGCAGCACGTGCTCGTCGGCTTCAAGGGCAGCGTGCCGGGCAAGGCCATCACGCGCACCCAGGAGGAGGCCAAGAAGCTGGCCTACGAGATCCTCGAGCGGGCCAAGAAGGGCGAGGACTTCGGAAATCTGGTGCAGCAGAGCACCGACGACCAGTTCCCCGGGATCTACCGCCTGGCCGACAACGGCGTCACGGTGGAGCAGGGCGCGGAGTACGCGCGGGGCGGCATGGTGAAGGGCTTCAGCGACGCAGCTTTCGCCCTCGAGATCGGGGGCGTGGGCATCGCCGACTTCGACAAGCAGACCAGCCCCTACGGCTGGCACGTGATCAAGCGGCTGCGGTAGGCTGGTCGGCAGCGCGCCGGTGTCCGGTCGCCGGACGCGCTAAGCGCGCGGCGCGCCGGGCCGATAATCCAGGGGCGGGGGCCGGCGGCCACGCCGGCCCCCGCCTTCGCTTCCCCGGAGCGCGGGACCCCAGGCAAAGGAGCGGGACACGGCCATCTCCTGGAAGACAGCCCCCGGCAGCACCGGACGGCTCCTGCAGCTGTGCGCGGGGTACTACGGCTTCTACGTCCTGACCGGGGTCCTGGCGAAGTACTTCACCGGCCTGCCGGGCTCGCCGCTCTACCGCAGGGACGTCACCTATCTCGCCAACAACACGCTCGGCGGCACGCTCTTCGCCCTTGGCGTGGTCTTCCTGCTGCGTTGGATCCACCTGCGCTCGAACCGCACCGTGCAGTGGGGCAGGCTGCGCTTCCCCTCGGAGCTGTTCTACATCCTGCCGTCGGGCATCTGCACGGCGGTGATCATCCCCACCACCACCCTGATGTACACCCTGCCCATCTCGGTGATGGTGGCCATGGTGATCATGCGGGGCAGCATCATCGTCATCAGCCGCCTGGTGGACGCGGCGCAGATCCGGCAGGGGATCTTCAAGAAGCGCGTCTACGCCGAGGAAAACTGGGCGGTGGTGTTCGCCCTGCTGGCGGTGGGCGTCAACGTGCTGTGGGTGCCGTCGGTGATCAACGGCGTGGTCGACGTGCTCGTGGGGCTGGGCCTGGGCTCGGCCGCCGTCCTGCACCGCGACGTCGCCCCGGGCAAGGGCGGCTTCGAGTTCTTCAACTCGGGCGCGGCGATGACCATCATGGGGCTCTACGTCGTCGCCTACGCGGTGCGCATCTACATCATGAACTTCTACAAGAACACCCGGGCCAAGGGCGTGCCGCAGGACAACCAGGGCTTCTTCGCCTTCGAGCAGATCTTCGCCAGCCTGGCCATGCTCGCCGCCGGCGTCTTCTTCTTCCTCGCGCCGGTGAGTCTCGGGTGGACCGACGCGCGCGTGCTCGAGTTCCGCACCGCCGCGCAGCACCTGCACCCGGCGGCCGTGCTCAGCGGCATCCCCTACGGGGCGGTGGCCTTCTTCTCGGTCTTCATCTTCATGTTCCAGGGTCGCACCGCCACTTTCACCGGGCTGGTGAACCGCCTCACCTCGCTGATCGCCGGCACCACCGCCACCGTGCTGACCGCCATCTTCCTCGGCGGCTCCCTGCCCAGCGCGCACGACTGGGTCGGCCTGGGCTTCATCTTCGTGGCCGTCTACTTCCTGACCCGGGCCGAGAAGCGGCGGGTCGCCGAGGGAGTGGGGCAGGCGGGCGACGGACCGGTGGCCCCGGCCCGCGTCGGCGCCTGAGCGCGGGGCCTCGTCAGCGCGCCTCGCCCCGCGACTGCGGGTCGAGGGCGTCGCGCAGGCCGTCGCCGAGGAAGTTGAGGGCGAAGAGCGTGGCCGCCAGCGCCAGCCCCGGGAAGACCACCAGCCACGGGAAGATGGTCATCAGCTTGCGCCCCTCGTCGACCAGCACCCCCCACGAGGCGTCGGGCGGCTGCACGCCCAGGCCGAGGAACGACAGGAAGGCCTCCTGCAGCATCACCGCCGGGATGGTGAGCGTGGCGTAGACGATCACCGGGCCCAGCGTGTTGGGCACCAGGTGGGCGAAGACGATCCGCCGGTCGCGGGCCCCGAGGGCGCGGGCCGCCTCGACGAAGGTCTGCTGCTTCAGCGAGAGCACCTGGCCGCGCACGATGCGCGACATGGTGAGCCACTGGACCAGGCCGAGGGCGACGAAGAGCATGATCAGGCTCTTCGAGAAGAAGACCAGCAGCAGGATGACGAGGAAGAGGTAGGGCAGCGAGTAGAGCACGTCCACGAAGCGCATCATCGCCTCGTCGAGCTTGCCGCCGGCGTAGCCCGCCAGGGCCCCGTACGAGACCCCGATCACCAGGCTCACGAGGGTGGCGACGAGCGCCACCAGGAGCGAGATGCGCCCGCCGAAGAGGATGCGGGCCAGCAGGTCGCGCCCCAGCGGGTCGGTGCCGAACCAGTGGCGCCACGAGGGGGCGGCGGCGCCGAGGGCGAAGTCGGGTGCGTTGGGGTCGGGCAGCCCGGGCAGCCAGCCGGCGGCGGCGCACAGCAGGGCGAGCAGCGCCAGGAAGGCGCCGCAGGCCACCGCCACGCGGTTGCGGCGCAGGCGCCGCCAGGCGTCGGCCCACAGGCTCGCCGGCCTCACGCCAGCTCCACGCGCGGGTCGAGCCAGGCGTACGCCAGATCGACCAGCAGGTTGAGGACCAGCAGGATCACCGCGTAGAACAGCACGACGCCCAGCACCAGCGTGTAGTCGCGGTTGAACGCCCCGTTCACCAGGTGCCGCCCGAGCCCGGGGATGGCGAAGACCTGCTCGACCACCAGCGAGCCGGTCACCACGCGCGCCGCTGCCGGGCCGAGGAACGAGACCACCGGCAGCACTCCCAGGCGGAAGGCGTGGCGCATGACCACGCGGCCCTCGCCGAGGCCCTTGGCGCGGGCCGTGCGCACGTAGTCCTGGCGCAGTGTCTCGAGCATGCCGCCGCGTGTCAGGCGCGCCACGTAGGCGACGTAGACGGCCGCCAGCGTCAGCACGGGGAGCACGCGGCTGGCGGGGCTCGTCCACAGGGCGGGTGGGAGCCAGAGGAGCGTCAGCGAGAAGAGCAGAACGAGCAGGGGGCCGAGCACGAAGTTGGGGATCGACACGCCGAGCAGTGCGGCCGCCATGGCGGCGTGGTCGGTGAAGGTGTTCTGGCGGTAGGCGGCGAGCGCGCCCAGCGGGAGGCCGACCAGCAGCGCGACGAGCAGCGCCCAGCCGCCGAGCTCGAACGACACGCCGGCCGAGCCCAGGATGAGGTCGCGCACCTCGCGCGTCGGATTGCTGTAGGAGGGGCCCAGGTCGAGGACGGCGGCGCGGCGCAGGAAGGTCGCGTACTGCTCGGGCAGCGGCCGGTCGAGGCCGTACTTGGCGGTCAGAGCGGCGCGCGCCGCCGGCGGGATGTCGCGCTCCGACTGGAAGGGGCCGCCGGGCGCCAGGCGCACGAGGCAGAAGGTGAGCGTGGCGATCACCCACAGCGTGGGGATCATGAGCAGGGCGCGGCGGACGGCGTAGGAGATCACGGCGCGCCTCGCGCGGCCGCGTTCGCCCCCGTCGCCCCGCCGTGGTCGATCCACACCGACTTCAGGGGGTGGTAGTCGAGCGGCGTGGCGTACAGCCCGCGGACGTAGGGCTTGACCAGCTCGTGGGTGACGAACTGATAGACGGGGATGACCGGCGCCTCGTCGAGCAGGATGGCTTCGGCCCGCGACAGGAGCCGCAGGCGCGCGGCGGGGTCGCCCTCGCCCTGCGCCGCGGCCAGCAGCCGGTCGTACGGGCCACTCGACCAGCCGGTGCGGTTGTTGCCGTCGCCGGAGCGGTAGCAGTTCAGGAAGGTGGAGGGGTCGGGGTAGTCGCCGATCCAGTTGCGCACCGCCACCTGGTACTTGAGCTTGGCGGTGGCGTCGAGGTAGGTCGCCCACTCCAGATTCGTCACACCCACCGGGATGCCGAGGGTCTGCTTCCACATGGCCTGCACGGCTTCGGCCACGCGGCGGCGGTCGTCGCTCGTGTTGATGAGGATCTCGATCTTGGGGAAGCCCTGGCCGCCCGGGTACCCGGCGCGGGAGAGGCACTCGCGGGCCCTGGCGGGGTCGTAGGCGATCTCCGGCGGCGGCTCGTAGCCGGGATAGCCGCCCGGCGCGAAGCGGCCCCACGCCGGGCGCGTGCCGCGCAGCACCCGGCGGGCCAGCGTCTCGCGGTCGAGCGCATAGGTGAGGGCGCGGCGCACCCAGACGTCGTCGAGGGGCGCCCGCGTGACGTTGATCGAGTAGAAGCAGACGGTCTGCTGCGGCGCCGAGCGGAAGTCGGCGTAGCCGCGCATGTACGGCAGGTACTGCGAGGGGACGTAGCCGCTGGGGCTCCAGTCGAGCATCCCGGCCTTGTACAGGTTGGTGGAAGTGGCGGCGTCGTCCACCGAGTAGGCCACGACGCGCTCGAGCCGCACGGCGGCCGCGTCCCAGTACGTGGGATTGCGCTCCAGAACCAAGCGCGCGCGCGCCTCCCAACGGCGCAGGAGGAAAGGCCCGTTGCCGACGATGTTCTCCGGCTGGGTCCAGCGGTCGCCGTAGCGCTCCACGGCGTGCCGCGGCACCGGCAGGCAGGTGTAGAGAGCGGCCAGGTGGAGGAAGTGCGGCGTCGGGTCGGCCAGGCGCACGACCAGGGTGCTGTCGTCGGAGGCGCGGATTCCGACTGCGTCCGCGTCGGCGAGGCGCCCGGAGTTGTAGGCCTCGGCGTTGGCGACGGGAAACAGCAGGCCCGCGTAGCGGCTGCCGGTGGCCGGGTCGAGCACGCGCTTCCAGGACCATTCGAAGTCGCGCGCGGTGAGCGGTGCCCGGTCGCTCCAGACGAGCCCCGGCCTCAGGTGGAAGGTGTAGTCGCGCCCGTCGGCCGAGATCTCCCAGCGGTAGGCGTGGCCGGGCGCGGGCTCCAGCGTGCGCGGGTCGCTGACCACGAGACCCTCGAACAGGGCGCGCGTGATGCGGCCGTCCGGCTGACCGGAGGCGAGCGCGGGGTCGAGGTGCTCGGGCTCGGCGCCGTTGTTGAAGCGGAAGACCTGCCCCGCCGGCGGGTGGAGGCTGCCGAAATAGCGGGGGGCACCTCGGCCGGCGGGCGCGGAGGCGCCGCGGCCGCAGCCGGCGAGGGCGGTGGCGCTGGCGATCAGGGCCAAGGCGAGAGCAGCCGGGCGCGCGCGCACGGGCGGGATGGTAGCACGGGGCGGGACGGAGCTGGTGCAAGGTTGGGGAACGCCGGGGTGCGGCGCAGGCCGCACCGCCCTGCCGGGAAGGGGCAAGCGAAAGGCGCCGGTCGTCGCCGACCGGCGCCTTCGTGTGACGGCCGAGCCCGCGGCTAGCGCAGCGGGCCGGGGGCCTTGAGGATGTTGTACTTCGTGATCGTGCCGCCGGGGCCGGCCTTGGCGATCAGACGCTGGTTCATGCCGTCGATCGTGCCGACGCCGTTGATGTTGGCGCTCATCAGGTGCATGGCGTCGATGCTGACGATGCAGTCCGACTCCAGCGACGAGCCGACGACCAGGTTGCCGAGCGCCAGCCCGGTCCAGTCCATCGAGAAGGTGGCGCTGGCGATGAGCTTGGCCCCGTCCATCCGCTCGCCCTTGTACTGGACGTAGTACGTGCCGCCCGTCCCCATCGAGATGGTGACGTAGCCGGTGTAAAGATCCGGTCCGACGTTTTGAAGCTCGATCGGCAGGCCGGCCCCGCCGTCCGGCAGAGCCCCCGGCACGACGCCCACCTTTGCCGGATAGGTACCCGGCATGGTGATGCGACCGTTGGCCAGGGCGGCGGTCGAGAGACCCGCCACGAGAAGCACGAGAACCGCAAAGATGCGCGCTGCGCGCATGGCATACCTCCTAGGGTGGATAGCCGGGAACGGCCCTGCAGGTTGCCGTCCCCTGTGTTGACACTCGGCCACAGCCGGCCGGCCGCGGGTCGACCCGCGGCGGCCTCGATGAAGACGGGAGACCGACCTCACAGCGACACCGTCAATCCGAAGGTCGGCAGCATCGGGAGCATGTTGACCGGCACGGCGCGGCCGAAGCCGTCGACGTACCGGTAGTCGTACAGGTTGTTGCGTCCGTAGAGATTGATCACCTCCAGGAACGCGCTCGCACGGAGGCCGGCGAGGCGGAATTCGCGCTCGGCGCGAACGTCGAGACGGTGGTACCAGGGGAAACGGGCACTATTGTACGAACCCTGAACCGGAATCCATTCCACGCCCTCCACGAACTCGGAGACGTTCTCGCGGCCCACGATGGGCGTGTAGGGGCGTCCACTGTGCGCGCGCCACTTGACCCCGAGCGTCCAGCGCGCGGACGGCTGGTAGCGGCCGACGAACGAGAAGAGGTGACGCAGATCCTGCGACGGGGCGTACTCGGGCAGATCTGCCCGGTCGCGGTAGCGCACCTCGCCCAGCGTGTAGGCGGCCCAGGCGCTCCAGCGCGGGCCCGGCAGGTGGGCGAGGAACTCGACGCCGCGCGCGGTGCCGCTGCCGGTGGAGGCGAAGCGGGGCTCGCCTTCGGCCGCGTCCGGAGCGTAGGCGATGAGGTCGTTGAGCCGCTTGTGGTAGCCCTCGACCGACAGGCGGCCGCCGCCGGCCAGGGGCAGGGCGACGCCGAGGGTCAGGTGGCGGGCGCGCTCGGCGCGCAGCTCGGCGCTGCCGATCTGCGGGTCGGCCTCGATGCGGTCGCTGGGGAACTGGCGGTACGAGCCGGCTGCCGCGCTCAGCACGAAGCGCCACGGGGTGCCCCAGCTCAGGTGCAGGCGCGGCGTGGGTTCGGTCTGCCCGGTGCGCGTGGCGCTCTCGACGCGCATGCCGACCGTGGCGGTGACGGCCGAGTCGGCGAGGTGGAGGGTGGCCTGGCCGTAGCCGGCCAGGTAGAGGTTGCGCCCCTCGAAGTCGGAGACCGTGCGCACCGTGTCGAGCGGCGAGCGCGGGGCGGAGCGGCGGTCGGGCTGCTCGAGCGAGAGGCGGTTGAAGTCGATGTGGTAGTCGAGATGGGTGTGCACCAGCTGCGCGCCCGCGGCCCACGTCACGCCCGCCAGCGGGCGGCTGGCGTCGCCGCGCCAGTCGAAGGTGCGGAAGTCCCCGGAGGCCGCCTGGGGGACGGTGCCGTGCAGGACGGCTTCCTGGTCGCGCCAGCTGTAGGCGGCGGTCTGGGCGAAGCGCCAAGGCCCGGAGGCGTGCTCCCAGTTGAGGCTCGCCAGCGTCAGGACGCGATCCCAGGTGAGGCCGCCGGAGTCGGCCGGGGCGAAAGTGAACTGGTCGGACATGCGGGCCGAGAGACCGTCGCCCGAGCGCATGACGCCGAGCCGCAGGTCGTGGGCGCCGAAGCGCTGGTAGAGTCGCCCGTCCACGTCGAAGTAGCTGGGCAGCACGGCCCGGCCCACGGAGCGCGAGCCGAGCAGCTTGTCGAGATAGGACCGGCGGCCGGCCACCAGCCACGAGCCGGCGCCGCCGCTGCCGATGGGTCCCTCGAGCGTGCCGTTCAGCGTCGTCGTGGACAGGGAACCGCTGGTGTGGAACGCCTGCAGGTTGCCGATGCGCCGGCGCACGCGCACCACGCCCCCGAGAGCGTCGCCGTAGTCGGCGGCGTAGCCGCCGGGCACGAACTCCAACTGGTCGATGACGTCGGTGTTGAGGAAGCTGACGACCCCGCCGAAGTGGTAGGGGTCGCTCACCGAGACCTGGTCCACGTAGATGCGGGTCTGATCCGCCTCGCCGCCGCGCACGAACAGCAGCCCGTCGAAGTCGGAGTCGTTGCCGACGCCGGGCATGTTCTGCAGATAGCGCGTCGGGTCGGCGAAGCCGCCCGGCAGGCGCACCGCCTCGCGCGCCGGCAGCGTGAAGCGGACGCCGCCGTCGTCGCCGAAGTGCACCCCCGCGGCGTGCACGACCTCCTCGGGCAGGGGGATGACGTCGCCGATCCGTAGAGCGGGGGATGCCGCGGCCGCGGAGGAGGCATCCGATCCGGCGGCGCCGACGGACGCGCCGGAGGCGGATTGGCGGGCGGCGGACTTGGCGATCGGCTCGGGCTGCGCGGCGGCGAGGGCCAGCCGGCCGGACGCAGGCGGCGTCACGGTCGGTGCTGCCTGCCCGGGCGCGGAGCGTGGGGCGGGGGCGGATGCCGCCCACGCGCCGGTGGCCGCCCACAGCAGCGGCGGGAGCAGCAGAGAGATGTCCATCCAGCGGCGAGCCATAGATGCCATTCCGCGCCTGTTGAAGCCGCTAGCCGGAGAGCGGCTCACGCCGCGCTCCGGGACATGGTACAACGCTGACCGGACCGCGCGGGTCCGGCGAGATCCTTCGTCGATTTGGGTCCCCTGATTCCCGTGAGCAAACCAGCTCGGCGAAACAGGGTACGGAGCCAGTTCCGGAACGGGGGTTTTCCCGGGGCGTCCGTGCAGGTTTAGCGATACCGTCCGATCGGGGACGGACGCCATCATTGTAAAGGGTTCCGGAGGGCGCCCACAAGGGTGACTGTGGGTCCCGGGCAGGTAATGGGGCCCGGCGGCTTGGCGGCGGCGGGGCAGGCAGACTATCATGGACTTGGTCCGGGCCGCCGGGTGCTCCCCCCGGAAGGAGCCGGCGCCGGCCGGGCCGCATGAAGACAGTGAAAATGGGGGGTTGAACGTGCGTTTCCGGATCCACAGACCGCGCTGGCCGCGCATCGCGTCGCTCGGCGCCGCCGCGTTGCAGATTGCCATCCCCGGGGCGGGCCTCGGGCTGGGGGCGGCCTCGGCCGCCGTGACGTGGGTCGCGAGGGGCGCCTACGCCGATCGGGAGTTCACCTCGATCGTCTCGCCCCCCGGGTATCCCTGCGTGATCTCCTTCACGGCGCTCGATAACGGCGGCCTCGGCGTCTCCACGGACTGCGGGATCCAGTTCGCCACCCTGCTTCCGACCAACGCGCACTCGGTGACCGCCAAGGACTCCAACGTCGGCTACGTCGCCGCGGGCAGCGCGGGCGTCGTCAAGACGATCGATGGCGGGGCCAACTGGTTCGCGGTCAACGACGGGCTGCCGGGGCTGCGCGACGCGCGCGCGATCGTCCTTCACTTGGCGAGCCCCGACACGCTGTATTGCGGATTCTACGGTGCGGGCGTCTATGTCGGGGGGCCGCAGCCGGCGGATCTCACGTCTTGGGCGCCGATGAACGCCGGGCTCGGGGATCTGCGCGTCCGCCACCTGGTGCGCGCCCGGGGCGGCACGTTCTTCGTGGCCGCCACCGACGGCGGCATCTACCGCTGGGAGGCCGGGGCGTGGTCTCTGAGCGACGCCGGCGTCCTCGCGTACCGCCTGGTCATCGATGCCGCGGACTCGAGCCGTGTCTATGCCGCCGGTCCGGGCGGCGTGCACCGGAGCCTCGACCACGGGCGCAGCTGGGTCCCGTCGGCGGCCGGGCTGCCGGCGGCGATGACCATCAACGACATCGTGCGACGCACCGATGACCCGAGCGTGCTCTACGTGGGCACGCGCGGCGCGGGTGTGTACGAGAGCGTGGACTACGGGGCGAGCTGGCATCCGTTCGGACCCGCGGTGCCGGGCGAGAACGACGTGCGGGCCGTGCTGTGCGTCGTGGAGAGCGTGGACAATCTCGCGAGTGTCTTCGCCGGCACGCGCCGCGACGGTCTCTTCGAGGCGGAGTACAGCACGCCCACCGCTCCCACCACGTGGGGGAGGTTGAAAGCCACGTACCGGTAGGCTCCGTCAGCAGCGGCTTGGCGCAGGATCGCGGGCCGGCTCCGCTCGGGGCCGGCCCGCCGTGCTTGACGGCAGACGGAGCCTAGAGGTCCAACCGCGAATAGGTGACCTCGCCGCCGCGCACTGTGACGCTCTGGGTGGCCGGCGTCCCGGGGATTCCCGGCCCGCTGACCGAGATGGTGTAGGTCCCCGGCACGAGGTTGATCAGCAGCGCGGGCGCGGCCGCCGTCTGGGGCAGGGCCGTGCCGCCGGGCGGCGGGGAGGCGGCGAGCGTGGCGCCGAGCAGGAGGGCGCCGCCGGCGGCGCTGCGCGCCTCGACAGCGACGTGGCCGCGATCCGGGGCGACGGCCGGTCCACCCTGGGCGGCCGACCACGCCGCCAGCGTGTCCGGGTGGACCAGAGCGCAGGTCAAGGTGGTGTCCTGCTCGAGCTCCTGGGGCCACGTGAGCCCGGGGAGATAGCCGGCGCCCACCATGCGGACGACGTAGCGGCCGCGCTCCAGTCCCACCAGAGAGAACTGCCCGAGGAAGCCGGTGGTCGCCGACGCCGGCGTGGGGCCGGAGAGGACGGTGGCCCCGGCGCCGTCGACGGCGTCCCCGGTGGAGCGCGCGTTGAACACGTAGCCGGCGATGTTCGGCCGGGCGCGCGGCACGCCGAAGGTGATCACGCCTGGCTGCAGGAGCACCGGGTAGGGGTTGTCCCAGAGGAACCCGCTGTTGCTCACCGAGAGCTGGTAATCACCGGGGACGGAGTTGACGATCAATATGGGATCGGCCGCATCGCCGCTCTGCACGAGAGTGCCGCCGGCGTGCGGGGGGCGCGGCGTCAGGGCGACGGCGGCGGCGCCGAGCGCGAGCCCGTTGCTGCGCAGGGCGAAGAGGCCCAGCAGGCCCTGCGCGCGGTCCCAGGCCGGCGCGCCGTTGGCGACGAGGATGGAGTCGATCTGCCCGTCGGTGAACAGCGGGATGCCGGCGTCGGTGACGTTGCGGTCGACGCGGATGCCGATGGTGCGGGAGGTCCGGCGCCCGGGCAGGTCGGCGCGCAGCCGGTGCACGCCGGCGGGCACGCCGTGCAGGAGGAAGATGCCGTCGGCATCGGTGGTGACCGCGCCGACTTCCGGGGCGGTCTCCACGCGAACGGTGGCCCCGGGCAGGGAGGTGAACGGGCTGGTGGTCGGGTCGGCGACCTGGCCGCCGACCAGGTAGAGGGTCGGCACGGGGATCGGTCCGGCTTCGTCGCAGGCGCCGGAAAGCAGCGCGAGGAGCAGGCCGGTCAAAGCGAGGGCGGCAGGACGCGGGTGGAGTCGCATGGCTGTCCTGAAAGATACCGCATCCGCCGCGGCGCGCGCCGGGGGGATCAGAGACCGGAGGGCGGGGCGGCCGGGTTGGGCGGACGCCGGACCTCCGCCAGGACGATGCCGGCCAGCACGAGAGCCGCGCCGATCCACTGCGCCGGGCTGAGCCGCTCGGCCAGCCACCACCAGGCGAAGACGGCGGCGGCCACCGGCTCGAAGGCGAAGATGAGCCCCACGTGGGTGGGCGTGGTGAAGCGCTGCGCCCAGGATTGGACGGAGAAGGCCACGGCGCTGGCGAAGACGGCCATGCCGGCGATGGCGAGCCAGATACCGCCCGGCACGGCTTGGGCGGACGTCTCGGTGGCCGCGGCGCCATCGCAAAGGACCGCGACGACCGCCAGCTGCAGGGTTCCGAGCGCCAGCGGGGAGGCGCGCCGCGCGGCGCGGTCGAGGAGCACGATGTGGAAGGCGAAGGCGACGGCGCAGCCGAGCAGCAGCAGCTCGCCGGCGCCCAGATGGAAGCCGCCGCGCAAGGTGAGCAGGGCCATGCCGGCGAAGCCGGCCAGCACGCCGAGCCACTCCAGCGGCGTCGGCCGCCGGCCCCACGCCAACCCGAGCACCGGGACCAGCACCACGCTCAGGCCGGTGAGGAACGCCGCGACGGTGGCGGCCGCCGTGCGCAAGCCGAGCGTCTGGAAGCCGTAGCCCGCGGCCAGCGCGAGTCCCACCCCCAGGCCGCTGCGCCATGCGGCGGGCCCGGCGTGCCGTAGCTCGCGCACGGCGAACGCTCCGACGAGCAGCGCCGCCAGGGCGAAGCGCGCCCCGAGGTACTGGAAGGGGCCCAGGTGGTGGAGGATCTCCTTGGCCAGGGGAAAGGTCGCGCCCCACACCGTGGCCACACCCAGCAGGGCCAGGTCGGCGCCCAGCCGCTTGGAGAATGGCGTCGCGCTCACGCGGCCAGGATAAGGCGCCCGCGGTCGCTTGGCGAGCCGCGCGTGAGCGGCGCGGGGAGGGCCGGGCCCGGCGGCGGCGGGGGTGCCTCCGGCGGGCTGTGGGGATTCCGCGGCGGCGGGTCCATCGGCTAGATTGAGCCGATGCGGATCGGAGCGCACGTTTCGATCGCCGGGTCGCTACCCCTGGCCGTGGACCGGGCCGTCCATCTGGGCTGTGAGTGCGCGCAGATCTTCGTCGGCAATCCGCGGCAGTGGCGGGCGGCGGCGTACTCGCCCGAGGACCTCGGGGAGCTCGCCCACCGGCGCGCCGCGGCCGGGATCGACCCGCTCGTCGCCCACGCGCCCTACCTCGTCAACCTCGCCTCGCCGGACCCCGGGCTGCGGGCCGACGGCATCGGCGCGCTGGTGCGGTCGCTGCGGGTCATGGAAGCCGTGGGCGGGCTCGGCGTGGTGACCCACATCGGCAGCGCCAAGGGCGCCGACCCGGGCGCGGCGCTGGCGCGCGTCGCCGCCGGCGTCCGCGAAGCGCTCGCCGAGACGGAGCGGGCCAAGCTGCTCCTCGAGAACAGCGCGGGCGGGACGCTGGGTGGGAGCTTCGCGGAGCTGCGCGACCTGCTCGCGTTGCTCGACGGCGAGGCGCGCGTCGGCATCTGTCTCGACAGCGCGCACCTCTTCGCGGCGGGCACCGACCTGCGCCACAGCGGGGGCGTGGCGCGCATGCTCGACGACTTCGACCGCGTCGTGGGGCTCGAGCGCCTGTGGCTGTTCCATCTCAACGATTCGCGATCGGCTCTCGGCAGCCGTCTCGACCGCCACGAGAACATCGGCGAGGGCGAGATCGGCCGCGCCGGGTTCCGCGCCCTCCTGAGAGAGCCGCGCCTGGCGGATCTGGGAGGCATCCTGGAGACGCCGGGGTTCGATCAGCAGGGGCCGGACCTCGAGAACATGCGCATCCTGCGCCGGCTGCGGGGAGATCGGGCGGCAGCGCCCAGGCGCCGCGCGCCGAGCCGCAAAGGGTAGCCGGCGCCTACGCGGGCGACAGCCAGCCGGCCCGGTGCAGCGCCGGATCCCAGTGCTTCTCGCTGACCGGCGGGATGAGGATCGCCGGGTCGTGCGCCCAGCTGACCGCCGCCGGCCCGAAGCGCGGCGCCGACACGATGGCCAGCAGGGCGCGGCCGGGAGCGCGCAGGCGCATGGACGCCAGCACCGTCGGCCACTCGGCCAGCGGCCGGGCGCGGGCGAGCACGATGCCGCGCACCGACCGGAAGTCGGGGTCGCGGAAGATCTCCTCCACCGAGTCCACCGCCACCACTGCGCCGCCGCGGGCGGTGATCGTGTCCAGCAAGGCGGCCGGCACCACACCCGGGGGCGGGGCTTCGAAGACGAGCAGCGGGGGCAAGGCGGCGGGCTTCGATTGCTTGGCGAAGCGCGGCAGGCGCGGTGAGCTGCGCGCCGGCTGCGGCTCGGCGGCCGTGGCCGGGTCGGCCCAGTATTCGGTGGAGGCCTGGGGGCGCGCGGTCGCGGGCCGGGCCGGGGGCCGCGGCGCGGGCCGCTGGGCGGCGCGGGGGGCGGGTGGCGGAGGCTCGGCAGCGCGGGGGGCGGGTGGCTGAGGCTCGGCGGCGCGGCGGGCGGGTGGCGGAGGCTCGGCGGCGCGGGGGGCCGGCACCGAAGGCTCCAAGACCTGCAGTTCGGGCGGCAGCGGCGGCAGCTTGGACTTCTTCGGCCGCCGGCGCGGCACCCGCTTGGCGACCTCGGACAGCGCGCTGCCCGTGCCGCCGGCGAGGTGTCCGCCGCCGGCGCGGGCAGCGGCGGCGAGGTAAGCGGCCCGGCCTTCCCAGGAAGTCTGCCAGGAACGGGTCCGGTGGGAGCACACGGAACAGCGCTCGAGGTGGGACAGGCGCTCCTCGCGGCCGGGGCGCGCCGCGCGGGAGGGAAGCAGGTCCTTCTGCAGCTCGGCGAAGGGGGGGCAGGCCCCGCGCTGTGCGCGGGCGCTCGTCAGCCGGGCGCGAAGCCCGTCGATGGACTGCGAGGTGACGGGAGCATCCGGCTCGCTCGGCGTTCGGTCGGCGGCTCCGTCCCCTGGTTTGTCCTCAGGCATGCCCATCTTCCCCCCGAAAACGGGCGGGGCACCCCGCCGCTCCAACGCCCGGGGCACACCGCAACGGCTGTCTTAGCGATCGGCACGCGGCGCCCCGGGCTTGACCCGGCGGCGTGGACGGGGGCCGGGGCAGAGGCGGCAGGTCCGGGCCGACCGGCAGAGCGCGCTCGATTCGGCGGCTCCGATGCTCTAAGGTGCGCGCAAGTCGCGCCGCTAAGCGCTTCGCGCCACGCTGCTTGAATTCCGCCCGCCCGCGCGGACCCGGGCGGGGTGAAAGGGCTCCGACATGACGGATGCGGCCCCGAGACCCGTTCCCAGCTCTGCGGGACACCCCTGCACGCCGCGCCCCGCGGTTTCCCCTCTCCCGGAGGAGCTGCCCATCAGGGGCTTCCAGGGCACCCCCGAAGAGATCGAGCGCCAGTGGTACGAGCAGATCTACCTCGGGCGCGGCGACACCATGGCGCAGCTCACCGTGCGCGCCCTGGTGATGGGCGGCGTGCTCGGCGGGCTGCTGTCGCTCACCAACCTCTACATCGGGCTCAAGGCGGGCTGGGGCTTCGGCGTGGCGATCACGGCGTGCGTGCTCTCGTACGCGATCTGGAACACCTTCTTCAAGCTGCGCCTGGCGCGCACGCCCATGACGGTGCTCGAGAACAACGTCATGCAGACCACGGCCAGCTCGGCCGGCTACTCGACCGGCGGCACGCTGATCTCGGCGTTCGCCGCCTACATGATGATCAACAACGCCGGCATCCCGATGTGGACGCTGATGGGCTGGGTGTTCTTCCTCGCCCTGCTCGGCGTCACCATGGCCATCCCGATGAAGCGCCAGATGGTGAACATCGAGCAGCTGCGCTTCCCCAGCGGCGTGGCCGGCGCCGAGACCCTCAAGGCGCTGCACTCGCACGGCGACAAGGGCATCCGCTCGGCGCGCGCCCTGGGCATCGCCGGCGGCCTGGCGCTGCTCAGCAAGTTCTGGACGGAGGGGCTGGTGCGCATCAGCCCCAACCTCGAGCCCTTCATGCTCGGGACCTGGGTGACCGCCCTCAACGAGCGCGTCTTCGGGCCGGCCTGGATGGGGCGCACGGTGATGATCTCGTGGGAGCCGATGTTCATCGCGGCCGGGGCGATCACCGGGTGGCGCGTCTGCTGGAGCATGCTGCTGGGCAGTGTCACCGGCTGGATGATCTTCGTCCCCATCCTCCAGCACCAGGGCATCATCGCGGGCACCGGTTACCGCGAGAACGTGCAGTGGGTGCTGTGGGGCGGCGTGGCCTGCATGGTGACCTCCAGCCTGCTCGCCTTCGCCATGCAGTGGCGCAGCGCGCTGCGGGCTTTCACCGACCTGGGGGCGATGTTCGGCGGCGCCAAGAACGCCGACGACCGGCTCGCGGCCATCGAGACACCGTCGTCCTGGTTCGTGTGGGGGCAGATCGTCGGACTGGTGGGCGTGGCGTGGCTGGGCCACGAGACCTTCCACATGCCGTACTGGCAGTCGGTCATCGCCGTGGTGATGTCTTTCGCCCTGGCGCTGGTGGCGTGCCGGGTGACCGGCGAGACCGACACCACGCCGGTCGGCCCCATGGGCAAGATCACGCAGCTCGCTTTCGGCGCCATCAGCCCCGGCAACATGAACATCAACCTGATGAGCGCCAACGTGACGGCGGCCACGGCGGGCAGCGCGGCCGACCTGCTCACCGGCCTGAAGACCGGCTACCTGCTGGGCGCCCACCCGCGCAAGCAGTTCATCGCCCAGTTCGCCGGGATCTTCGTCGGCACGCTGGTGACCGTGCTGTCGTTCCGCCTGCTGGTGCCGGACGCCAGCTTCCTGGGCGGCGACCAGTTCCCGGCGCCGGCGGCGCAGACCTGGAAGGCGGTGGCGGTGGCGCTCTCGGCCGGCCTGGCGGCGCTGGGGCCGATCAAGACCTGGAGCATCGTCATCGGAGCGCTGGTGGGCGTTCTGCTCGCGATCCTGCCGAAGGTCTTCCCCAAGCACACGCACCTCATCCCCTCGGCGGCCGGGATCGGGCTGGCCTGGACCTTCCACTGGTACTACGGCGTGCTCTTCTTCCTCGGCGGCCTGCTCGGCTTCGTGATCGAGAAGCGGTGGCCGAAATGGTCGGAGGAGTTCACCTTCCCCGCGGCATCGGGGTGGATCGCCGGCGAGAGTCTGATGGGCGTGGCGCTGGTGGTCTGGGAGAACGGGCCGGAGCTGGTGAGGAAGATGATGGGTCGGTAGCGGCGCGCGGTCAGGCCGTCGCCAGCCCCGCGTGCCTGGCCGCGATCGCGTCGGCCAGCCGGTCGAGGGCGGCGAGGTCGGCGGCCTTCGGGACTCCCTTCACCACCACCGGGTCGAACATCTCCAGCTTGAGGGCGGGCATCATCTCGGCGAGCTGCTTGGCGGTCTTCCCCGCCCAGCCGTAGGAGCCGATCACCACCCCGTAGCGCGCCTTGGGCCGCAGGATGTTCATCACGTACGCGGCGTTGGCGACGAGCGGGTGGGCGCCCGAGTTCACGGTGGGGGAACCGAGCACGATGGTGGCGGCGTCGACGAGCGCCAGCGCCAGCTTGCCGAGGTCGGTGTGCGCCAGGTTGAAGAGGTCCACACCCACGCCGCGCGCCAGCAGGGCCTCGCCGAGGTACTGCACCATGCGCTGCGTGCTGGCGTGCATGGAGGCGTAGGCGAGGACGGCCCGGTTCTTGGGCTCGTCGGCGACCCACTCGCGGTAGGCGTCGAGGATGAGCCGCGGCCGGCGCAGCACCGGGCCGTGGCTGGGGCAGATCATCTCCAGGGGCAGAGCTTCGACGCGCGGCAGGTTGGACTGCAGGCTGGCGCGGTGGGCCATCATCAGCTCGGCGAAATAGCGCTTGGCGGCCTCGAGGGTGATGGAGTCGCCGGCGGGCGCCGTGTCGGGGGCCGCCAGGTGGCCCCCGAAAAGATCGCAGGAGAAGAGCATCCCGTCCTCGGGCAGCCAGGTGAGCATCGTCTCCGGCCAGTGCACCCAGGGGAAATGGAGGAAGTGCAGGGTCTTGCCGCCCAGGGGCAGCGTGGCTCCGTCCTCGACCGGGAGGAAGCGGTCCGCGGGCAGCTCCAGCAACTCGGTGAGCAGGCTCTGCCCCTTGGGAGTGGCCACCACTTGCGCCTCGGGGAAGCGCTCGAGCAGACGGGGCAGGGCGCCGGAGTGGTCCTGCTCGGCGTGGTTGGAGACGAGGTAGTCGAGGCGCCTGACGCCGAGGGTTCCGAGGCGCTCGAGCAGCACGCCGGCGAAACCCGGATCGACCGAGTCGATGAGTGCGGTCTTCTCCGCCCCCTGGACCAGATAGGCGTTGTAGGTGGTTCCGTCGGGCGTCGGGATCAGCTCGTCGAACAGCCGGCGGTCCCAGTCGATCGCTCCGACCCAGTGGACACCCGGCTTCAGCATGCGGCTCAGCATGATGTGCGGCCTCCTGCCATGCGGCGTGATGCGGAAATGGCTTCGGTCCTCGCCCGCGGAATCTGCCGCAGCCGGGCGCCGGGCGCAAGGTCGGCGCCCGCCCGCGCCGCCGGGCTAGAGGACGCGGTCGAGCGCGGCGATGAGCCGGGCGACCTCGGCCGGGGTGTTGTAGTGGACCAGGCTGGCGCGCACGACGCCGTTTTGCGCCAGCAGGCCGAGCGCCTCGATCGCGCGGTAGGCGTAGAAGTGCCCGTAGCGCACGGCGATCTGCTCGCGGTCGAGGGCGGCGGGGATCTCGGCGGAGTCTCGGCCGTCGGCGACGAAGGAGATCGTGGGAGCGCGACCGGGGCCGGCCGCGCCCTGCCCGAGGACTCGCACGCCGCGCCGCGCGCCCAGGAAGTCGAGCAGGGGGGCGGCCAGCGCGGCTTCATGTGCGGCGATGGCCGCGAAGGCGCGGTCCAGATGTTCCGAGGCGGGGGCCTCGGGCGCCTGGCGGGCGCCGAGGTCCCGCAGATACTCGAGGACGGCGGGCAGCGACGCCGCCAGCTCGTGGATCACGCCGCCCGGCTCGAGCTTCGCCGGGACCTCGTCGTCACCGATGAAGAAGTGGTTCTGGCCCGCGGCCGCCCGGAGCCGGTCCCGCTTACCGTACAGCAAGCCGAGGTGCGGCCCGTACACCTTATAGAGCGAGAGGAAGTAGAAATCGGCGTCGAGCGCTTGCACGTCCACGCGCCGGTGCGGCGCGTAGGCGACCCCGTCCACGCACGCCAGCGCCCCGGCGTCGTGGATGCGGCGCACGAGCGCGGCCGCGTCGTGGACGGTGCCCACCAGGTTCGAGCAGTGGGTGAAGCAGACCAGGCGCGTGCGGTCCGTGAGGACGCGATCGAGGCCGGCGGCGGTGAGCTCGAGCGAATCGAGGTCGAAGCGCCATTCGCGCACGCACATCCCTTCAGCCTCGAGTGAGCGCCAGGCCCCGACATTGGTCTCGTGATCGAGGTTGGTGACGACGATCTCGTCGCCGGGGTGGAAGAGCGGCCGCAGCGCGCGCGCCAGATTGCGGATGTTGGCGGTGCTGGAGGGGCCGAGGACGATCTCGTCGGGCGCGGCGTTGACGAGCGCCGCGGCGGCGTGGCGCCCGGCGGCCACCTGGGCCGCCGCCGCCGCCGAGTGCTCGTACGTCGCGCCGAGCTGCACCTGCCGGCGGCTCATGTAATCGCGGACGCGCTCGATGACGCCGGCCAGCGGCACGCTGCCGCCGGCGTTGTCGAAGAGGGCCCAGTCGTCGGTGAGCGCGGGGAAGCGGCTGCGGACGAAGTCGAGGTCGAGCATGGCGGCACTCTAAGGCATGGCGGGCGCGGCGCGGAAGCCGAGCCGGCCGATGGCGGCGATGCCCAGGGCCGGGCCCAGCGCCAGGGCCGCAAAGGCCCAGCGCCAGCCGACGGCGGCGACCATGAGCGGGATCAGCTGGATGGAGGCCATGGTGAGCAGGAATCCGAGGCAGGTCTGCAACGTGAGCGCGGTGCCCACGGCGTGGCTGGGCGCGACCTCGGTGACCATGGCGCTGAACTGCGCCGAGTCGGCCACCACGAAGAAGCCCCAGACCCACACGGCCGGCAGCAAGAGCCAGAGGGGGGCGCCGAAGAGCAGCCCGATGAGCAGCGAGCCGGCCCCGCTCGCCGCCATGGCGATCGTGACCACGCGCGCGTAGCCGAGGCGCCTCGACACCCAGCCGCCCCAGGCGCAGCCCAGGGCCCCGGCGGCCAGGGCACTGAAGGCGGCCAGATCTCCTGCCCACGGGCGGTGCGGGGTCACCCCGGCGATGAGGCTGGTCGTCAGGAACGCCGGCACCCAGGTCCACATCGCGTACAGCTCCCACATGTGCCCGAGGTAGCCGGCGGTGACCAGGCGCGTCTCGCGATGGCGGGCCACCGTCGCCACCAGCTTCCAATCGAAGCGGCGACGCGCGAAGGGGAAGGGGCCGTCGCGATAGAGGGCGGCGACGAGTACGGCCGCGGCCAGCGCGCCCGCCGAGGGGGGCACGGTGACGGCGAGCAGATTCGCCCCGCCGAAGGCGTGCACCAGATAGGGCAGCGCCTTGCCGATCGTGAGCGCCCCCACCAGGATGCCGATCGCCAGGCCGCGCCAGGAGCGGAACCACGTGGCCACCATCTTCATCGCGGGCGGATACACGCCGGCGAGGCAGAACCCCGTGGCGAAGCGGGTGGCGAGCGCTGCCGGGTAGTCCGGGGCGGCGAGCAGCGACAGGTTGGCAAGCGCACCCAGCGCCGCGGCGCCGGCGAAGTAAGCCCGCGACGGCCAGATGTCGGCGAGGTTGAGTAGCGCGGCCAGTGCCGTACCGGCCACGAATCCGAGCTGGACGGCGCCGGTCAGCCAGCCGACCTGCCCGGGGTCGAGCGCCCAACGCGCGCGCAGCTCGGGCACCGCGGCGGCGGCGGCGAACCACAGGGACATGCCGAGCAGCTCGGCGAGCGAGAGCAGGGCGAGCATCCGCCAGCGGCCGGGGGCGGCGGCGGAAGCGGACGACACGGGCGCCGGGAGGGGCGGGGTCGCGGGTGGCGCGATCATACGGCGACCTTACACCGGTCCCGCGGCCTCGTGGGGAGCGGCTGTGATTCCCCGCGCCATTTTGGCCCCCATGCCTTACTATCCTCCGCGAGGCTTCCGCCGCCCCTATCCTGGCCTGGGTTTCCAAGGAGGATCCGAGTCATGTCGCCAACGCGCCGCCTGGCCATCCTCGTCGGCGGGGGGCCCGCCCCCGGCATCAACAGCGTCATCAGCGCCGCGGCGATCCGCGCCGGCGTCGACGGCGTCGAGGTGCTGGGCATCGAGGACGGCTTCGAGTGGATCATGAAGGGCGACATCTCGCACGTGCGCCCGCTGACCATCGAGACCATGAGCCGCATCCACTTCCGCGGCGGCAGCTACATCGGCACCTCGCGGGCCAACCCGACCAAGGCGCCCGAGCTGCTCGAGCAGTGCGTGCAGTCGCTGATCCGCCTCGGGGTCACCGACCTGATCACCATCGGCGGCGACGACACCGCCTTCTCGGCCATGAACCTCGAGCAGGAGGCGGCCGGGCGGCTGCGGGTGGTGCACGTGCCCAAGACCATCGACAACGACCTCGACCTGCCGCCCTACGTGAACACCTTCGGCTTCCAGACGGCTCGGCACCTGGGCGTGGAGATCGTGCAAAACCTGATGGTGGACGCGCGCACCACGACGCGCTGGTACTACGTCATCGCCATGGGCCGCAAGGCGGGCCACCTCGCGCTGGGCATCGGCAAGGCGGCCGGAGCCACGCTGACGCTCATGTCGGAGGAGTTCAAGCAACGGCCGCTGCGGCTGAAGACCCTGGTGGACACCCTCGCCGGGGCGCACATCAAGCGCCTGGCCGACGGGCGGCACGACGGCGTAGCGGTGATGGCCGAGGGCCTGGTGCTCGACCTCGACCCGCACGACCTGGCCGAGGTGGAATCCGCCGAGCGCGACGAGCACGGCCACGTGCGCATCGCCGAGGTGGACCTGGGCCACGTGCTCAAGGAGGCGGTGCAGGCGCGCCTGGCCGGCCTCGGGCTCAAGGCCACGATCGTGGCCAAGGACATCGGCTACGAGCTGCGCTGCGCCGATCCGATCCCGTACGACCTCGAGTACACGCGCGACCTCGGCTACTGCGCCACCAAGTACCTCATCGAGGGCGGCACGGCGGCCATGGTCTCCACGCAGGCCGGCCGCTTCGTGGCGGTGCCGTTCAGCACCATGATCGACCCCGAGACCGGCCGCACGCGCGTCCGCCTGGTGGACATCCACTCCACCCGCTACGCCATCGCGCGGCGCTACATGATCCGGCTGCGCCGCGACGACTTCCAGCATCCCGAGCTCATCGCGAAGTACGCGGCGGCCGCCAAGCTCCCGGTAGAGGAGTTCCGGCGGCAGTTCGAGTACCTGATCGCCGACGAGCCGCCGGCGCTGGTGCTGGGCGGGGCGGGGACGCCGCAGTAGCCGGCGGGATCAGCGGTAGGTCGCCTTCACCCTGCCCCAGGTGATCGGCAGGACCGGTACTGGTTGCTGCCGGTATCCGTTGCACGAAGCCACCGACGATCCCGCCGGGAGGTCCGAGAACGAGAAGACCCCCGCGACCGTCCCGCTGCACTCGCCCATGCGCGTCTGCACGGCGAAGCGCATCCGGAACGGCGTGCCCGCCACGGCGGCCACCGGCACCGCCAAGGACGTGTCTCTCGGGGTGCCGTCGAACCGCATGACGTCCCACTCGAACCCCGCGCCGCCCGCTGCTCCTTCCCGGAGGCTTGCCGCGACATATCCCGGGCCGAGGATGCAGGCGGCGAGCACCGTGACCTGCAGTCGCGCGGTGAGCGCGACGGGAGTGCCGGCGGCGGGTCCGAGGACCGTGAAGTCGTCCTCGACGGTGGTCGTGGGGCTGCAACCGCCGAATCCCGAGTGGGAGACGGAGAACAGCGTGCCGTGGGGGATGTCGTAGCCGGCGCGATCGACGCCGTGGCAAGGCGTGTACATGTCGAACGGGATCGTGGTGTCGGCTGCCGCAGCACTCGTGCAGAAACCGAAGTACTTGGGGACCGTGATGCAGTTGTCGGGGCAGCCCGCCGCCGGTGCGGCGGGGGCGGCGCCGGCGAGGAGGGCCAGGGCCAGGGCGCAAGGGCCGACTAGGGTGTTCCTCATCGCGTCCTCCCGGACAGGAGACCACGCCGGACCCGCAGTCCGCGCGTGGCCGGCCCGAGGATTCTACACCCGGGGCGCTCGCAGGACAGTCGGTCATTCGTGCGAGGCGCGGATGATCGTGGGGCGACAGCCGCGGCCCGGCGACCGAATGGTCCCGCCAGGCCGGCCGCTCTCTCGGCCCGAGAGGACTCGGGTCCCCGCCGGCCTCACCCTCCGTCGCGGAGGATCCTCAACATCTCTGCCGCGTAGCGGTAGTTCGGCACCAGGGCAAGGGCTTTCTCATAGGCGGCCACCGCTGCCTCCCGGTCGCCGTTCTCCAGGCAGGCGTCCCCAAGGCCACCGTAGAGCAGGGCGGATTCGGGCAGGGCGCGGACGGCCAGCTGCAGGACGCTCACCGCCTCAGCGACCATCCCCCTGCGCATCAGCCGCACGCCCAGTGTGCTGAACTCCTCCTCGGACCACTGGACCGTCCCCTGGCCGTCCGGGGCAGGCGGGCAACCGGTCCATTGCGGCTGCGGCTTCACGCGAACTCCACTGGCCGGGACACGGGCAGCGGCGGCCAAGCGGCACCGCGGCCGGCGGCCGTACCTCGGTCGCGACGTCGGGGCGGGGATGCAGTTGGCGATGAGGATGGTCGACGCACGGAACCGAGATGAGCGGAGAGTCCGTCTGGGGTATGTCGGGCAGCCGGTGCGACGGTGAAGTTGCAGGTTTCGAGAAGGCACTGACCGAGCAGTGTCGAACCCGATGCAGGAGTCGGCTAGGGTCGGCGTTGCGGATGCTGAGAGGGGCTTCGGTCGGTCGGCCGTCGCAGTTCGAGCAGGTCTCGCACCGTGGACGACACAGGCGAGCCGGGCGACCCCCAGGCGTCGGCGCCGGGCGGGTTGGTGGCGTGAAGAGCGGTGGGGCCATCGGCTCGGATCCTCGAACCCGGGAGGGCCCGGGGCCGGCTGCGGCTTCAGAAAGTCGGGAGCCCGGCCTGCGGCCACACCCATGGCGACGCCAGAGATCTGGAGACAGGACTCCTCGGGCCGGGCTATCATTGAGGGGAATCCTGGACCGTCACGATGCCTCCCGGGCGTCCAGCGGGACTCCTCGCAGGTTCGGCGGACCGCTGCTCCGGGCCGGTGGCCATGGCGTCTGGGTACCTCTCCCGCGGGAACGCCCCAGGCCGTGTTCCCGTCGGTTGATGAGTCCGCCCGACGATTCCCGCGCGCCATCTGCGGCGCCGGGAGTCGGACTCGTGTCATCGAGGAGGAGGGACGCTCCATGAGGTCTCAGCGCAAGTGCATCATCGGCGGCCCGTCCTGTCTCACCGTCTCTGTCCGCGCACCTGGCAGCAGGGCGATGCTGGCGATGGTCGCGTCGCTCGTGCTGCTGGTGGCCCTCGGGGGCTCGGCGGGCGCGCAGACGCCCCGCTGGGGCTTCCCCGTGACCGACGGGGAAGTCGACGCCGTCGCCCTCTCCGGCAACACGCTCTACCTCGGGGGCTGGTTCAGTCGCGTGGGGCCGGCTACCGGGTGCGGGGTGCCCCTGGCGACCAGCACGGGCACGCCCGCGAGCGGCTTCCCGGTGGTGGACGGTCCCGTCTACGCAGCCGTTTCCGACGGCTCCGGCGGCTGGTTTATCGGGGGCGACTTCACCTCCGTCGGCGACAGCGCGCGCTCGAACCTGGCCCACGTCCTGGCCGACAACCGCATCGCGCCCTGGAGCGCCGGCACCGACGAGCCGGTGCGGGCCCTCGCCCGGGGCGGGTCCACGCTGTACGTGGGGGGTGAGTTCTACGGCATCGGGTCCGAGTGGATCATGTATCTCGCGGCCGTGGACGTGACGAGCGGGACCGCGACGAGCTGGAACCCGGGCTGCGGCGGCAGGGTCTACGCCCTCGCCCTCGACGGTGCGACCCTCTACGTGGGCGGCGAGTTCTACGGCATCGGCGTGGAGAGCCGGAGCCTCATCGGCGCGGTGGACGCCGTGACCGGGGCGGTCACGGCCTGGAACCCGGGCGCGTCGGGCAGCTACGTGAAGACGATCGCGCTCAGCGGCACGACCGTCTACGTGGGCGGGATGTTCACCTCGATGGGAGGGCAGTCGCGCAGTTGCATCGCGGCGCTGAGCGCCACGACCGGGCTGGCCACCGGCTGGGACCCGAACGCGACCGCCTATTCCACCGTGTCGGCGCTCGCCGTGAGCGGCACGACCGTCTACGCCGGCGGCACGTTCACCGGTATCGGCGGGCAGATGCGGAACCGCATCGCAGCGCTGGACGCCACCACCGGGCTCGCCACCGCCTGGAACCCGAACGCGAACAACACGGTCAACACGCTGGCGGTCGGCGGCTCGACGGTCTACGCGGGCGGCGCGTTCACCACCGTGGGCGGCCAGACCCGCAAGCGGATCGCGGCCCTCGACGCTACGAGCGGGAACGCCACGGCCCTCGACCCGGTCGCCAACGGCACGGTCGAGACGGTCGTCCTCTCGGGCGCGACGCTGTTCGCCGGCGGGAACTTCTCCGGCATCGGCGGCTCGGTCCGCAACTGCCTCGCGGCGGCGGACGTCGTGAGCGGTCAGGTCACCGCCTGGAACCCGGGCGTGACCAGTATCGGGGCGTCCGTCAGCGCCCTGGCGGTCGGCGGTTCCACCGTCTACGTCGGCGGGCAGTTCACGACCATCGGAGCTCAGACCCGCAATCGCATCGCCGCGGTGGACGCGACGAGCGGGGCGGTGACCGGCTGGAACCCGAACGCGAGCGCCACGGTGCGGTCCCTGGCGGTGAGCGGGACGACCGTCTACGCCGGCGGCGGCTTCACGACCATCGGCGGAGCGACGCGCAACCACGTCGCGGCGCTGGACGCCACCACCGGGCTGGCCACGACGTGGAACCCGAACATCGATGGCACTGGGGTCTACGCGCTGGCCGTGAGCGGCGCGACTGTCTACGCCGGGGGCTACTTCGTGACCGTCGGCGGGACGACGACGCGCAACTTCATCGCCGCGCTGGATGCCGGCACCGGCCTGCCCACCGCCTGGAATCCGAATGCGAGTGCCCCGGTCCTCGCCCTGCTGGTGAACGGCTCGACCGTGTACGCCGGGGGGCAGTTCACGCAGATCGGGACCCAACCGCGCTCATGCCTTGCGGCGCTGGACGCAGCCACCGGATCGGCCACCAGCTTCGTCGCGGATGTGGGCGGCTACGTGTACGCACTGGCGCTGGACGGTTCGGTGCTCTACGCGGGTGGCAGCTTCGGGAGCATCTCCGGGCAGGTGAGGAGTCGCCTCGCCTCGGTGGACG
>CAYLSO010000129.1:0-6739 GCA_964386525.1 uncultured bacterium
GGTCCGCTGGCGCGAGTTCCTGGAGCAGGCGAACATCCGCGGCCTCGACCGCGTCGTCGTCGGGCAGCCGGAGTTCTTCCGCCAGGTCGAGAAGTCGCTGCGCACACACTCGCTCGAGGAGTGGAAGACCTACCTCCGCTGGCACCTCGTGGACACGTTCGCCGACCAGGCGGGCGGGGAGTTCGACAAGCAGAACTTCCATTTCTTCGGCACCATCCTCAACGGCACCCCCGAGCAGCGCCCGCGCTGGAAGCGCATGCTCGACGCCGAGGAGAACTACCTCGGGGACGCGCTCGGCCAGCTCTACGTCGAGGAGTATTTCTCGCCCCGCACCAAGGAGCGCTACGAGAAGCTCACCGAGGACATCTTCGCGGCCTTCCGCGAGCGCATCCGGACCCTCGACTGGATGAGCGAGCCCACCAAGCAGCGCGCCCTGCGCAAGCTCGGCGCCGTCACCAAGAAGGTGGGATACCCGACGCGCTGGCGTGATTACTCCAGCTTCGCGGTTGACCGCCAGTCGTTCCTCGGGAACTGCCTGCGGGGCAACGTGTGGCTCAGTGAGTTCTACATCGCCAAGCTGCACAAGCCGGTGGACCGCACCGAATGGGAGATGACGCCGCAGACGTACAATGCCTACTACAACCCCTCCAACAACGAGATCGTGCTCCCCGCCGCGATCTTCATCCTGCCCGGGATCGCGGATTCCCTGGTCGACGACGCCATCGTCTACTCCTACGCCGGCGGCACGACGATCGGCCACGAGATCATCCACGGCTTCGACGACGAAGGCCGCCAGTTCGACGAGAAGGGGAACCTCGAGAACTGGTGGACGCCGGCCGACGAGAAGGAGTTCAGCCGCCGCGCGGCGATGATCGTCCGCCAGTTCGACGAGTACGTCGTCGTGGACAGCCTGCACGTCAACGGCAAGGCGACCCAGGGCGAGAACATCGCCGACCTGGCCGGCATGCTGCTCGGCTGGGACGCCTTCACCAAGACCGAGCAGTACAAGGCCGGCAAGCCGCTCGGCGGGCTGACGCCCGCGCAGCGCTACTTCGTCGGCTGGTCGCTGGGATGGATGAACCAGTTGCGGCCCGAGAACCTCGCGGTCCGCGTCAAGACCGACGTGCACGCGCCGAGCTTCCTGCGCGTCACGGGCCCGGTCTCGAACCTGCCGCAGTTCTACGAGGCCTACGGGGTGCAGCCCGGCGACAAGCTGTATCGCGCGGACTCGGTGCGGGTGCAGATCTGGTAGGGGGGCAGGCCCCTCAGGCCGCCTTGCGGCCGAGGATGACCACGCGGTTGCTGCCCGTCCGCATAGCCTCCTTGAGCGCCCGCTCCGCCGCCGCGGTGAGGGTTTTCACGTCGACCCCGGCCTGGGGGAACGACGCCACTCCGAGGCTCACGGTGACGGCCCCGGCGGGGGCGACCGTGAAGGCGTGCTGCTCGACGACGGCGCGCACGCGCTCGGCCGCCTCCAGCGCGCCGTCGCCGTCGGTCTGCGGCAGGACGAGGAGGAAGGCGTCGGGCTCGTACCTGCCCAGGACGTCGAACGACCTCACCTGCTGGGCCAGCACGGAGGCCAGCTCCTTGAGGAGCAGGTTCGCTTTCAGGGAGCCGCGCTCGTCGGCGTGCGCCTTGAACTTGTCGACGTCGATCAGGACGATCGACAGCTCCTGGCCGAAACGGCCCGCGCGCTGGATCTCCCGGCGCAGCGCGGTATCGAGGAAGCGCTGGTTGTAGACCTCCGTGAGGTCGTCTTTCACGGCCAGCTTCTCCGTGCCGCTCGCGAGCCGGAGATTCTCGAGGGCCGTGCTGAGCCACGCGCCGAGCAGGAGCATGGCCCGGGAATCGTTCGCGGTGTACCGGGCGCGGCCGCGCCTCCGGTAGACGGCGATGTAGGCCGGCGCCGGATCGCGCTGGTGCAGGGGCGTGAAGAGCACCGGGCCGGCCTCCACGCCCGGGCAGGAGTCCCCGCCCGCGATGCGCGGCTCGTCCGACAGCTCGGGCAGCGCGAGCGGCTGGCAGCTGCGGGTGAAGCAGCGGGTCACCTCGCTGCCTTCGTTCGGCGGCGGGAGCTTCGCCGGCACGGTGCTTCCGGCATGGAGCACCAGGCGTTCGCCGCGCCGGCTGGCCGAGGTCACGACCAGCGTCGCCCCGTCGGCGTCGGTAAGCTGGAGCGCCATGCGCAGCGCGCGGGCGTGCAATTCGGCCCGCGTCCGTCGCTCGGCGGGGTTCCCCAGTTCGAGGATCGATTCGAGGATGTTCTCTTGCGAACCCATGGAGCGAGCCTCCCGTTCTTGCCGTACTGGGCACACACGTCCTTAGTATCTGCAAGCAACCCGTGTGCCAGACGCTCAGAGGCCCATTCCGCGGGCCGGCGGCCACCGCGGCGCAGGCAAACCGGGCGATTCCTGCCCGACCCCGGCCAGATCCCTGGTCTTCCCGGGCTCTGCCGGCGGAGCCGGTCGTGCGGCGTCGCGCGTGCGCAGTGCGCGCCGCGGGGGTGCGCCGGGGGCGCGACTCGCGCTAGGATGCGCGCGAGCGTCCCCTTCATCCGGTCGGAGGATCACCCATGTCGCCCCAGGTTCCGCCGCTGCTTGCCGCCGCCACCGTGCTGCTCGCCAACGAGTCCGGGCCCGCGACCCACCCGTTCTCGGTCCACGACATGCTCGCCATGGAGCGCGTCTCCGACCCTCGGGTCTCGCCGGACGAAGAACGGATCGTGTTCGTCGTCAGCCGCACCGACCTCGAGCACAACCGGCGCCGCACCTCGCTCTGGGTGGTCGGCGCCGACGGCGGCGAGCCCCGGCGTCTCACCGCCGAGGAGGGCGGGGCGAGCAATCCGCGCTGGTCGCCCGACGGGACGCACGTGTGGTTCCTGTCGTCCCGCTCGGGCTCGTCGCAGGTGTGGCGCATCCCCGCCGATGGGGGTGAGGCCGAACAGGTGACCCGGCTGGCACTCGATGTCAAAGCGCTGGTGCCGGCTCCGGACGGCGGGCGGCTCGTGATCGCGATGGAGGTCTTCCCCGGCAGCACGATCGACGAGACGAAGAAACGCCTCGACGAGGCCGCCAAGCGCGAGCAGGAGGGACCCGCCGGACGGGTCTACGACCGCCTGTTCCTCCGTCACTGGGACACCTGGGAGGACGGCCGCCGCTCCCACCTGTTCGCGATGGCCACGGCGGGCGGCGAACCCGCGGACCTGATGAAGGACATGGACGCGGACGCCCCGAGCAAGCCCTTCGGCGGGCCGGAGGAGGTGGCGTTCAGCCGCGACGGGAAGTCCGTGGTGTTCACGGCGCGCCTTGGCGGACGCGAGGAGGCGTGGTCCACGAACCTGGACTTGTGGGCGGTGCCGGCCGACGGCTCCGCGCCGCCGCGCAACCTGACCGCCGACAACCCCGCGTGGGACACCGCGCCCGTCTTCTCCCCGGACGGCAAGACGCTCGCCTACAAGGCCATGAAGGTGGCGGGCTACGAGGCCGATCGCTTCCGCATCGTGCTGCGCGCCTGGCCGGACGGCCCGGCGCGGGTGCTCACCGAGGGCTGGGACCGCTCGCCGCAGGCCATCGTGTGGTCGGGCGACGGCAAGACCATCTTCACCGACGCCGCCAACCTCGGGCAGGTCTCGCTCTTCGCCATCGACGTGGCGACCGGCAAGGCGCGCAGCGTGGTCGAGCGGGGGACGGTGGACGCGCCCGCCTGGGCGGCCGGACGGCTGGTGTACACGCTCGACGACCTGCGGTCGCCGGCCGAGCTCTGGTCGGTGAAGCCCGACGGCAGCGATGCCCGCCCGCTCACCCGCGTCAACGCCGCGGCGGCGGCGGCGGCCCGCATGGGGGACTTCGAGCAGTTCTCGTTTCCCGGGGCGAAGGGCGAGACGGTGTACGGCTACGTCGTCAAGCCCGTGGACTTCGATCCGGCGAAGAAGTACCCGGTGGCGTTCCTCATCCACGGCGGGCCGCAGGGCTCGTTCGGGAACCATTTCCACTACCGGTGGAACCCGCAAGCCTACGCCGGGGCCGGCTACGCCGCGGTGATGGTGGACTTCCACGGCTCGACCGGATACGGCCAGGCCTTCTGCGACGCCATCCAGGGCGACTGGGGCGGCGGGCCGCTCGAGGACCTGCAGAAGGGTCTCGCCGCCGCGCTCGCGAAGCACCCCTGGATGGACGGCGAGCGCGTCGCCGCGCTCGGCGCCTCGTTCGGGGCCTACATGGTGAACTGGATCGCCGGCCGGTGGCCCGACCGCTTCCGCTGCCTGGTCTCGCACGATGGCAACCTGGACGAGCGCGCGGCCTACTTCGAGACCGAGGAGCTGTGGTTCCCGGAGCGCGAACACATGGGTACGCCGTGGGGCAATCCCGACTCGTACGCCAAGCACAACCCGGTCGACCTGGTGAAGCACTGGAAGACGCCGATGCTCGTGGTCCACGGCGGGCGCGACTTCCGCATCGCCGAGACGCAGGGGATGGGGACCTTCACCGCCCTGCAGCGGCTCGGGATCCCGAGTCGGTTCCTGTACTTCCCGGATGAGAACCACTGGGTCTTGAAGCCGCGCAACAGCGTCCTCTGGCACGAGACCGTGCTGGAGTGGCTGGGGCGGTGGATGAAGCCGTAGGGCGCGGCGGCGGGCGTCCGAACCGGGACCACGTTTCTGGCCTACCGCGCTCCCCACGGGCGTGCTAGACTACCGGCCCTCATCGGGGGAGTGGCCGCGCTGTCCCTGGGCCGCAAGTATCCTAACTTTCGGGAGGAATGAGATGAAACGTTTGGCTATCGCTTTGGTGCTGTCCGTCTGGCTGCTGCCGGCAGGGTCCGCGAGCGCCGCGCCGGCTGCCCCGAGCGTCAAGAGTGTCCTGAGAACGATGGGCATCGCCGTCCCGGCGCCGCCGGAGTGGGACGGGGTCTGGGAAGTGGCAGACTCTATCTACACTTGCCTCGGGGTGTTGACCGGGACATCGCTGGCGACGAAGGACACGCTCTGCACGGGGCAGAGCACCTACGACCCGCCGCCCGGCATGCAGGTGACCTTCTCCTGCGACGGGACGGCCACCGCCACCGAATTCCATGTGACCTGCTCGGGAAGTGTGGAAGTCGTGCCCGATTGCCAGATGACGATCGACATCCGCATTGACGGGACGCGGACCGCCGATACGTACTTCTCCGTCGCGACCGTCAACACGAGCTACTCGGGCACGGGCCTCGGTTGCGACTTGATCCCGAGCACCTGCAGTCAGATCAACTCGCACGGCACCCGCACCGGCCCGGCTCCCGTGGACTACTGCGCCACGCCGGCGCGGCCCTCCAGCTGGGGTGAGATCAAAGCGCATTACCGGTAGGCGACTCTCCGGGGCGGCGGGCCTGACTTGCCCGCCGCCACCGCGGCGTGGTACACGGGGGCGGTCGACGGACCCGAAGTCCCACCCCGGTGGCTGACCGCATGCCCGACGCCCGAGCCCGTACGCGCGATCCCTGGACCTGGATCCCCACCCTCTACCTGGCCGAGGGGCTGCCCTACGTCGTCGTGATGACCGTCTCGGTCATCATGTACAAGGGCTTCGGCATCTCGAACACGGAGATCGCGCTCTACACCAGCTGGCTCTACCTGCCCTGGGTGGTGAAGCCCCTGTGGTCGCCGGTGGTGGACATCCTGGGCACGCGCCGGGGCTGGATCTGGGCGATGCAGCTGCTCATCGGCGGCGCTCTGGCGGGCGTGGCCCTGACGGTTCCCCTGCCGCACTTCTTCCAGTGGACGCTCGCCGGCTTCTGGCTGCTGGCGTTCAATTCCGCCACCCACGACATCGCCGCCGACGGCTTCTACATGCTAGCGACGACCGAGAAGCAGCAGGCCTTCTTCGTCGGCGTGCGCACCATGTTCTACCGCGTCGCCACCATCGCGGGGCAGGGGCTGCTGGTGATGCTGGCCGGCACGATCCAGAGCCGCACCGGCGACCTCCGTCTCGCCTGGTCCGTGGCGATGGGCGGGTTGGCCATCCTGTTCCTGGGCTTCGGGCTCTGGCACCGCTGCGTGCTGCCGCGGCCGGCGGCCGACCGGATGGGCGGGGCCCACGAGATCCCGCATTTCGTCACGGAGTTCCTCCGCACCTTCAGGTCGTTCTTCCGCAAGCCGCGTATCGCCGTCCTGCTGCTCTTCCTGCTCCTCTACCGCTTCGGCGAAGCGCAGCTCGTCAAGATGGTGGCGCCGTTCCTGCTCGACGCGCGGGCGCAGGGCGGGCTGGGCTTGACCACCACGCAGGTCGGCTTCGTCTACGGCACGGTGGGCATCATCGCGTTGACCGCGGGCGGCATCCTCGGCGGGTGGGTGATGGCGCGCCATGGGCTCCGGGCGTGGCTGTGGCCGATGCTGCTGGCCATCCACCTGCCGGACGCGATCTTCATCTACCTGGCGTACGCCCAGCCGATCAGCCTGCCGCTCATCCAGATCGGGGTGGCCGTCGAGCAGTTCGGGTACGGCTTCGGCTTCACGGCCTACGTGATGTACATGATCTACATCGCCCGCGGCGAGCATCAGACCGCCCACTACGCGATCTGCACCGGCTTCATGGCGCTGGGCATGATGCTCCCCGGGATGTGGAGCGGCTGGTTGCAGGATCTCATCGGCTACCGGCACTTCTTCGTCTGGGTGATCCTCGCGACGGTGCCGAGCTTCCTCGTAGTACTGTGGATCCCGCTCGAGGCGGGCTTCGGGAAGAAAGCGGCGCCCTGAGGCGGGGGC
>CAYLSO010000130.1:0-2557 GCA_964386525.1 uncultured bacterium
ACAGGGCAAGCCGTCGGCTTGCCCTGTAGTTGGCACTTCTGCGAACGGGAGCCTTAGCTGCGACTTTTACCGTGTCGATCGCGCAGGGCTTTTTCCCAGGCATCGGCCATCAAGCCGGTGCTGCCCGGCTCGGACGCTTCCTGATCCGTGCTCATCACCTGCGGTTCGCGACGTCGGCCGCGGCCAGAGTCGCGATGCTCGCGGGACGGGCGGTCATCATCATAGCGGCTGCTACGATCACCGCGGCCCGATCGCTCGCCGCCGGAACGCCCGCCACCAGCGCGCTCGCCGCCGGAGCGCTCACCACCGGCGCGTTCGCCGCCGACGCGTTCACCGCCAAAAGACCCGCGCCGCGGACGCTCGTCGGCCATCGGCGGCTCTGGACGATCCGCGTACTGCGGCTGTGGCCGCGCCTCGCCCTCGGGCTTGATAGTGAGCGAGATACGACGGCGCTCCACATCCACATCGAGGATGCGGACCTCGACCTCTTGGCCGACCTCGAGCACGTCGCTGACCTGGCCCACAAAGCCATCCGAAAGCTGCGAGATGTGCACCAGCCCATCGGTCTGGGCATCGACGTCGATAAAGGCGCCAAAGTCGACCAAACGCACGACGCGCCCAGTCACCATGGTGCCTGCTACGAGGTCCTCCAGCCGGGTCTTGTCGGTGCGGCCCGCGCCAGGAATGGTGAGGCTGATGCGGTTATTGTCGAGATCGGCGCGTCGCACCTGCACCTCGACTTCGTCGCCCACCTTGAGGGTCTTGTCTACGCCAGCGCGCTTCAGGGTCGAGATATGGGCCAGACCGTCGCGCCCGACGCCAATGTCGATAAAGGCGCCAAAGTCGACCATGTTCTTGACCTTGCCCATCAGGCGCATCCCCGGTTTGAGGTCCTTGATGTCCACGGGGCCGGCCTCGTTGGGCGTCCCGGCGCTCGCCTCTATCGGAGGCGCATCGGGCGTAATCACCGCCTCTGTCGCAGCCACCGGGGGTTGCTCGAGGGCGTCTGTGGCTGGGGACTGAGTCTCAGCCTGGCGATCATTTGCTTGCGGCTGATTCTCAGCAGCCATCGTGTTCTCATTATCCATGGAGGCGGCTCTCCCTGCGAGTATCTGACAATATCGTAGCCATCCCCCATTATCCTACAAGCGCCCGACGGCGTCAAATCCTTGAACACAGCTCGACTCGGCTGCAAAGAATGTTGGTGAGGTTGCAGAAAGAAGGGCTTGCGAGCATTCTGTGCTGAGGTATCAATCCACCACAGAAAGAGACGCAAGCCCATGAACATTGTGCAACGAGCCCAGGAGTTTGTCCACCAGCAGCGCGCCAAAACGGACTGGCAACGTTGTCCGCACTGCGGGAGCAAGGAAACCCAGCGTCATGGGCGCTATGAACGCCATCCCTGGCGAGTGTGCGGTCGGCAGACCGTGTCAGTGCAGCGGCATCGCTGTCTGAACTGCAGGCGCACCTACAGTGAGCTTCCTCCTGGTTTGAGGCGTGGGAGCTGGTATGGCCGTGAGGTGCAGCGGCTGAGCGTCGATCTGTGGCTGCACGGGCGGCTGTCGTTGCGGCGGGTGGCGGAGTTCGTGCGCTCGGTGGTGGGGAGACAAGAACGCTGGCGGCTGTGGCATGCTTGGCAGACTCAGACAGAGACTGAGGAACGCTGCGAGTTGTGCGCGAGCACGGTGCACCGTTGGCTGGATGCGGGGGGACGGCGCGTGGCCTGCCAGGTGACGGGTCAGTGGGCAGGGGTGGCAGGCTCAGGGCAGCAGGGCGCAGATGGGCTCTGGGCGCGCTTGCGTGGTGGAGCGCAACGGGTGGTATTGTTGCTGGCGGACGCGGTCACGGGCCTGGTCTGGCCACCGGTAGTTGGGCGGTCAGAGGAACAGGCGTACTGGGAAGACCTCTTTCTGCGTGCGGCGCAGGCTGGTTTGGATTGGCTGCAGATCGAGGGCGTAACGGCTGATGGCGCTGCGGGGCTCAAGTCCTGGCTACAACAGCAGCTGCCCCACGTTCATCTGCAGCGTTGCGTCTGGCACTTGTGGCGCAACCTGGGAGGCGCCTGCGCGCGTCTGGGGGAAGACGCGCGGGCGGAGATCGAACGGTTGGTGCATGCGGTGTTGGATGCCGTCAGCTATGAAGCTGCCGAGCTGGCTTTGTGTTCCTTGTCGGCTCACCCGCAGGGGAGCGGAGTGGCCCGGCAGTTGCGCGCCGTGCTGGATGAGGCGCTGGTGCACCTCTTGCCTGCGCATCAAGGCTTGAGCCGCATCGGCCCCGAGCATCTGTGGCGTGACTTTCGTCTGCGGCTGAGTCACGGTCGCAATCACTGTTCCGAGCAGCGCCTCGAACGGGCCGCGCTACTCTGGGCGCTCTATCACAATATCACGCCCGCTCAATGGAGGTCGGAACGCAAGCGACACTACCAACACCCGGGCCTCTGTCCCCTAGAGGTGGCCGGAAGCCCACCAGGAGAAGCCAGCTATCTGGACGCTCTGCTGTTCTGAGATGCCCACCGTGTAGCGCTGCCTGAGGGACGCCAATCACCCTCTACCCCTCG
>CAYLSO010000131.1:0-3562 GCA_964386525.1 uncultured bacterium
CCAGCGAGCGGTAGATGTCGAGCAGCAGCAGCGCCCCCTCCCGCCAGGCAAGCCCGCAGGCGCCGCCGGCGGGCGCCCGGCCGCCCGCCGGGTAGCGCGCCGCCAGCGCTTCTTCACGCGGCTCCAGCTTGAAGCGCGTCCAGAAGCGCAGCGCGTCGAGCAGGCTCTGCACGCCGGCGTCGCCGGCCACCGGCGCGAGCCTGGCCTCGGCGGCGGCCAGCCGCTCCTCGACCCCGTCGGGATCCTCGCCGTGCCGCACCAGCCACGCCAGCGTGCCGTCGAGCACCGCCTTGCCGCCGGCGTAGGCCGCGGCGCACGCAGCGGGCGGCTCCCGCTCCAGGGCGGGACGCGTCCACAAAAGTTCGAGCAGCCGGTTCTCGCAAAGCAGCAGGGACTCTTCGGGCGGGATGGCCGCCACGGGGATCTCGGGCATGGCCGCGAGCACGTCGCGGTCGCCGGCGATCACCGCGCCGTAGCGCTTCAACTCGCGCGTGCCGGGACGGGCCGCCGGCCGCGCCAGGCCGGGAACGGACAGAGCCCCGAGGTCCACCGCGCCCAGCAGGCCCCAGGCCCGGGCGGCGCGCGTCAGGGAGCGGGCCGTCTCGCGGAGAGCCGCCTCCGCGCCCGCGCCTTCGCGCGGCGTGCGGAAGACGACGCCCAGATCCAGGTCGGAGAGCACCACGGGGCGGGAGCCCCGCACCAGGACGGTGCCCTCGCCCCGCGCCAGGCTGCCCATGAGCACCGTCGCCACCCGCTGTGGGAACGCTTTCTCCACGCGCGTCCGCGCCTGCTCCACGAGCCAGCGCAACTGCCGGTCCGCGACGTCGGCTCGAGCCAGTGGGTAGGGAATCAAAGCTCCTCCACCGCCTCGATCGGGGCGGAGCGGATGTCGCATGGGGTCGCAACGGCGGCGCCGGCCGCCGAGCATCTAGATGCGCTTGTAGATGAACTCCGGAATGTCCAGACGCCGGCGGTTCAGGACCACACCGAGCAGCGGCACGCCGGCCTTGGCCAGCGAATCCACGGCTCGGTTCACCACCCCGGTCTTCGTGCTGGCGGCGCGCAGGACCAGGATCGAGGTGTCCACGGCGCCACCCAGCACGACGGTCTCGGGCGCTTCCAGCACCGCCGGGGCGTCGAAGATCACGTAGTCGTAGCGCACCCCGAATTCGCTCAGGAAACGGCGCACCAGCGGCTGCGAGACGAGACGGGCCGCGCCCACTTCGCCCCCCATGGCCGGCAGGACGTGCAGGTTGTGCCGCTCCACCGGCCGCACCAGATCCTCCACGGGCAGCCCCGCGGCCAGCGCGTGCGCGAACCCGGGCCCGGCGGGCAGACCGAAGAAAAGCGCCACGCCCGGGCGGTGGGCGTTGGCGTCGACCAGCAGCACGCGGGCCGCGGGATCCTGCGCCAGCACGCGCGCGAAGGAGGCGGCCACCGTAGTGGTGCCCTCCCCGGGCGTCGACGCGGTCATCAGCAGGACGCGCGGCCGCCGGCCGGCCAGCGCCGTGTCCACCTGCAAGCGCAGCCCCGTCAGCTCGCGCTGGAAATCTTCCGGCAGACCGGGCACGGCCGAGTCGCGCCACACCGGAGCGGCGGCGTCCGCCGCGTCGGTCAGGGCCGCCGGGCCGGCCGCGGCCCCCGCCATCGCCTCGGCCTCGCCCCGCGCGCGCCCCTCGGCGTGGGCCCGCGCTTCCGCGGCGCGCGGCAGCGTTCCCGCCAGGGGAACGTGCCCGGTGTCCACTTTTCTGAGGGCTTCCAGGATGCGACTCATGCGGTTCTCCGGTGCTGGTTCGGCGTTGCTGGCGCGGCGATCACCGCTTCTTCCGCTCGGTCAGGGTCGCGAGGATGGGCAGCTCGAGGGCTTCCTCGGCCTCGCGCGGCGTCTTGACGCTGGTGTCCAGGCTGTCGATGAAGAACGCCAGGCCGAGGCCGACGATCAAGCTGAAGATCGGGGCCAGGGCGATGCGCACGTAGTCCTTGGTGTTCTTGGCGTACGGCGGGCCGGCCGACGACAGCAGCAGCACCGTCCAGCGCGGCGAGGTCGCTTGCTGGATCTTGGCCAGCTGCGACTTCTCGATGAGGTGGCCGTAGCGCTTCTGCAGGGCGCCGAGGCGGCGGTCGAGATCGGCGAGGCGCGCCTCCTGGACCGGCAGGTCCCGGACCCGCGACTCGGCGCCGGCCAGATCGCCCTTCACCTGGCGCAGCTCGGCCTCCTTCACCGCCAGCTGCATCTCGGCGACGCGGATGCGGTTGCGCACCTCGGTGTCGAGCAGCTTGCGCAGCCCGGCGATGTGCTCGCGCAGCCGCACCATATCCGGCTGTTCCGGCCGGTAGATGCCGCTCAGCTCGGAGTGCCGGACCTGCGCCTTCACCAGCTCCCGCTTGATGTCGACGATGACGGTCTCGTTGCCCGAACCGGTGCTACCGGCGAAGGGGATGTCCGGGGAATTGACGGGGTCGGTCAGGTAGACGTGCATCTGGCGCAGCTGCTCGCGCATCTCGGCCACGTCCTGCTCGACGACGCTGATCACCGCTTCGGCGCTCTGCTGCCGCCCGAGGAGGTGGCTGCGGTCGCTGGTGGCAACGTCGGTGAGGTCGGCGCGGGCGAGCAGGTCGCGCCGCTCACTCTGCAGCCGGTCCAGCTCCTCCTGCACGCCTTGCGTCTCCGTGTCGAAGAACTCGCCGGGGTACTCGAGCGTGTAGGCGTTGCGGCGGTGGTCGGTGTAGGCCGTGAGCAGGGCGTTGGTGATCTCGACGCATACCGCCGGCTCGCGCGCCAGGTAGGAGATCGCCAACACGTTCGACTCGCCCACCACCGCCGCGTCCACACCGTCGGCGTTGATGACGTAGCGGGGCCGCCCCTGCTCCCGGCGCGCGCCGTCGAGCAGCCGCTGGGCGTCGGCGATCACGGTGGTGCTCTTGGCGGTCTCGATCTCCGACGCCAGGTCCTCCTCCCACGGCAGGGTGCGCGGGTAGTTCTCGAAGATGTTGTCCTTGACACCGCGCTTGAGCAGCACCTTGCCCGTGGACTCGTAGTAGACCGGCTGGCTGAGGATCATCGCGGCGGTCACCGCCGTGGTGAGTACGAAGACCCCGAGGATGATCCACTTGCGGCGGAAGATGACCGCCGCGAAGTCGCGCGCCGAGATGCGGCGCGCCGGGGCGCCGGTTTCCGTCACGCGCCCGTTCACGGCGACACCGTCACGCGTCCGCCGCCGTACACTTTATCGATGTTGAAGATGGCCCAGCCACGGAGGTACACCTCCCCGGCCGTGGTCAGCGGGGAGAGGACGTAGTCGGCGAAGACCTTGAGGTCCCCGATCAGGCTGCGGTTCACGTAGACGATGTCGTTGCGGCGGATGAGCATGTCGCCGGCGGCCTTGCCGCCCGCCAGCAGCTGCCGCATGTTGATCTTCTTGACCGCCACCTGGTTCGCCCCGGTGCGCCGCAGCACGAGCACGTCCCCTTGCGAAGCGCCCTTCTGGAAGCCGCCCGCCTGGGCGATGGCTTGCATGGCGGTGGCGTTGGGCACGATGGGATAGGAGCCCGGGGTTGCCAC
>CAYLSO010000132.1:0-6032 GCA_964386525.1 uncultured bacterium
GACGCCGCCTTCGCCAACCCGGCCATCCTGCGCCTGCCGCTGTGGTTCATCGAGGGCATGGCCGAGTACTTCTCGGTGGGCCCGCTCGATCCCAACACCGCCATGTGGATCCGCGACGCCGTCGCCGCCGACAAGCTGCCCACCGTGCGCTCGCTCGCCGACCCGCGCTTCTTCCCGTACCGCTACGGCCAGGCGTTCTGGACCTACGTGGCCAGCCGCTGGGGCGAGGGTGCGGTGGTGCGCTGCCTCAAGGCCGCGGGCCGCGCCGGCGACGCCGAGTACGCGCTCACCGCCGAGCTGGGCATCCCCACCGACTCGCTCACCAAGGACTGGCACCGCGCCATCCGCCGCTGGTACGCGCCGCTGTCCGCCGTCACCGAAACCCCCGACAGCCTCGCCCGCCCGGTGGTGATCGCCGGCCGCGGGGCCGGCGAGCTGAACGTGGCGCCGGCCGTGAGCCCGGACGGCCGCCACGTCGTCTTCTTCTCGGAAAAGGACCTCTTCTCCATCGAGATGTACCTGGCCGAACTGGGCTCGGGAAAGATCGTGCGCAAGCTGACGCACACCGCGGTGGACCCGCACCTGCAGAGCCTGCAATTCATCCAGTCCGTCGGCGCCTGGAGCCAGGATGGACGGCGCTTCGCCTTCGCCGGCATCGCCGGGGGGCGGCCGGTGCTCACCGTGCTCGACGTGGACCGCGGGCGCCGCGAGCGCGAGGTGCCGCTGCCCGGGCTCGGCGAGGTGCTGAACCCCACCTGGTCCCCCGACGGCCGGCGCATCGCGTTCGCCGCGCTGGCCGGCGGGAAGGCCGATCTGTTCTGGGTGGATCTCGACACGCACGAGCTGCGCCGGCTGACCAACGACCTCTACGGCGACCTGCACCCGGTCTGGTCGCCGGACGCCGCGACCATCGCCTTCGCCACCGACCGCTTCTCCACCGACCTCGACTCGCTGCGCTACGGCAACTACGAGCTGGCGCTGCTCGACGTGGCCAGCGGCGACATCCGGCGACTCGGCGGCTTCGCGGACGTCAAGAACATCAACCCCCAGTGGACGCGCGACGGGCGCGGCCTCTATTTCGTCTCCGACGCGCGCGGCATCTCGAACGTCTACCGGATGGCGCTGCCGGGCGGCGAGATCACCCAGGTCACCAACCTGCGCACCGGGGTGAGCGGCATCACCGCGCTGAGCCCGGCCATCTCCATGGCGGGCGGCGCCGACCGGCTCGTCTTCACGGCCTACGAGCGCAGCGCCTACAGCCTGTACGCCATCGACTCGCTCTCCGCGCTGGCGGGCCGCCCCGTCCTGCCGCTGGCGGCCGGCACCGACCCGGGGGCCCTGCCGGTGGACACGCTGCAGACCCCCTCCGATTTCGTGCCGCAGGCGTTCCGGCCCGGTAGCCCGGGCTTCGCCACCACCTCGCTGCCGCCCGACTCCCTGGACGCGCTGCGCCTGCCGCCGCTGCGCGCGGGGAGTGCGCCGCCGGCATGGGACGGACGCTCGCCGGCCTTCCCACCCGAGGAGCTGCCGGCTCCGCCGCCGGCCGCTGCCCAGCGCGTCCCGGCGGACTCGACGCTCGCCCTGCGCACGCCGATCGAGCTCTCGGACCCGGCGTCCTTCGCCACGCGCCCCTACAAGGCGCGCCTGTCGCTCGACTACGTCGCCCAGCCGAACATCTCCTTCGGCGCCACGAGCTCCGGCCTGGTGGCCGGCGGCGGCGCCGCTGCGTACTGGAGCGACATGCTCGGCGACCACAACCTGGCCACCCTGCTGCAGATCAACACCGGCGGCGGCGGCATCATCCGGAACACCGCCCTTGGGCTCTTCTACGAGAACCGCCGGTCGCGCTGGAACTGGGGGCTGGCCGGCGCCCAGATCCCCCTCATCACGCGCCAGTTCATCGTCGACCAGGGGATGTACGACGAGCAGCTGGCGACGCGCGAGCGCGATTACCGGATCTGGGAGATCCACCGCGACGTCGAGGTCACCCTGGCGTACCCGTTGAGCCGCGTGCATCGCATCGAGACGCGGGGCGGCTTCAGCAACATCGACTTCGCCGGCGAGGTGCAGACGACGATCTTCTCGGACGCGACCGGCGCCAAGCTGTTCGAGGCGACCGCCGCCCTGCCCGAGAACTTCGTGCCTTCCCTCAATTTCGGCACGGCCGGCGCGGCCTTGGTTTACGACTCCTCGGTCTTCGGCGGCACCAGCCCGGTGCTCGGACAACGCTACCGATTCGAGGCCTCGGCGGCCATCGGCAGCATCGATTACGCGACGGCCATGGTGGACTACCGGCGCTACGTGCCGCTGAAGCGCTCGCTCATCCTGGCCGGCCGTTTCCTGCACTTCGGCCGCTACGGCGGCGGCAGCGACGATCCGCGCCTGCAACAGCTCTATCTCGGCTACGCCTCGCTCATCCGCGGCTACAACGACGGCTCCTTCGAGCCCTGGGAGTTCTCCTCCGCGGACGGCTCCAGCTCGATCTACGACCGGCTCTTCGGCAGCCGCCTGGCGCTGGCCAACTTCGAGGTGCGCGTGCCGCTCTTGGGCGCGCTCGGAGCCCTGCCCTCGCGCGGCTTGCCGCCGCTCGAATTCGCCGCCTTCTTCGACGCCGGTGTGGCCTGGACGGGCAGCGAGAGGGCCTGGTTCAACGGCGGCGCCCGCGAGCCGCTCACCAGCTTCGGGGCGGCCCTGCGCCTCAACCTGCTCGGCTTCGCCATCGCCGAGGTGGACCTCGTCCACCCCAACGACCGGCCCAGCAAGGGCTGGTACTGGCAATTCAGCCTGACGCCCGGCTTCTGAGGCCCGCGGCGGCCCTCGGCGTCGGGCCGCTGCGCCGCGCGGTTCCCCCCGGCGCCCGGCGGGTGTAGCTTTCCGGGCATGATCACGATCTTCGTGGCCCGCGACGGCGCGGTGGCGGAAGCCCAGCCCGCCGAGCTCGAGTCGATCCTGCGCGATCGCCGCGCGCACGTCTGGATCGACCTCGAGAACACCGGAGCGGAGGGGTTCGAGGCCCTGCGGCCGGCCCTCGAATTCCACCCGCTGGCCGTGCAAGATTGCGTCTCCGACATCAACTATCCCAAGGTGGACGACTACGGCGACTACCTCTACATCGCCGTCCACTCGGCGCGCTGGGACGAGGACCAGCCGCAGCCCGCCATCCGCGAGCTGGACATCCTGATCGGCCGCCGCTTCCTGCTCACCTACCACGAGGAGCCGACGCGCAGCATCCAGCGCGCCCGCGAGGTCCTGGCCCGCCGTGGCGCCCTGCTGGAGCGCGGCCCCGACCAGATCCTGCACTTCATCCTCGACGTCATGGTGGACAACTACCTGCCCATCCTCGACCGCATGGAGGCCGAGATCGACGGCCTCGAGGAGCGCGTCTTCGAGCGGCCGACGCAACGCCTGGTGGTCGACGTGCTGCGCCTCAAGCACGGCATCGCCAGCCTGCGCCGCATCGTCGGGCCGCAGCGCGACACCATCTTGACCCTGACGCGCGAGGAGTTCAGCGGCATCCGCCGCGACCTGCGCCCCTATCTGCGCGACGTCTTCGACCGCATGGCGCGCGTCGGCGACGTGCTCGAGAATTTCCGCGACGAGCTCTCCACGCTGCTCGAGATCTACTCCACGCAGGTCTCGAACCGGCTCAACGAAGTGATGAAGGTGCTCACGGTGATCACCGTGATCATCATGCCGGCCACCCTGGTGGCCAGCATCTACGGGATGAACGTGGCGTACCCCGAGCAGGGGTGGCCCGCGCCGTGGGGCTACGTTTGGGCGCTCGGCGTGATGGTGGCAGTGGGCCTCGGGATGTACTGGTTCATCCGCTCGCGCCGCTGGCTGTGAGGCCCGACCAAGCACCGATCGCGATCGCCAGCAGGAGCGCCAGGGCCGCGGCCACGCCCGCGGCCCACGTCCAGCGGGGCAGCGGCCGGTCCTGCAGGCGCGGGTCGAGCCCCAGCAGCAGCCCCAGGACCATTCCCGCAAGCAGTCCCCCGAGATGCGCGGCGTTGTCCGTGCCGGTCTTCTGAAAACCGGCCACCAGGCCCTGCAGCAGCATCGGCAGCAGCGCGCCGGCCAGCGCGCGCGCCCGGCTCGGCGGCAGCCGGCGGCGCAGCCGCCAGGCGGCGGCGAGCATCGCCCCCCCGAGCGCGAAGATGGCGCCCGACGCGCCGATGCTCGAGGCAGTGACCCCCGGCATGGCCGCGCGGTGCCACGCCTGGCTGGCCAGCGCGCTGACCGCCCCGCCGCAGGCGAAGATCACCCAGAAGTGGGACCGCGTGAAGACGCGCTCCACGGCCGGTCCCAGGATGACCATCGCGAGGCCGTTGAAGAACAGGTGCGCCGTACCGGCGTGCAGGAAGGTGTAGGCGAGCAGCCGCCAGGCGTCCTCCCAGCCGCGGGCCGTCGAGAGATTCGACCCCCAGGCTCGGTAGGCGGCCGAGTCGCCGAGGGCCCCGCGCAGCCCCATCACGGCGAAGACCAGACACCAGGCGAAGAGCAGGAGCACCGTGCCCCACGGCCGCGCCCCGCCCACCGTCTGCCAGAGGTCCGGCGGGGCCGGCTCCTCCGGCTCCTCGCCGCCGTCCGCCGGCCAGAACTCGGGCGGCGGCGTCAGATCGGACTGCCAGCGCACGAAGCCCGGCGGCAGCGGGTCGCCCGGCGGCGGCGGACCCGGCTGGGGCTCCGGCTCCGGCGGCGGACTCGAGGCGGCTGGGGGGCGATCGCTCATGCCCGTCTACGGTGCCCTCCGCGGGCGCGCCACGCAAGGCGTTCCTGACATCGGCCGGGGGTTGACCGGGCCGGGCCGCCCCCCGCTTCGCCCCGGCCCACCTCCCCTGCTACACTGCGCCGATGATACCCGGAGCGAAGCCCCCCCAGCCCATCGCCAACCCGCTGCGCCGCAACGTCGCCATCATCGCCCACGTCGACCACGGCAAGACCACCCTGGTGGACGCCCTGCTCCACCAGAGCGGCATCTTCCGCGCCAACCAGCAGGTGGCCGAGCGCGTCATGGACTCCAACGTGCTCGAGCGCGAGCGCGGCATCACCATCCTCGCCAAGAACACGGCGGTGAACTACGGCGAGGTCAAGATCAACATCGTCGACACCCCGGGGCACGCCGACTTCGGCGGCGAGGTGGAGCGCACGCTCTCCATGGTGGACGGCGTGCTGCTCCTGGTGGACGCCTCCGAGGGCCCGATGCCGCAGACCCGCTTCGTGCTGCGCAAGGCGCTCGAGCGCCGCCTGCCGCCGGTCGTGGTGATCAACAAGATCGACCGCCACGACGCCCGCCCCGCCGAGGTGCTCGACGAGATCTACGACCTGTTCATCGACCTCGACGCCACCGAGGAGCAGCTCGGCTTCCCGGTGCTCTACACCGACGCCAAGCTGGGCACCGCCAGCGCCGACCCGGCGGCGCCCGGCAGCGACCTGCGGCCGCTCTTCGACGCCATCCTCGAGCACATGCCGGCGCCGCGCGGCGCGGCGGACGCCCCACTGCAGATCCTGGTGGCCAACCTCGACTCCAACGACTTCCTGGGGCGCATCGCCGTGGGCCGGGTGGTCAACGGCCGCGTGCGGGTCGGCGACCCGATCGCCGTCTGCAAGCTCGACGGCATCGCCCAGGACACGGTGGTGACCAAGCTGCTGGCCTTCGACGGCCTGCGGCGCGTCGAGGTGGACGAGGCCGCCGCCGGCGACATCGTCTGCCTGGCCGGCATCTCCGACATCACCATCGGCGAGACCATCACCGACCGCGAGCACCGCCTCGCCATCCCGGTGCTGGCCATCGACGAGCCGACGGTCTCCATGGTCTTCGGGCCCAACACCTCGCCCTTGTCGGGCCGCGACGGCCGCTACGTCACCTCGCGGCACCTGCGCGAGCGGCTCGAGCGCGAGCTGCTCGGCAACGTGTCCCTGCGCCTGGAGGAGACCGACTCCGCCGAGCAAAGCAAGATCATCGGGCGCGGCGAGCTGCAGCTGTCCATCCTCATCGAGATGATGCGCCGCGAAGGCTTCGAGATGGAGGT
>CAYLSO010000133.1:0-2371 GCA_964386525.1 uncultured bacterium
CCGGGCGTGGCGCCCCACGTCTCGCCGTCCTCCTCGTCGCGCAGGTAGAGGGCCTCGCCGCTGAACTCGCCCACCGGGTCGTTGCCGAACGGCGTGAGGCGGTTCTCGCGGCTGTTCCCGGCCAAGGTCCAGGCGGCGCCGTTGGCGCCGACGACGGTGCCGAAGCGCTCGTTCGCGATCACGTTCACCCAGGGCAGCGGCGTGTCGTCCTGGCCGCTCAGCACGATCGCGTACTCGCGCCCGCCGGCGGTGAAGCCGCCGAATCCGTTGTCGAGGGTGAGCGTGGGGGCTTCGACCTCCAAGACGGCAGCGCTCGGGTCCGCCGCCTCGGTCACCGATCGCGCCACCAGCGCGTCCGGCCAGCGCGGCTCGGGGTGCGGCCGGCCGAGCTGCTCGGCGAGCTCGCCAAGCTCGCCGCTCAGCACCGCGCGGGCGGCCGCCAGCAGGGCCATGCGCTCGGCCTCCGGCATGCCGTCGCCGCGCAACAGGAACACGCCCCCGGGGCGCTGCCGCCAAGCGGCCCAGGGGCCCTTCTCCAGCAGACCCTCGATCTGCTCTTGCATCTCGTCCAGGTAGCTCAGCGGGTGTTCGTTGAGGATGACGACATCGGCACTGAGGCCCTTCAGCCGCCAGTACTCCTGGGCGCGCAGCACCTGGTGCACCAGGGACAGGTTGCCGTCCTGGACCACGCGCACGATCAGGACCGGCAGATCGCCGGAGACGCCCTGCGCCCAGAGGCCGGACTGGCCGAGCGTGTTGCCCGCGAGGAACGCGGGGTCGGCGCGCAGGGTGGCGTCGGTCCACAGCACGTGCGAGGCGAGCTGCTCGTAGAGCTGCGCTTCATCGGTCGAGATCCCCAGGTGGCGCAGCCGCATCTGGGTCTGGGTGGTGGCGAGGGCGAAGGTGCGCGCGGCCGAGGCGGGATCGTCGTACTTCTCCGCCAGCGCGATCGCCGCGGCGCGACTCGTGGCGACGCCCGTCGCAAACGCCAGGCGCACCTGCCCGCCGGGGGCGATGCGCACGCGCCGGCGCAGGCTCAGGACCGGGTCCAGCACCGCTCCCGTGGTGCCCGAGAGCGCCCGGCCATCGAGCGCGACGGGGTCTTCGGGAGTGCGTCCGCGGCCGAGGAAGCGCGCGCGGTCGGTCTCCCACTCGATGGCCCCGTGGACGCCGCTCTCGGCGCTCAGCACGTGCACGGCCCACGGCGCCAGCTCGTCGGGCGAGCGCGGGCGGCGGCCGCACAGCAGGGCCATGCACTCGGGCCGGTACTCGGTTTCGAGGAACAACTTGAGGAACGCCGGGTGGGAGAGATCGTCGGCGAGCGGGGCGAGCACGATCTCGACCAGGCTCGTCACCTCGATCTCGCGCAGGACGTCGGTGTGGTTGACCAGCGAGACCCGGCGCACCTCGACGTCGTCCTCGGGGGATACCGTGATCTCGAGCCGGGTCTCGATGCCGTCGTCCAGGCGCGCGAACAGGGCCTCGTCGGCGCGGAAGGTCACCTGGTAGCGCTCGGGCTCGCGGCACACCGGCTGGTAGGCGGCCGACCAGAGCCCGCCGCTGCGCACATCGCGCAAGTAGATGAACTGGCTGCCGGGATCGCACGTGGGGTCGTCCCGCTGCCGCGTGACCGCGCGTCCACGCCAGGTGCTGGCGCCGCCTCCGGCGTTGGTGACGACCGCGGTGTACTGGCCGTTCGACAGGAAGTGGGCGCTCGGGTGGAGCGTGTGCGGAGAGCGGAAGCGCCACGGCGAGACGGCGGGCACCAGCGGCTCGATCCGCGTGGATTCGGCGGGGCGCGGCCGGATGACGGGCACGAAGCGCGGCACGCGCTCCTGCAGCAGCGGTTCGGTGGCCTGCACGCGGGGATCCGAATGGAAGCGCCGCACCATCGGGGCGCCGAGCCCGGCGTTCGCCAGCGCGACCAGGCTCATGCCTTGATGATGGGCGAAGAAGGCCCGGACGCCATGGACGCGGGCCGGGTCGGGGGCCGGCTCGTCGTCGGGCGCGGGGGCCTCGCGCGGCGTGTAGTCCAGCGCCTCGACGAATCCGAAGCGGCCCTCGGCGCCCTCGCGGGCGAGCCGGCGGAAGTTCGCGGCGGCGGCGGCGGGATCGACGAGGGCGGCCAGCGCGGTGGCATAGGGCGCGACCACCAGGTCCTCGGCGAGCCCGCGCTTCAGCCCCAGGCCGGGGACGCCGAAGGCCTTGTAGTGGTAAACGCCATGCGGGTCCCGCACGTCGTAGGCGGACTCCGAGATGCCCCAGGGCACCCGCTGGCGCCGCCCGTAGAGGATCTGGGCGCGCACCGCCGCGCGGCAGGCGCTCTCGAGCAGGGTCTCGGGATGGCTGCGCAGCACCAGCAGCGGCATCA
>CAYLSO010000134.1:0-7935 GCA_964386525.1 uncultured bacterium
CGAGCGGCGGGGCGGGGAGCGGACCTGGGCCCGTGCCCGCTGGACGGGCAGCGGCGGGGTGTTCGCGGGTCTGTCGGCAGGGCGGGTGGAGGACCGGCTGCGCTCGGAGGGCCTGGTGCTCCAACCGCTGTGGCAGCGATCGAGCGACCTCAGCGTGGGAGTGTGTGGGGGGGCGACGGTCGGGGGCGGCCGCTTCGGCGCGCGGGCCGCGTGGCTGCGCGAGAGGCTGGCCCAGAGCCTGGGCGACGCGGCGTACGCGCCGGCGGACCTCGACATCGCCTACGCCGGGTTGTTCGCCGACGGGCGCGCGTGGGGAGGGACGGTCTCGGCGGCGCTGGACGCGGAGTTCGCCGAGAGCCAAGCTCGCCTCCTGCCGCGCGTGACGTGGGAACGGCGCGCGTCTCGGGAGCTGGCCTGGGCGGCGTCGGCGGGCGCGCTGAGCGGGACGGCCCTGGGCGAGCCGGAGCGCGTGCTGGCGGTCGAGGCTCTGCCCGCCGTGGAGCGTCCGGCGGCGTGGGTGGCGCAGCTCGGCCTGCGGTACGACACGGGAGCGCCAGCGCGGGAAGCCCCCAAGATCGACGGCGCCCCGGGAGAGTTCATACCCGGGCGTCTGCGTGGCTCGCTGGCGGCGATAGCGTGGTCGGCCCGCGATGCGGTGTTCCCGGCCTACGGGCTCTTCGCGCGCGACGTCCTCCTGAACCCCGCAGTGACCGCCGACGTGGACGGCGTCTCCCTGGTGGGCAGCCTGGAGTGGGCGCCGACTGCCTGGGCGCAGTTGGGCGCAACGGGCTACGCGGCGGGGCGCACTCTGCCGGCGCAGACCGCGATGGCGGCGCCGGACTGGCGGGCGCTGGTCTGGGGAGGGCCGCGCCTGCGCCTTTTCTCAGGCGGGCTCGAGCTCTGGCTGGCGGTGGAAGCGGACTGCGTCGGCCAGCGGCTCGCTCCGGGCGAGGTGCTGCCGGCGATCGTGCGTCCGGGCGCCCGGCTGACGCTGGGCCTGGGTGACGCGTGGTTCATCCTGCGCGCGACGGACCTCGACGACGGGAAGCATCCGCTGCCCGGCACGCGCTTCGACGGCGAGCCCCTGCGTTCGCCCGGGCGCCTCTGGCGCCTTTACGGCGAGTGGAGATTCCTGGACTAGGATCGCGAAGGCCGTAGACTGTTCTGGCGCCGCGCCGGCTCGCCGGCTGCCCCCGCTTGGCCGCTCCCGCTGCCCCCCCGCGTCACCCGCCCCCGCGCGGACCCCACCATGCTCTCTCCGCAAGAGCGGCGCTTGCTGCTCCTGCTCGCCGCCTGGCTCGTCGGCGGGGCGGCGCTCGACGCACTGAGCCTCACCCGACCGGAGATCATCGCCCCTCTCGTGGGATCGGAGCGCTTCGCCGACCTGCTGGGCGCCGGTCGGGAGGAGCCGGCCCCGGGGGGCGCGGACCCGCCCGCCCCACCGCCCCCCGGAGCGGCCCCGAGGGAGGGCGATCGGGCGACGCAGGCCGAGGCCGCCGCGCCACGGCGCCGGCGCCCCTTCGCCTACGACTCGCTCGGCCGGCTGGACCTCAACCGCGCCGATTCGACCGAGTTGGACCTGGTCGACGGCATCGGTCCGGCCCTGGCATCCCGCATCCTCGCGCAGCGGCTGTGCCGCGGCGCCTTCCGGTGCGTCGAAGACCTGCTGGCGGTGCGCGGGATCGGGCCGCGGACCCTCGCCAAGCTGCTGCCGCAGTTGACGGTCAGGGCGCCGGGCGACTCCGGCGCCGGGCTGGGGGGCCGGCCAAGAGACCCTAAAGCGCCGCGGCAAACCGCCCGATGACTATGCAGAGCGCCCGCCCGCCGCCCGCTTCGCCTGCCATTGCGCAGGACCCGCCGGGTGTCCTGCAAGGCTTTGCGAGGCCGCGGGGTGCGCCGCTACGCGGCATGGAGATTGCGTTCCCGACGGGGGGCTTTTCCAGACAACTCGGGCCCGATCCATCCCTTCGCGCGCGGGAGACCCATGGTCACCGAAGATCTCGGACAGCTGCTGCTCGACAAACAGCTCGTCTCCGAGCAGGCCCTGCAGAAGGCCGCCCAGCAGCAGAAGAGCACGGGCGGCTCGATCACGGCCTGTCTCGTCAAGATCGGGGCTCTGACCGAGGAGCAGCTGCTCGATTTCCTGTCACAGCATTTCCGCGTGCCGGCCGTGGACCTGCGCACCGTCGAGCCCGACCCGACGGTGGTGCGCCTGCTCCCCGCCGAGGTCGCCACCAAGTTCCTGGCCGTGCCCCTGTCGCGCGTCGGCCGGCGGCTCAAAGTGGCCATGGCGCAGCCCTCCAACCTCTTCGCCCTCGACGACATCAAGTTCATCACCGGCTTCGACGTCGAACCGGTGGTCGCCTCGGAAGGCTCGATCAAGAAGCAGCTCGACAAGTTCTTCGACTCGGCCAGCACCATGGCCGACGTCATGAAGGGCATCGAGGAGGAGTTCGAGGTCGTCGAGGTCGAGGAGGAGGAGGCCGACCAGTCCGGCCTGTCGCTGGCCGAGGAAGCGCCCATCGTCAAGCTGGTCAACTCGCTCATCGCCGACGCGGTGCGCAAGGGCGCCTCGGACATCCACATCGAGCCGTACGAGAAGTCGCTGCGGGTGCGCTTCCGCATCGACGGCGCGCTCTACGAGATGATGGCGCCGCCGTTCAAGTTCAAGGCCGCGATCCTGTCGCGCCTCAAGATCATGGCCGAGCTCGACATCGCCGAGCGGCGCGTGCCGCAGGACGGGCGCATCAAGATCAAGGTGGTCAACCGCACCATCGACCTGCGCGTCTCGACGCTGCCCACGATCTTCGGCGAGAAGATCGTGATGCGCATCCTCGACAAGAGCAACCTCAACATCGACCTCGAGAAGCTCGGCTTCGAGCCGCGGTCCATGGAGCAGCTGCTCAAGGCCATCTGCAACCCCTACGGCATGGTGCTGGTGACCGGCCCGACGGGGTCGGGCAAGACCACCACGCTGTATTCGGCTCTGTCCCGCATCAACACCCCCGAGGTCAACGTCATGACCGCGGAGGACCCGGTCGAGTACAACCTGGACGGCGTCAACCAGGTCGCCATCCACGAGGGCATCGGGCTCACCTTCGCGGCGGCGCTGAAGGCGTTCCTGCGCCAGGACCCGAACATCATCCTGGTGGGCGAGATCCGTGATCTCGACACCGGCTCGATCGCCACCAAGGCGGCGCTCACCGGGCACCTGGTGCTCTCCACCCTGCACACCAACGACGCGCCCAGCGCCATCGGCCGCCTCATCGACATGGGCATCGAGCCGTTCCTGGTGGCCTCGTCGGTGAATCTCATCCTCGCCCAGCGCCTGGTGCGCCGCCCGTGCCCCGGCTGCAAGGAGCGGGTGGCGCCGCACCCCGAGGCGCTGCGCGAGCTGGAGCTGACGGAGGCCGAGGCGGAGGAGTACCAGATCACCGAGGGCAAGGGCTGCGTCGAGTGCAACAACACCGGCTATCGCGGCCGCCAGGGCGTCTACGAGGTCATGCCGATCACCAACAACATCCGCGACCTGATCCTCGACCGCGCCTCGGCGGCGACCATCAAGCGCCAGGCGATCGACGAGGGCATGCTGACCCTGCGGGTGGACGGCCTGATGAAGCTGAAGCGCGGCGCGACGACGGTGGAAGAAGTGCTGAAGGAGACGGCGGCCGACGCGGCCTGAGCCGCGCGGCCCGACACGGACTGGAACGGAGGGATCCTTGGCCACCCTGAGGCAGCTGCTCGAGGAGATGATCCAGCGCCGGGCGTCGGATCTGCACCTGTGCGTGGGGGTGCCGCCGGAGTTCCGCGTCGACGGCGCCATCGTGCCCTCGGAGTACGACGTGCTGACGCCGGAGATGACGGCGCAGCTCGCCTACTCGGTGCTCTCCGACGAGCAGCGCAAGCGCTTCGAGACCACCAAGGAGCTCGACCTGTCGTTCGGCATCAAGGGCCTGTCGCGCTTCCGCGCCAACGTCTTCCTGCAGCGCGGCGTGATCTCGATGGCCATCCGCACCATCCCCTTCGAGATCCTCTCCTTCGAGGAGCTGGGTTTGCCGCCGGTGGTGCGCGAGCTGACGAACCGCTCCAAGGGCCTGGTCCTGGTCACCGGGCCGACCGGCTCGGGCAAGTCGACCACCCTGGCCGCCATGCTCGACCGCATCAACACCCTGCGGTCGTGCCACATCATGACCATCGAGGACCCCATCGAGTACGTGCACCACCACAAGCGGTGCATCGTCAACCAGCGCGAGGTGGGTTCCGACACCGACTCGTTCCCGACCGCCCTCAAGTACGTGCTGCGCCAGGACCCGGACGTCATCCTGATCGGCGAGATGCGCGACCGGGAGACCTTCGGCGCCGCCCTGACCATCGCCGAGACCGGGCACCTGGTGTTCGCCACCCTGCACACCAACTCGGCGTCGGAGTCGGTGAACCGCAGCGTCGACGTCTTTCCGGCCGACCAGCAGACGCAGATCTACGCGCAGCTGGCGTTCGTGCTCGAGGGCGTCGTCACGCAGCAGCTGGTGCCGCGCGCGCGGGGCGGTGGGCGGGTCCTGGTGGCCGAGGTGCTGGTGGCCACGCCGGCCTTGCGGGCCGTGGTCCGCGAGGCCAAGACGCACCAGATCTACTCGCTCATGCAGGCCGGGCAGAAATTCGGCATGCAGACCATGAACCAGGCCCTGCTCACCGCCGTCGTGGACAAGAAGATCGCGCCCGACCTGGCGCTGGAGCGCAGCCCCGAGGCCGGCGAGCTGGAGTCGATGCTCGCCAAAGTCACCGTGAAGGTCGCGGTCTAGGCGGAGCGGAGGGAAGACCATGCCGACATTCGTGTGGAAGGGACGCAGCCTCGCCGGCGAGGTGCAGTCGGGCGAGCTGAGCTACGGCCGCCAGGAAGAGGCCCTCGAGTTCCTGCGCAAGAAGCGCATCGTGGTGTCGAGCCTGCGCGAGAAGCCGCGCGGCTTCTCGCTGCCCAAGTTCGGGGGCGGCGTCGGCACCAAGGACCTGGCCATCTTCACCCGCCAGTTCGCCACCATGATCGCGGCCGGCCTGCCGCTGGTCCAGTGCCTCGACATCCTCGCCAAGCAGACCTCCAACCAGCGGTTCGCCAAGGCGATCGGCGACGTGACCCGCGACGTGGAGGCGGGCTCGACGCTGGCGGACGCGCTCGGCAAGCACCGCGGCATCTTCGACGATCTCTTCCGCAACATGGTGGCGGCCGGTGAGGCGGGCGGCATCCTGGACGACATCCTGGCGCGCCTGGCGACCTACATCGAGAAGGCCGACGCGCTCAAGCGCAAGGTCAAGGGCGCCATGGTCTACCCGGCGGTGGTGCTGAGCGTCTGCGTCGGCGCCTCGGTGTTCATGCTCATCTTCATCATCCCGACCTTCGCCAAGATGTTCAGCGACTTCGGCGGCGAGCTGCCGCTGCCGACCAAGATCGTGCTGGTGATGTCGAACGTCCTGCAGAGGTTCTGGTGGGTGGGCGTCGGCGCTATCGTCGCCGCGGTCGTGGCGTTGAAGCGTTACTACAAGACCGACGCCGGCGAGAAGCACATCGACGCCCTCATGCTGCGCATCCCGGCGCTCGGCGACGTGCTGCTCAAGGGCTCGGTGGCGCGCTTCACGCGCACCCTGGGGACGCTGATCTCCTCGGGCGTGCCGATCCTGTCGGGCCTGGAGATCACGGCCCGCACCTCGGGCAACCGCATCCTGTCGGACGCCATCATGAGCGCGCGCACCTCGATCCGCGAGGGCGAGACGGTCGCCGCGCCGCTCAAGGAGAGCGGCGTGTTCCCGCCCATGGTGGTGCAGATGATCTCGGTGGGCGAGCAGACCGGAGCCCTGGACGAGATGCTCACCAAGATCGCCACCTTCTACGAGGCGGAGGTGGACCAGGCGGTGGACAACCTGACCAGCATCATCGAGCCGGTGATGATCGTGCTCATGGGCGGCATCGTCGGCGGCATGGTCGTGGCCATGTACCTGCCGATGTTCAAGCTCATCAACGTCGTGTCGGGGGGCGGGAACTGAGAGCGCGCGACGCCGTCGAGAGCGCGGCCGCCGGCCGCGGCGAGGACTGGGGCGCCCTGCGCCTGCTGGTCCGCTACCGGATGCTGGTGGCGGCGATGACGCTGCCGCTCGGCTTCCTGCTGGGCCCCGACGACCTGGTGGCCCAGCGGGCGGGCAGTTTCCTGGCGGTGGCCAGCGCCCTGGCCGGGTTGTCGTCCCTTTACCTGGCGGGACTGGTGTGGGGGCGCGTGCCGCGCGTCCAGATGGCCGTGCAGGTGGTGGTGGACCTGGCGCTGGTCACCTGGCTGGCGGCGGCCACCGGCGGGCGGCAGAGCCAGTTCGTGCTCTTCTACGTGCTGGTGATCCTCTGCGCCGGCATGCTGTTCGACGCGCGCGGGGGCCTGGCGGCGGCGCTGCTGGCGGGGGCGGCGTTCGGCTTCCTGCCGTGGCTCGGGCCGCAGCCGCCCGCCGGCCAATGGCTGGGCGAGTTCGTCTCGCCGACTTGGCCGCTGCTGCTCGGCATCTTCGTGCTGGTCGGTCTGCTCGGCGGCTACCTGGGCTGGAACATGCGGCACGCCTCGCAGAGCCTGCGGCAGGCGGAGCGCGAGGTGGAGCAGGCCGCCCGCGAGGTGAAGCAGGTGCGCCTCGACACCGAGCGCATCCTGGCCTCGATGTCGAGCGGCGTGCTGACCGTGGACTCGGCGGGCGTGGTGCTGCACGTCAACCCGGCGGCGGCCGAGATCCTCGGGCGGCCGGTGGCCGAGCTGCGCGGGCGCGGCTGCGAGGCGGCGCTGGGCGCGGGACAGGAAGCGCTGCTCGGCGCCCTGCGCGACACCCTGGCCACCGGCCGGGCGCGCCACCGTCTCGAGGTGCAGCTGCGCCGCGCCGGCGGGCGCCGGCAGCCGCTCGGCATCTCGACCTCGGTCCTCACCGACGCGGCGGGCGAGCCGCACGGGGCGATCGCGGTCATCGCCGACCTCTCGGAGATCAAGGCAGTGGAGGAGCGGGCGCGGCGGGCCGAGACCCTGGCGGCCATCGGCCAGCTCTCGGCCCACATCGCGCACGAGATCCGCAACGCGGTGGTGCCCATCGCCGGCTGCGTCGAGATCCTGCAGCGCGACCTCGGGGTGCGGGGCGAGAACGGCCGGCTGCTCGAACTCGTGGGGCGCGAGTGCGACCGCCTCGGGCGCTTCGTCACCGAGCTGCTCGACTACGTGCGCGAGCCGGAGCTGATGGACGAGGCGGTGTGCCTCAACGACCTGGTGCGCGACGTGCTGGACCTGGCGCGGCGGCACCCGCGGGCGCGGGAGACGCGGCTGGCCATGCTCGACGACGGGGCCGTGCTGTGGGCGCGCGGCGACCAGGAGCAGCTCAAGCGGGCCTTTCTCAATCTGGCGCAGAACGCCGTCGAGGCCATGGACGGGCACGGCGAGCTGATGGTGCGGCTGACCGGCTGCGACGAGCGGGTGGCCGTCGAGTTTCGGGACCGCGGGCCGGGCATCGCCCCGGCAGACCTGCCGCGGATCCTCGAGCCCTTCTTCACCACCAAGCGCGGCGGCACGGGGCTGGGGCTGGCCATCGCCGCGCGCATCGTGGAACGTCACGGGGGCAGGCTGCTCGTGACCAGCGAACCGGGTGCCGGAACGACGGTCACCGTGGATCTACCCCAAGCGGCCGAGCGGCGGCTGGCGGCCTGAACGGAGAGGACGACATGGCGGGCGAGAAGATCCTCGTCGTCGACGACGAGGCCAGCATGACCCAGTTCCTGGGGATCATCCTCGGGAAGGAAGGGTACCAAGTCACGGCGGTGAACACCGGCGAGGAGGCGGTCGAGAAGGCGCGCACCGAGGGCTTCGCCGTGGCCATCAGCGACTTCAAGATGCCCGGCATGGACGGCCTCGAGGTCCTCGGCGCCCTCAAGAA
>CAYLSO010000135.1:0-6783 GCA_964386525.1 uncultured bacterium
TGCATGATGGTGCGCGCCCGTGACAACATCTACCGCATGAAGGAACTGAAGGGCAAGAAGATCGGCCTCTCCAAGAGCCTGAACACCATCAAAAACGACTGGTGGCGCATCCAGGAGCAACAGGGCATCGAGTTGATGCTCCGGATGAACGGCATGACCGTGAAAGACGTCCAGATCGTGGAGTTCCCGTACGCCGACGACTGGTACAACAGTCCCGACATGCTGACGCCCATCGAGAATCCGTCAGAATGGCAGCTCAAGCGTGACCACAAGCACGACCTCGCCTTCCGGCCGCTGGAGACCGCACTGGAAAAGGGCGTCATCGATGCCATGTACAGCCAGAGCAAGGTCTTGAGCGTTCTCTCGGAGGCAACGGGCAAGTTCGCGATCATCGAGGATCTGTCCAGGCGGCCGGATTGGCGCCTGCAGGTGGCCAACATCCCGGCTGCCATCACCTGCACGGACGTGATGGCCGAGCAACACCCCGAACTCGCGGTCACGTTCATGAAGGGCATGATCAAGGTGGGGCGCTGGGCCAATGAGCACAAGCACGCCGCGGCGGCGATCCTCGACAAGCAGACGTACTACCTGGATGTCGAGGACACGTACCGGGGCATCAAGGACGTCGACATGGTGCCGAACCTGTCGCCGCTGAACCTGGCCGCCGTCGAGATCGGCAAGAACTTCATGTTGAGCCACGGCTACATCAAGAACGACTTCGATGTCAGCAAGTGGGCCGCGCCGGAGTTCCTCGAACAGGCGGCGAAGGAGCTGCTCGAGCAGCAGTGGAAGAAGGCGTCCTCGGCGAAGCTGCCCGATGCGACCGAGCTGCTGGCGGCGACGCAGCGGGTCGGGTAGCGGGATCGCCCGGCGCGCGGCCACCGGTATCCGGCCGCGCGCCGGGAACCTCGGGAATCGAGGACAGCCGATGCCTGCGCCGGCCTCCCGGTCGGGAGGCCGGCTAGCATCTCCGCGCCTCGCGTCTCGTGGGGAGCCCATCCGTCACGATCGGAGTCCACGCATGAAGCACCGTACCGTGGGACACACCACGCACGCGGCACTTGTAGGCATGCTCCTGGTATTGACCGGCTTCGGCAGCGCCCGCGCCGGAGGCCTATACCTCTACGAGACCGGGACGCCCGACATGTTCACCGCAGGCGCCGGCTGGGCGGCGCGCGCCCAGGACGCGGCGACGGTGCTCACCAACCCGGCGGGCATGGCGCGTCTCAAGGGCGGCGATCTCCTGCTCGGCGCTGGTGCCCTCTACGGGGACGTCCGGTTCACGCCCAACGCCAACACCACGGTGGACGGCGGCGACGGCGGGGTGGCCGTGGGATGGTTCCCTAACGGTGGGGCCTACTACGCGCGCGGGCTCTCCGAGCGCTGGTGGTTCGGCGTGGCGGCGACCGGCAACTTCGGGCTGGCGGAGAGCTACGACCAGGGCTGGGTGGGACGCTACTACGTCGAGAAGGCCACCCTGGTCGGCACGTCGTTCCTGCCATCGGTGGCCTATCGCGTGAACCCCGAGCTTTCCTTCGGCGCCAGTCTCAACGCCATGTACGGGATCCTCGAGGACGACGTCGCGGTCAACAGCGTCCTGCCCGCCGAACCCGATGGTCGACTCAGTCTGAGCGCCAACGACCTGAGCTTCGGCGGCAACTTTGGCGCGCTCTGGGAGCCATCCGAGAAGGCACGCGTCGGCGTCACCTATACGAGCCCCGTCAAGCTCGACTTCGTGGACCGACCGGAGTTCACGGACCTCGGTCCGGGCATGGAGGCCGCGCTCGGGGCGGCCGGGCTCCTGGAAACGGACCTCGGCATCGGGGTCACCGTCCCGCAGACGGTCATGGCGAGCTGCTACCTCGACCTGGGCGCCGACTGGGCGCTGATGGGCGATCTCGGCTGGCAGGACTGGTCGGCGTTCGGCGGGGTCAACGTGGAGGTGGCGACCGATCCCCCGAGCGGCCTCACGAAGGAGCTGCCGTACCAGGACACGTGGCACGCCGCCCTCGGCGGCAAGCGGCGCCTGGGCGACGCCTGGCTGCTTTCGGCGGGCGTCGGCTACGACTCGCCCGCGGTGGAGGACGCCGACCGCTCGCTGAGCCTGCCCGTCGGGGAGACGTGGCGGCTCGCCACCGGCGCGCAGCGCCGGCTCAGCGAGAGCTTCGAGCTCGGCTTCGGCTACACCTTCCAGTCGCTGGGGAGCATGCCCGCGGATGTGGAGCGCGGGCCGCTGGCCGGACGTGTAGCGGGCGCCTACGAGAACGCCGCGGTCCACGTTCTCAGTCTACAGGGGCACTGGACTTTCTAGCGTCGGGGCCGGAAAGCGGCGGCGCCGGAGGGAGGGGATTCCGTGAAGGTCATCATCGTCGGGGGAGTCGCCGGCGGAGCGTCGTGCGCGGCGCGCCTGCGTCGGCTGGATGAGAAGGCCGAGATCCTCATGGTGGAGCGCGGGCCGTACGTGTCGTACGCGAACTGCGGGCTCCCTTACCACGTCGGGGGCGTGATCCCTGAGGAGTCGAGCCTCCTGGTGGCGACGGAGCAGACGTTCCGCGCGGTGTTCCGCATCGACGTGCGGACCCGATGCGAAGCAATCGCCATCTCGCCGAAGCAGAAGACCGTCGATATGCGCGACCTGGCGACCGGCAAGGTGACCGCCGAACCCTACGACAAGCTCGTGCTGTCACCCGGGGCGGCTCCCATCCGCCCCCCGCTGCCCGGCATCGACTTGCCCGGCATCTTCTCCGTGCGGACCGTGCCGGACGCGCGGGCCATCCGCGAATGGCTCCACCGCGATGGCGAGACCCGGACCGGGATGGATTCGTACACGGGCTTCCAGACCGTGACGAAGCCGCAGCGCGCCGTGGTGGTCGGCGGCGGGTTCATCGGCCTGGAGATGGTGGAGAACCTGGCCCATCTCGGGCTCGACGTCACGCTCGTCGAGAAGCTCGACCAGGTGATGCCGCCGCTCGATCCGGAGATGGCGCGCCTCGTCGAGCGCTACCTCGTGAAGCACGGCGTGCGGCTCGAGCTCAGCGACGGCGTGGCCGGATTCGAGCGGGCCGCCGACGGCTCGCTCCGCGTCCTGACGGCGTCCGGAAAGGTCCACCCGGCGGACATCGTGATCCTGGCGATCGGCGTGCGGCCGGAGACCGGTCTGGCCAAGACGGCCGGGCTGGAGATCGGCTCCCGCGGTGGCATCCGCGTCGACGAGCACATGCGCACGAGCGACCCGGACATCTTCGCTGTCGGGGATGCGGTCGAGGTCAAGGACTTCGTCACCGGCCAGTGGACCCTCATCGCGCTCGCCGGGCCAGCCAACCGCCAGGGCCGCATCGCGGCCGACGTGATCGCCGGCCGCGACTCGCGGTACCGCGGCACGCAGGGCACGTCGATCTGCCGGATCTTCGGGGGCGAGATCGGCCAGACCGGCCCGAGCGAGAAGCTCCTCCGGCAGCGGGGGGAGACGGATCTCGAGAAGATCTATCTCTACCAGAACTCGCACGCGGGCTATTTCCCCGGCGCCAAGATGATGGCGATCAAGCTCCTCTTCCGGAAGTCGGACGGCCGGCTGCTGGGCGCGCAGGTGATCGGCGAGGACGGCGTGCCCAAACGGATCGACGCCCTCGCGATGGCGATCCAGATGCGGGGCACCGTCTACGACCTGGAGGAGGCCGAGCTGTGCTACTCGCCGCCGTACGGCAGCGCGAAGGACCCGGTCAACTTCGCTGGGATGATCGCCGGGAATCTCCTGCGCGGCGACATGCCGATCGCGCACTGGGACGGCGTCGGGCAGGGATTCCTGCTCGACGTGCGCAACCCGCCGGAGCTCGAGGTCGAATCCGTGCCGGGCGCGCTCAACATCCCGCTGCCGCAGTTGCGCGCCCGCCTCGGGGAGCTGCCCCGCGACCGGGAGATCTTCGTCGTCTGCCGCTCGGCCGCGCGCGCCTACTACGCGACGCGCATCCTGAAACAGAACGGATTCACCGCCCGAAACGTCTCGGGCGGCATGCTGGCCCGTTCGCACCGGGCCGGCTGACCCCGGGAGCGAGGACACCAGCCATGGAGAAGTTCGCGTTCGTCTTCACCGTCTGCTTCGTGCTGCTCGGGCCGATCCGGCTCATCTCGCCCTTCGCGAGACTGACCAAGGGGCGGCCGCCGGCCTTCCGCCGTAGCGCCGCCGCCTGGGCCACGTTGCTCGCGGCCGCGGTCTGCGCCTTCGTGGTGCTAGGGGGCCGGGTGCTGGTGGAGAAGTATGATCTGAGCGTCCCCGCGCTCCAGATCAGCGCCGGCCTGGTCCTGCTGCTGTCGGCTCTGGGGACGATCTTCCCCAGCGGCGGCCTGCCGGAGTCCACGGGAGAGGCCGCCTCGCCCCTCAAGCTGGCCGTCTCGCCGCTGGCGACACCGACCATCGTCCCGCCGGTCGGCGTGGCCGCGATCCTCGTCTTCGTGATGATCGCCCCCATGAACGCGGATCGCTACCTGGTGCTCGCGATCGCACTGAGCGTGATCATGGTGCTCAACTTCGTCGTCATGTTCTTCAACGACCGGATCCTGGGCATCCCCGGGCTGCTGCCCGCACTGCACCTGCTCGGTGGCGTGCTGATCGTCATCCAGGTGGCCCTCGCCATCAACATCATGTTAGTCGCGTTCCGCACCCTCGGGGTGGTGGTGTGATGCGAAAGGAGAAGATGATGTTGCGACAAGTCGCGCAAGGTGCGGTTCACTCCGGCGTGGCGCTCCTGATCGCCGTGGTCGCGGCGGTTCCCGCGAACGCCCAGCCGCCGGCCGCGGAAGGAGCTCCGACGGCGCCGTCATCGGTCGAGGCCAACAACCCGCTGGCGAAGTTCCGCGCGTTCAACATGCACAACTACTATGTTGCCGCGCTTTCCGAGGCGGACGGCCAGAACGCCAACACCTTCTGGTTCCGGTATGCGCAGCCGTTCGGCAAGTGGCTGTTCCGCGCGTCGCTGCCCGTGTCGCAGGTCCCCACCGATGTCGGAACGACCACGTCCGGGCTGAGCGACCTCAATGCCTTCGCCGCCTACCTGTTCGACACCGGCGATCCGAAGCTGAGCCTCGGCCTGGGTCCACAGATCACGGTGCCCACCGACACTCAGGACGAGACCGGCAGCGGCAAGTGGCAGGGTGGGGTGGCCGCGACGGTCTTCAACGCCCGCTCTTCGGACGTGCAGTGGGGCGGACTGGTGACCTGGCAGACGGACTTCGCCGGCGACGAGAACCGGCCGGGGACGAACCTGCTCGCGGTGCAGCCCTTCTACTTCGTCCAGTTCGGCAAGGGCTTGTACGCGCGGGGGGCGCCGGTGGCGGTGTTCAACCTGGAGACCGGCTCGTACAACGTGCCGGTGGGGCTGGGACTCGGGAAGGTCGTCCCGACAGGCAACAAGGTCTTCAACCTATGGCTGGAGCCGCAGTTCACGGTGCTCTCGCACGGCGCCGGGCAGCCGGAGCTGCAGATCTTCGTCGGGTTCAACACGCAGTTCGTGTCGAAGTAGGGAGCGGAAGATGATGCATACCAGTGTTTCCACGAAGGCAGCCCCGCCCCCCGGGGGGCCGTCCGCCAACGCCATGGCCATCGAGCGCACGCGGCTGGCGTACGAGCGGACCATGATGGCGTGGACCCGGACGGGCACCTCGCTCATCTCCTTCGGCTTCAGCATCTACAAGTTCGCCGACATCCTCCAGGGGAAGTCGGGGGGGCGGGGGATCCTGGCGCCGCAGGCCTACGGCTCGGCGATGATCCTCACGGGGTTGCTCGCCCTTGTCGTCGCCACGCTGCAGCACCGGGCCGGTGTGAAGGAGCTGCGGGCGCATGGGGCGCGGGTCCCGGCGTCGCTGGCCGCGATCGTGGCCATGGCGGTCACGATCCTGGGGATCGGAGCCCTCGGGTTAGTCATCTTCCACCAGTGAGCGAAGCGCGGGAGCGGGCCCATGGCCTGCCCTGCCGGAGACCCGCCGCCAGGGCGAGCTGGCGTCGCCAGAAAGGATGAGAGAATGAACAATCAAGCTCGATCCGCCCCTCAGCCAGGCCAGCAGGTGCCCGACAGTAACAAGACAAGCCTGGGGCTCTACGTGACGCCTCAAGAGGCATACGCCATGTGGAAGGCCGCGCCCGAACAGGCCCACATCCTCGACGTTCGCACGTTCGAGGAGTACGTATTCGGCGGGCACATAGAGACGGCGAAGAACGTTCCCCTGGCCTTTCCCAGGTACGATCCCAAGGGTCCTTCCATGCCCGGCAGGCCGCCAGGGTGCTCCGGGGAGCCCAACCCTGATTTCGTAGCAGCGGTGAAGGAAGCGTTCGACTTCGACGACGTGATCCTGGTCATGTGCGCGACGGGAGGCCGTGCCGCGATGGCGGTCAACCAGCTGGCCCAAGCCGGGTTCACGCACGTCTACAACATCATCAACGGCTTCGAGGGCGACCGGGTCGACGATCCCGGAAGTGTTTACCATGGCAAGCACATGCGGAACGGCTGGAAGAACGCGGGCCTCCCGTGGGGCTACGATTTCCATCCGGATCTGATGTGGGGTGCTCCGGATCACCGGGCGTAGCCGGACCTATTCACTGGTGCCACAGTTCCGCGCTTTCGGCGGGGACTGAGGGCACGACCGAGCACCCAAGGACGGGGGAACGAGCGGATCTCATCGATTTGGCGGAGAAGCGCGCCATCGGAGGACGATATGGACAAGACGAAGCCGGAAACACGGATCGAGAAGCTTGGATACCGGGCACCGGAGAATGTCGTCGAGCCCGCGCAG
>CAYLSO010000136.1:0-10736 GCA_964386525.1 uncultured bacterium
GCTGCTGGGCTACAAGACCTTCGCCGACTTCGTCCTCGAGAAGCAGATGGCCAAGACGCCGGCCGGCGTCTACGGCCTGCTCGAGCAGGTCTGGAAGCCGGCTCTCGCGGTGGCGCACCGGGAGGCGGCAGCGCTGCAGGCGCAGATCGACCAGAGCGGCGGCGGCTTCAAGCTCGAACCCTGCGACTGGCGCTACTACGCCGAGAAGGAGCGCACGGCCCGCTACGACCTCGACGAGGAGGCCCTGCGCCCCTACTTCAAGCTCGAGAACGTGCGCGACGGCGCTTTCTACGTGGCCAACCGGCTCTACGGCCTCACCTTCACCGAGCGCCCGGACCTGCCGGTCTACAACCCCGAGGTGCGCGCCTTCGAGGTGAAGGAGGCCGATGGCACGCACGTCGGCATCTTCTACTCGGACTACCACCCGCGCCCGGGCAAGCGCGGCGGCGCCTGGTCCACCGAGTTCCGCGAACAGTGCGTGCGCGACGGCAAGCCGGTGCACCCGGTGGTCGAGAACGTGTGCAACTTCTCGCGCCCGGCCGGCGACGCGCCGGCGCTGCTGTCGCTCGACGAGACCGAGACGCTGTTCCACGAGTTCGGCCACGCGCTGCACGCCCTGCTGCAGAACATCCACTACAAGAGCCTGGGGAACACGCCGCGCGACTTCGTCGAGATGCCGTCGCAGATCATGGAGAACTGGGTGCTCGAGCCCGAGGCGCTCAAGGTCTACGCCAAGCACTGGAAGACCGGCGAGGTCATCCCCGCCGAGCTGGTCGAGAAGCTCCTCAAGGCGCGCAAGTTCAACCAGGGGTTCGTCACCGTGGAGTACATGGCGGCGTCCTACCTCGACATGGACTGGCACACCTGGACGGCGCCGCAGCAGGTGGACACCGACGCCTTCGAGAAGGCCGCCCTCGACAAGATCGGCCTGATGCCCGAGATCCCGGCGCGCTACCGCAGCACCTACTTCAACCACATCGTCGGCGGCTACGCGGCGGGCTACTACAGCTACCTGTGGGCCGAAGTGCTCTGCGCCGACGCCTTCGCGGCGTTCCAGGAGAAGGGCATCTTCGACGCGGCGACGGCGCGCGCGTTCCGCACCAACATCCTGGAGCGCGGCGGCAGCGAAGACGCGGCGGCGCTGTGGCTGCGCTTCCGCGGCCGCGAGCCGAGGGTGGAGCCGCTCTTGGAACGGCGGGGACTGAACTAGAGACCGCTCGCCCCCAGGGACTCCCCGGGCGGTCCGCCGCTTTGGCCGGCCGCCCGGGCCTATCTTCCACCCCATCCTGAGCGCCGCCCGCCGCACCGGCCGGATCAGGGGACCGGAACCGGCGGTTCCCGCTATACTCCGGGCGCCATGCGCCAGCCGTGCCGTTCGTCCCCAAGGCGTTCCCGAGATCGCGGATGACCGAACCCCGGCCGCGGGGCGGTCTTCCTCTCGACCCTCCCGCTCCCGAGCCACCCCCGCGGCGGAGCCGGGGACGGCTGTGGCGCGCCTTGGCCGCCGCGGGGCTGGGGCTGCTGGGCGGGCTCGCCGCCATTATCCTGGCGCTGCAGAACCCCGCCGTCGCCACGCGCGTCGCTAACCAGGTCATGGCCCGCGTTCCCTCGCTGCCCGGCGCGCGGATCTCGGTGCGCGAGGTGCGTGGCGGCTGGCTGGCCGACCTCGAGGCGCGCGGCTTGCGGATCGCCCGCGGCGACACCACGCTGGTCGCCGCCGACACCGTGCGCGCGCGCTACCGGCTACTGGCGCTGCTGGCAGGCCGGGTCCGTGTCACGCGGCTGGAGCTGAGCGGGGTGACGGTCTCGGCCGAGATCGCCGAGCCCCGCGGGCCGCGGCCCCACCGGGCACCGCTCACGCTTGCCGCCGTGATGCGCGGCCGCTTCTACGAGGGGCCGGCGCTGGTCGCCGACCGGGTCGTGCTGCGGGGCGGGCGCTACGGCGGGTACGCGGCCGCTCCCGACTCCGGCTGGCGGGCGACCGACGTAACGCTCGCGGCCCGCGACGTGCGCCTGGGCGGCGGGTTCTCGTTCACTCTCGACTCGCTCGATCTGCGCCTGCTCCCGACGAGCTCGGCCGAGCCGTTGGCTCACGTCACGCTCGCCGGCGGCCTCGCGGACGGTCGCGCGGAGCTGAGCGCGCTGCGGGCGCGCTCCGCCGCCAGCGACATCTTCGCCGACGGGGCTCTCGCCGTGGATTCCCTGGACACCCTGCGCGAGATCCGTGTCGCGCTCAAGGCGCATCCGCTGGCGCTCGGCGACCTGCGCCGCCTGGCGCCGGGGCTCGACCTCGAGGGCGACCTCGCGGCCGACGTCGAGGCGCGCGGTCCCCGCCCCGACCGGCTGTCGGGTCGCGTGCGCGCCGAGCTCGGGCCGGCGCGCGCGGGCCGGCTGCGCCTCGGGCCGTCGAGCTTGCGGGCCGAGCTCCGTGACGGCCGCGCCGACCTCGCGCTCACGACCGGCTATGAGGGCGCCCAGATCGAGGCCCACGGGTGGGTCCGCCCGCTGGACGCCGATCCCGAGTACGACGTCGTCTTGCGCCTCGACCGCCTCCCCCGCCGTCTGCCCGGGATCGTTGGATGGGAAGCCGTCGCCGAGCGCGTCCCGGTCACGGCCGACCTGCGCGTGCGCGGGCGCGGCTACGCGGGCACCGTCTTGAACGTGCAGGGCGGCGCGCGCGGCCCGGCGGGAAACGTCACGCTGGACGGGCGGCTCGACGCCTCGCGCGGCTTCGAGTGGGAAGTGCGCCGGCTCGCCTTCGAGGGGCTCGACCTGGCCCGACTCGCCGGCGACACGACGGCGAGTGCGTTCACCGGGGCGCTGACGGGGCGCGGCAGCGGCGCCAGCCTCGACTCGCTGCGCGCCATCGCCGATCTGCGGCTCGCGCCTTCGCACTACGGACCCTGGCGCATCAGCTCGGTAGCGGCGCGCGCCCGCGCCGAGGGGCCTGCCGTCGGCTTGAGCTTCAGCCTCGACAGCGAAGCCGGCGCACTCTCCGTGGCGGCGGCGAGCGCCCGCCTCGGCGGTCGCTCGCCCTTCCACATCCACGGGGTGCGCTTCGATCACCTCGACCTCTCCCGCCTGACCGGGGATCGCGAGCTGACGAGCGACCTCAGCGGCAACGCCGAGATCGAGGGCAGCGCCCGCCCGCCGCTCGCCGCGACCGGGAGCGCCGTGCTCGAGCCCTCGCGCCTGCGCGGCCGGGTCATCACCGGAGGCTCGGCTGAGCTGGCCTACGAGCGCGACGTGCTCACGCTCGACGCCGAGCTGACGAGCGACGCGGGGCGCATCTCCGCCAGCGCCAGCGCCCACCCGTTCGCGTCGCCGCCGGAGTACCTGCTGCACGAGGCGCGCTTCGCGGATCTGGACGTGGGCGCGTGGACCGGCGCTGCCCTGCCGACCCGCCTCAACGGGCGGATCACCGCAGCAGGCAGCGCCTCCTCCGGCGGTCAGAGCCGCCTGCCCGACGCCTGGCAGGCGACGCTGCGCCTCGACCGCTCCCAAGTCGGGCCGCTCGATCTGGAGGGGGTCGAGGCGGACGGCCGGCTGGCGGCGGGCCACGCCGAGGCCAAGGGCAGCGTGCGCGCCCGCGGCGGCACGGCGAGCTTCGACGGCGGCGCCACGTGGGAGGCCGGCGGCCCGGGGCTGCGCGGACTGGACGGTCGGGCCGCTCTCGTACTCCCCTTCGGCGTGCTGGCCGGGCTCGCCGGCCGCGACACGCTGCCGGCCGACGGCGCGGTGCGCTGCGACCTCGGCTTCGGCGACCCATCGGACCGTGGGTTGTCCATGAACGGCACGCTCGCCGGCCACGGACGCATCGGCGCGGCGCGCGTCGATTCGCTCTTCGGCACGTGGCGCTTCGCCGGCGGCGCGCTCGATGTCGACACCCTCGCGCTGCGCACCAATGTCGGCCAGGTCGCGGCTGCGGGCCGCGTCGCGCTCTCCGACTCGGCGGCCGGCGCACCCTCGGACGTGCGCCTGACTGCCACGGTGACCGACCTGGCCCCGCTCGCCGACCTGATCGGGGCCGACACGCTGGGGCTGGGGGCCGGGGATCTCGCAGCCCGCCTCACAGGCCCCCCCGCCGCCCGCGCCTTCACCGTCGAGACCTCGTTGCGGTCTCTGGCCTGGAACGACCTGCGCGTCTTGCGGGCCCGCGCCGAGGCCCGGGGCACGCTGGCCGGCGACTGGCGGCCCGTCGAGGCGCACGCCCGCGCCGAGCTCAGCCGTCTGCACACGCCGGTGGCCGAGGCACGGGAGATCCGCGCCGGCGCCGACTACGCCGGACGCGAGCTGCGCTTCGAGCTCGACGCCGGGCTCGACGAGAAGCACCGCGTCCGGCTGGCCGGCACCGCCGCCCGGGACACGGCCGGACACGCGGTCACCCTCGCGACGGCCGACATCGACGCCGACACCGCCCACTGGCGCCTGAGCCGCCCGGCCCGCCTGCGCTTCGGACCCGGCCGCTTCGAGATCTCCGACCTGGAGGCGCGCGCGCAGACCGGCCTGGTGCGCGCCGGCGGCGTCCTCGACCGCCGCGGCGAGCAGGACTTCCGGCTCGAGATGCGCGACGTCGGACTCGACATCCTCGCGGCGTGGCTCGGACGCGAAGACGTGACCGGCCGCCTCGACGGGAATCTGTCGCTGGCCGGCCCGGCGGCGGCCCCGCGCGGCGAAGGCCGCCTGCGCATCGCCGCACTCCAGGCCGGCGCGCCGGCCGGCGTGCTGGGCTCGGAGCTCGCCTGGGACGGGCGCGAGCTGCGGCTGCACGCCGCCTTCACATCGCCGCAGGACGACTCCCTGGTGGTGGAGGGCCGGCTGCCGCTGGCGGTGTCGCTGGCCGCTCCGGACTCGGGCGCGCCGCGCCCTGCGGTGCGGGCCTTCGCGGGCGACGTGGACCTGCGCTTGGCGGCCGACCGGTTCCCGCTGCGGGCGCTCTCCCCCTTCCTGCCCCCGCGCGCCGTGTCGGCGATCAACGGCACGCTCGACGCGGACGCCCGGCTGGCCGGCACCGGAGAGGCCCTGACGGGCCAGGGGAGCATCACGATCAGCAACGGGTACCTCGCGCTGCCGGCGCTGGGCGTCGCCTACCAGGGCATCCGCCTCGAGGGCGAGCTCTCCGGCAACCGGCTCCTCTTGCGCGAGGCCCGCGCCGCGTCGGGCGAGGGAAACCTGCAGGCGACCGGCGAAGTGCGCTTCGCGAGCTTCACGCGCACCGAGCTGGACCTGGCGGTGGCCGCCCGCCGCTTCTCGTTCATGGATACGCCCGACCTGCGCGCCGTCGCCTCGGGAGACCTGCGGGTCGCCGGCACAGTGGATACGCCGCGCGTGGCCGGCCGGGCGACGATCGCCGGCTCCTACTACTTCATCACGCAGGCCGCCACCCAGAGCGCACAGGCCAAGCTGGCCGTCCCGCTCAGTCCCGCCGACGTGCGCATGCTGGAGGAGAACTTCGGCTATCTGGCGCCCCCCGCCGCGAACCCGACGCTCGCGCTCTACGAGGCTTCCGACCTCGATCTGCAGATCAAGCTCGAGCGGGACACCTGGGTACGCCAGCGCTCGACCCCGCGGCTCGCCGTCGAGGTGACCGGCGACGTGCAGTTGCGCAAGCGCCCGCACGCCGACCCCGAGCTGTTCGGCCGCCTCCAGCCCGTGCCGGACCACGGCTACGTCGAGCAGTTCGGACGCAGCTTCGACTTCACCGGCGGCGAGGTGCTGTTCAACGGCGGCATGCAGGACCACACCGTCGACATCCGGACGGAGTACAAGACCCGCTCCCCGAGCGGCTCGGGGGAACCCGAGGTGGTGGTCCACCTCGACGTGCAGGGGCCGATCGACAAGCTGCGCCTGACTCTCACCTCGGAGCCGGCGCTCTCCGAGACCGACATCATCACCTACATCGCCACCGGCCGGAGCCCGACCGGCATCCAGACGCAGTCCAGCGAATCGAGCTCGAACGCCGCCGCGCTGGCGGCCGACATCGGCATGTCGCAGGTCACCGGCGCCCTGCAGGACGTGGCGCAGGGGAAGGTCGGGCTGGATGTGCTGCAGGTCCGCTACGACGCCCAGCAGGGCGCCACCCTGGTCGCCGGGCGCTACGTGAAGCCGATGCTCTACCTCGGCTTCCGCCAGCCGCTGCAATACCGCGACACGGGCACGACCGACACGAGCAATCCCTACCGGACGCGCTTCGAGGTGGAGTTCGAGACGTACCAGTGGCTGGTCTTCAACCTGCAGGGCGAGATCGACCTGCTGCGCGCTTTCGTGCGGGCCCGCCATGCGTACTGAGGCGCGGCCTCCCGTGCGCCGCCGCACGGCCCTCGCCCGGAGGGCCGCGCTCGCCGCCGGGCTCGTCGCGCTCGCCGCCGGGCTGGGAGCCGCCCCGGCCGCCGGCCAGGTGCGCGTCGATGCCGAGACGGAGGTGCGCGCCATCCGCTTCACCGGCGTGCGCACCCTCTCGGAGCGCCAGCTGCGCGCCGCCATCGAGACGCGCGACCGCGGCTCCGCCTACGGCCTGCGTGCCGCGCTGGGCAAGCTGCCGCTGGTCAATAAGCCGGCCCGCCACGCATTCAGCCCGCTGGAGCTGCAGCGCGACGTCGTGCGCCTGCGCCGCGAGTACCGCGCCGCCGGCTTCCTGCGGGCCCAGGTCCGGTACGAGGTGGCGCGCGACGAGCGTCAGAACCTCCTCGACATCGTCTTCGTCGTCGACGAGGGCGAAGCGGTGCACGTCGCCGGCGTCACGATCACCGGGCCGGACAGCCTCACCCCCCCGTCGGTGCCGGAGGCCGAGCGCAAGAGCTGGGAGCACGCCGAGCGCGCCGCCCGCAAGCTCGCCGGGCGGCGGCTCGACGTGGGCGAGGCACTCGAGGAGCGCGACCGGCTGCAGAGCTGGTGGCGGGACCGCGGCTACCCGGCGGCGGCCGTGCGCGGCCGCCTCGAGACGGATAGCCTGCGGATGGAGAGCCGCATCGGGTACCGCGTGCTGCCCGGCCCGCGGTTGCGTTTCGGCGAGATCGCGGTGGAGGGCAACCAGTCGATCTCGGACAACGTGGTGCGCCGCCAGCTGCCCTTCCGCCCCGGGGACGTCTACTCGGCCGCCGCCGTCGATGAGGGCCGACTCGACGTCCAGGCGCTGGAGATCGTGCGCGTCGCCCGGCTCGAGATTCCGGAGCGTCCGGCGGCGGACTCGCTGCGGGCTGCCGGTCCATCACCCGCGGCGGACTCGCTGGCTGCGGCTCAGGCCGAGTCCGTGCTACCGGTCACGGTGCGCATCACCGAGGCCAAGCCGCGCCTGGTGAGCGGCGATGTCGGCTACGTGACCGACGCCGGCCTGTCGAGCGAAGCCCGCTGGAGCCACCGCAACTTCCTGGGCGACGCTCGCATCCTCACTTTTTCGGGGCTGGCCCAGACCGGATTGTGGTCGATCTCTAGCAACCCCGACATCCGCTACCGCGGCGCCGTCTCCGTGCAGCAGCCCTACGTGGCCCACCGCCGGCTCTCCGCGGTGCTCAGCCCCTTCGTGGAGTACCGCGACGACTCGCAGGACCGCTCGCTGCAGTACGGCACGAACGCCACTCTCGTCTACCGGCTGCGCCCGCAACTGTCCGGCTCGCTCGACTACCGCATCGCCCGCCGCCACATCTACGAGTACAGCCTCGAGGATCTGACCTCCGGGGACATCGACCTGCTCACCTTCCTCACGCAGCTCTCCCAGGGGCAGCTCAACAGCCTCGGCACCAGCCTGCTGAGCAGCGTGTTCACCGTCTCGGGCAACTTCGGCCGCCTCGATCAGATCGCCAACCCGCGGCGCGGCGTGGTCGTACGGCCGGCGATCCAGGTGACCGCACCGAACACCTGGTCGAGCACCTCCTACTGGCGCCTCGACGGCGTCGCCTACGCCTTCGCCCCGCTCGCCCGACGCGCCATCTTCGCCGGCCGGCTGGCGGCCGGGCGGCTCTACCCCTTCGGCCAGAGCCTGCCGGGGCCGGACCTGTCGGGCACTGTGAGCTTCCTGCAGCTGCGCGACGTGACCTTCACGGCCGGCGGCACCGGCGACGTGCGCGGCTGGGACTCGCGGCTTCTGGGCCCGAAGTTCCCCGACGTCCGCTTCCAGGCGAGCGGGGACTCGACCGTCGCCGTGGCCGACGGTTACGTGCCGCTCGGAGGATTCGCCCGCGTCTCCTTCTCGCTCGAGTTGCGCCTGCCGCTTCCCGGCTTCGGACCCAAGTTCGGATCGCACGTCTTCCTCGACGGCGGCCGGGTGTGGACGCCCGACCAGCGCTTCCGCGACGCCGGCGATCCGCTCGGGCAGGAGAAGTTCTTCTACGGCGCCGGCGCCGGGCTGGACCTGATCACGCCGGTCGGGCCGATCAAGCTCGGGGTCGGCTACAAGCTCAACCCCTCGCTGACCGATCTCGTGGATTCGGACGACCTGCTGCGGGCCAGAGCCGAGGACCAGCCGCTCGACCAGGTGGAGAAGCACAACTCGCGCCGCTGGCAGTTCTACCTGGCCATCGGGTCGAGCTTCTAACCGGCCTCCGGACGCCGCCGGCCCCCCGCCTCGAACCCCGCCCCCGCTGGACACGCCGCGCCAATCCGGCTACCTTCGTCGCCTACAGCCGCCGGAGCCTTGGTGTCAGGGCCGTGTCAGGAACCGACCGTCGCACCCCTGGAGTCGACCATGTCCACGCAGTCCCAGCCTGCGGCCGCGCCCGCGACGCACGATCCGTTCCCCATCAACGGCACCGACTACGTCGAGTTCTACTGCGGCAACGCCAAGCAGGCGAGCCACTACTACCGCGCCGCCTTCGGCTTCCAGCTCGCCGGCTACTGCGGGCCGGAGACGGGCGTGCGCGACCGCGCCAGCTATCTCCTGACCCAGGGCAAGGTGCGCTTCGTGCTGACCAGCGCGCTCGGCCCCGACTCACCCATCGCGCAGCACCACCAGCGGCACGGCGACGGCGTGCGCGACCTGGCCTTGTGGGTGGACGACTGCCGCGCCGCCCACGCCTACGCCACCGCCCACGGCGCCGTCTCGGTGCGCGCCCCCGAGGCGCTGCGCGACGCGCAGGGCGAGGTGGTGATCGCCGCCATCCGCACCTACGGCGACACCATCCACAGCCTGGTGGAGCGCCGCGATTACCGGGGCCTCTTCCTGCCCGGCTACGAGCCGCTGGCGTCGCGCTTCTCGCCCGCCCCGGTCGGCCTCAAGCACGTGGACCACTGCGTCGGCAACGTCGAGCTGGGCAAGATGAACCAGTGGGTGGCGTTCTACGAGCAGGCGATGGGCTTCCGCAACCTGGTCTCGTTCGACGACAAGGACATCTCCACCGAGTATTCGGCGCTGATGTCCAAGGTGATGGCCAACGGCAACGAGCGCATCAAGTTCCCCATCAACGAGCCGGCCGCGGGCAAGAAGAAGTCGCAGATCGAGGAGTACCTCGACTTCTACCGCGGCCCCGGCGTGCAGCACGTGGCCATCGCCACCGACGACATCCTCGCCACCGTGGCGGCGCTGCGCGAGCGCGGCGTCGAGTTCCTCACCGTGCCCGACACCTACTACGAGGAGTTGCTCGGGCGCGTCGGCAGGATCGACGAGGACCTCGCCGCGCTGCGGGGGCTGGGCATCCTGGTGGACCGCGACGACGAGGGCTACCTGCTGCAGATCTTCACCAAGCCGGTGCAGGACCGGCCGACCGTGTTCTACGAGATCATCCAGCGCAAGGGCGCGCGCAGCTTCGGCAAGGGCAACTTCAAGGCGCTGTTCGAGTCCATCGAGCGCGAGCAGGCGCGGCGCGGCAACCTCTAGGAGGGGAAGCGCAGATGCCGATCTACCACTCGCTCGGGCAGATCCCCCGCAAGCGGCACATCGCCTTCCGCCGCCCCGACGGCGGGCTCTTCAGCGAGGAGCTGATGGGCCACGAGGGCTTCTCCGGCACCTCGTCGCTGCTCTACCACATCCACCCGCCGACGGCGGTGAAGGCGGCGCGGCGGGTGCGGGCGCTGGTCTGGGAGCCGGACACGGAGACCTCGCTGCGCCATCGCCACTTCCGCACGGCGCGCGCCGGCCGGGGCGGCAGCCCGACGCTCGACCGCATCCCCATCCTGTTCAACCGCGACATCGCCACGCTCTACGTCGAGCCGAGCGCCGACGACGCGCACTTCTACCGCAACTCGCAAGCCGACGAGTGCGTCTACGTGATCGAGGGGGGCGGCGCGCTGGAGTCGTCGTTCGGCGAGCTGCCCTTCCGCGCCGGCGACTACGTGGTCATCCACCGCAACATCACGCACCGCTGGCGGGCCGACTTCGCCGCCGGGCCGGTCAAGCTCCTGGTCTTCGAGAGCCGCGGCCACGTGCGCTTCCCCAAGCGCTACCGCAGCGCCGAGGGCCAGATCCTCGAGGGCGCGCCGTTCAGCGAGCGCGACCTCCGCCGCCCGGCCGTCCTGGCGCCGCACGACGAGAAGGGCGACTTCCCGATCCTCGTCAAGCAGTACGACGCCCTCAACGAGCTGATCCTGGCGCACCACCCGTTCGACGTCGTCGGCTGGGACGGCTACTTCTATCCCTACGCCTTCAGCATCCACGACTTCGAGCCGATCGTCGGCCGCATCCACCAGCCACCGCCGGTGCACCAGACCTTCCAGGGCGACGGCTTCGTCATCTGCTCGTTCTGCCCGCGGCCCTACGACTTCGACCCCGAGGCCGTCCCGGCGCCCTACAACCACTCGAACGTGGA
>CAYLSO010000137.1:0-9289 GCA_964386525.1 uncultured bacterium
AAGGTGTGGCTGAAGAAGGGCGGCTACATCGTCATCGATCACACCGAGGCATTGGTGTCGATCGACGTCAACACCGGCCGCTTCACCGGCAAGAAGGACCAGGAAGAGACCATCTTCAAGACCAATCTCGAGGCGGCCCGCGAGATCGCCCGACAGCTGCGGCTGCGCGACCTGGGCGGCATCATCGTCATCGACTTCATCGACATGGAGAGCGAGACCAACCGCAAGACGGTGGTCGACGACCTGCGCAACCACCTGCGCCGCGACCGCTCGCGCACCAAGGCCTTCGCGGTGTCGGACCTCGGCCTGGTGGAGATGACCCGCCAGCGCGAGCGGCCGTCGCTGCTCCATTACTACTCCGAGGACTGCCAGAGCTGCGGCGGGCTGGGCAAGGTGCTGTCGCTGGAGTCGGTGCTGGTCAAGCTCGAGCGGCTGCTGCGGCGGGTGGCCTCGAAGGGGGCGGAGAAGACCCTCGTCGTGCACCTCGCCCCGGACGTGGCGGTGTTCGTCCTCGAGCACAATGGCCGGCGGCTGTCCGAGTTCGAGAAGCGCTACCAGCTGCGCGTCGACCTCAAGGACGACCCGGCCCTGCGGCGCGACGAGATCCAGCTGGTGTCGGGCAAGACCCGCAAGGACGTCACGGGGCTGTACGCGTAAGTCGCCGGGGCCGGGGCAGCCAGGGACCGGGCGGGGTGGGGCCCGCCGGAGGGGATGGGCGGCCCGGGCGGCCGGCGCTCCGGGCGGGCTTGACGCGTCGGGGTCGGGATTGTTATAAACGGTGAGGCTTCGCGGAGGCCCGAGCAGGGCCTTCCTGGTTTATGGCCGGGGCCGGCCCGCCGCCCCGACCGCTCCGACGCGTGCGGGCGCTCATCGAGGGATCCACTTTCATGTATGCGATCGTGAGCATCGCCGGGGTGCAGGTGAAGGCCTCCCCGGAGGAGATCCTGGACGTCCCGCGGCTCGCCGCCGAGCCGGGCGGCACGGTGGAGTTCAAGGACGTGTTGCTCGTCTCCGACGGCTCCCAGGTGACGGTGGGCCAGCCGCACGTGGCGGGCGCCAGTCTGACGGCCGTCGTCCTCGAGCACCGGCGTGGCCCCAAGGTGATCGTGGGCACGTTCCGGCGGCGCAAGGATTCCAAGAAGAAGAAGGGTCACCGGCAGGACTTCACGCGCTTGCGCGTGACCGGGATCAAGCACTAGGCCCGGCGCGCCGGGGCGACCCCGGCGGCTGACGCGGCAACGCGCGGGAGGGTTCGGGTCATGGCTCACAAGAAAGGCATGGGCTCGTCGCGCAACGGGCGCGACTCCAACGCCCAGCGACTCGGTGTCAAGGCATTCGGCTCGCAGTTGGTCAGCGCCGGCACCCTCCTGGTGCGCCAGCGCGGCACGCGCATCCATCCCGGGACCAACGTCGGGCGCGGCAGCGACGACACGCTCTTCGCGATGACGCCGGGACGCGTGGTCTACGAAGGCATGCGTGGCGATCGGCGGCGGGTGCGCATCGAGCCGGTGGAGCAGCCCGGCGACTGACGTGGTCGGCACGGCGACTCCCCCGACCCGCGGACGGCGGGCGGGGGAGTCTCTGTTTGGGGGGGTGAGGCAGTGCAGATAGGTCGCCGCGGCGGCGGGGCCGCCCCCGTCGGCGGGTCCCGCGGAGCCGCCCGCCGCCTCGCGCGGCCGGCGCGCCGCCGCCCGCCGGGCGCTGCGCACCGGGCCCCATGAGAGTCCTCGCCGTCATCCCCGCCCGCATGGGCTCGACGCGCTTCCCCGGCAAGCCGCTGGCGATGCTGCGCGGGCGGCCGCTCATCGAGCACGTATGGTCGGCGGTGGTCGGCGCGCCGTCGGTGGAGCGCGCCGTCGTGGCCACCGACTCCCCGGAGATCGCGGCCGCGGCCCGGGCCTTCGGGGCCGAGGCCGTGATGACGCGCACCGACCACCCGACGGGGACCGACCGGGTAGCCGAGGCGGCCGTGCGGCTGGGCGCCGGCTTCACAGTGATCGTCAACGTGCAGGGCGACGAGCCGCTGCTGGCGAGCCTGGCGGTCGAGGCGGCGGTGGCGGCGCTGGCCGCCGACCCCGGAGCCTCGGCCGCGACCCTGGCCGTGCCGGACGACGACCCCGAGGCTCTCGCCAGCCCGCACGTCGTGAAGGTCGTGTGCGACCTCGAGGGCCGGGCGCTGTACTTCTCTCGCGCCCCGCTCGCCGCCGCGGCCGACGAGCGGCCGGCCCGCGCGACCTTCCTGCGGCACGTCGGGCTGTACGCCTTCCGGCGCGAGGCGCTGCTCGCCTTCGCCGGCTGGCCGCCGACCCCGCTGGAGACGGCCGAGCGGCTCGAACAGTTGCGGCTCCTGGAACACGGACTTAGGATGCGGGTCGCCATCACCCGCCATCGGAGCCGCGGCGTCGACACGCCCGCGGACCTGGCTGCCCTCGAGCGCGACTGGGATGGCTACGCCGCGGCCGGCGGCGGCGCGGCGCGGGGACCCGGAGACCCGGAACCATGACGCGATACGTGTTCGTCACCGGTGGAGTGATCTCGTCGCTCGGCAAGGGCATCGCCGTGGCCTCGCTCGGGCGCCTGCTCACGGCGCGCGGCCTCAAGATCGAATGCCTCAAGTTCGACCCCTACCTCAACGTGGACCCGGGCACCATGAGCCCGTTCCAGCACGGCGAGGTCTACGTCACCGACGACGGCGCCGAGACCGACCTGGACCTCGGGCACTACGAGCGCTTCGTGGGCGTGCGGGTGACGCGCTCGCACAACGTCACCGCCGGGCAGATCTACGACGCCATCCTGGGCAAGGAGCGGCGCGGCGACTTCCTCGGCCACACCGTGCAGGTGGTGCCCCACGTCACCGACGAGATCAAGTCGCGCATCGTGCAGCTCGGCGAGGCCACCGGCGCCGACGTGCTGCTGGTGGAGGTCGGCGGCACGGTGGGCGACATCGAGTCGCTGCCCTTCCTCGAGGCGGTGCGCCAGCTGCGCTGGGACGTCGGGCCGCAGCGCGCCGTCAACATCCACCTGGCGCTGGTCCCCTACATCCGCTCGGCCCAGGAGCTCAAGACCAAGCCGGCGCAGCACTCGGTGCGCGACCTGCGCTCCATCGGCATCCAGCCCGACGCGCTGCTGTGCCGCTGCGACCGCCCGCTGGGCGAGGCGCTGCGCGAGAAGATCGCGCTGTTCACCAACATGCGCCCCGCGGCGGTGATCGAGGCGCCGGACGTGGAGAGCATCTACGCCGTGCCCCTCGGGCTGCACCGCGGCGGGCTCGACGACCTGGTGTGCGCTCTCCTGGGCCTCGAGACCCCGCCGCCCGACCTGGCGGCCTGGGAGCGGCTGGTGGAGCGGATCCTGCACCCGTCGCGCGCCGTGGGCATCGCCATCGTCGGCAAGTACACGCACCTGCACGACGCCTACAAGAGCCTCACGGAGGCCTTCGTGCACGCCGGCGCCCACCACGACGCGCGCGTCGATCTGGTCTGGGTCGAGTCCTCCGACCTCGAGGCCGGCGACCCCGAGACGCTGCTCGGCGGCGCCGACGGCATCCTGGTGCCCGGCGGCTTCGGCGAGCGCGGCATCGAGGGCAAGATCCGCGCCGTGCGCTACGCCCGCGAGCGCGAGATCCCGTACTTCGGCATCTGCCTCGGCATGCAGGCGGCGGTGATCGAGTTCGCGCGCCACGTCTGCGGCTGGCCCGACGCGCACTCGGCCGAGTTCGAGCCGCGCTCCAATCACAAGGTGATCGACCTGCTGCCCGAGCAGCAGCTGGTGAGCGAGAAGGGCGGCACCATGCGGCTGGGCTCCTACCGCTGCGCCCTGGCGCCCGGTTCCCGGGCGCAGGCGGCGTACGGGCAGGACACGGTCGAGGAGCGGCACCGGCACCGCTACGAGTTCAACAACAAGCTGGGTCCCAGCCTGGTCTCGCGCGGCCTGGCGGTGACCGGCCGCAACCCCGGGCGCGACCTCGTCGAGGTGATCGAGATCCCCGAGCACCCGTGGTTCGTCGGCGTGCAGTACCACCCCGAGCTGCGCTCGCGGCCGGAGAGCCCGCACCCGCTCTTCGTCGGCTTCGTGGGCGCCGCCTTGGCGCACCGGCGCTCCCGCGAGGCCGCCGGGGCCGGGGCGCGGGTCTGAGATGGCGGCGATCCGGCCGGTGGCCATCGGCGCGGCGCGCTTCGGCGCCGGCCCGCTGGGCATCATCGCCGGCCCCTGCGTGGTCGAGTCGGAGGACCTCGTGCTGCGGGTCGCCGAGCGGTTGCGCGACCTGTGCGCGGCGCGCGGCCTCGCCTTCGCCTTCAAGTCGTCCTACCAGAAGGCCAACCGGTCCTCGATCGCCTCTTACACGGGACCCGGGCTGGCGCCGGGCCTGGCCGCGCTGGCCCGCGTGCGGCGCGAGGTCGGCGTGCCGGTCCTGACCGACGTGCACTCGGTGGCGGAGGTGGCGGCCGCGGCCGAGGTGGCGGACTGCCTGCAGGTGCCGGCGTTCCTGTCGCGCCAGACCGATCTGCTGCTGGCCTGCGCGCGCACCGGGCGGCCGGTGAACGTCAAGAAGGGCCAGTTCCTCGCCCCCGAGGACATGCGCCAGGTGGCGGAGAAGCTGGAAGCCGGCGGGGCCCGCGGCGTGCTGCTCACGGAGCGCGGCGCGACCTTCGGCTACCACGACCTGGTGGTGGACTTCCGCAGCTTCCTGCGCCTGGCGGAGATCGGCTGGCCGGTGGTGTACGACGCCTCGCACGCCATGCAGCGCCCGGGCGGGGCGGTCACCGGCGGCGACCGCCGCTGCGCCCTGCCCATCGCCCGCGCCGCCGTGGCCTGCGGCGTGGACGCGCTCTTCTTCGAGACCCATCCGGATCCCGATCACGCCCTCTCCGACGCCGCCACGCAGTTCCCGCTCGAGTGGGTGGAGGGGTTGCTCGACTCCTGTCTGCGGATCCGTGAGGCGTTGCAGGCACCGGGGGAGACGCGATGAGCAAGACCGGGTCGACTGGCCGCCGCGGTGCGGAGCGAGCGAAGGGCGCCGAGGGTCCCCGCGGTCGCGCGAGGAGCCGGGCTGCTCCGCGGGACCCGGCGACGAGCGCGAGCCCCGGGGCCGTGCGGCGCGCGGGCCCGAGGGCCGTGCGGCGCGAGTCGTCGGCCGCTCTCCTCAGTGCCCGCTTCCCGGTACGCCTCCGGCAGCTGGCCGGGCGCATCAAGATCGTCGGCCTCGACTCCGACGGCACCCTCACCGACCGCGGCCTCAGCTGGGACTCCGACGGCCGCGAGGTGCGGCGCTTCGACGTGCGCGACGGGCTGGCCATCGTCTGGGCCAAGAGCGCCGGGCTGCACGTGATCGTGGTCTCGGGGCGCACCAGCCCGACGCTCCTCCACCGCACCGAGGACCTCGGCGTGCCGGCCGTGCAGGGCACGCTCGACAAGGTCGGCGCGCTCGAGGAGTTCTGCGCCCGCCACCGGGCGACGCGCGAGCAGGTGGCGTTCCTCGGCGACGACCTGCCCGACCTGCCGGCCCTGCGCTGGTGCGGCCTGCCGCTGGCGGTGGCCGACGCCCACCCGCTGGTGAAGCGCGCGGCCGCCTGGGTCAGCCCCTCGGCCGGCGGTCGCGGCGCGGTGCGCGAGGCGCTGGAAGCGCTGCTCGAGGCCACGGGGAACTGGGACCGGGTCCTGGCGCGCTACGGGGAGAAGCCGCGGTGAGCGCTCCGCATCGCCCCGCGGCGGCGGCCGCCGCCGCCGCGGCCCTGGCGGCGGGGCGCTCGGCGCTCACCGGCATGGCGCGCGCCCTCGAAGCCCAGGCGGCGCGGCTCGACGAGCGTTTCGCCGCCGCGGTGGAGTTGCTGCACGCGGCGCGCGGCAAGGTGGTGCTCTCGGGCGTGGGCAAGTCGGGGCTCGTCGCGCAGCGGCTGGCGGCCACCCTGACGAGCACCGGCACGCCGGCCTTCTTCCTCCACCCGACGGAGGCGGCGCACGGCGATGCCGGACTCCTGCAACGCGGCGACGCGGCCCTCTTCGTGTCGAAGAGCGGGGGCTCGGAGGAACTGGGAGCGCTGCTCGAGTTCCTCTCCCGCCTCGAGATCCCGCTGGTCGCCATCACGGCGCGGGCCGACTCGCCGCTCGCTCTGGCCGCCCGCGTCGTGCTGGAGACCGGCGACGTGCCCGAGGCCGGGCCGCTCGAGTTCGTGCCCACGACCAGCGCCACGGTGGCGCAGGCGCTGGGCGACGCCCTGGCCCTGGCGCTGGTGGCGCGCCGCGGCTTCCGGGCCGAGGACTTCGCCGTCCTGCACCCGGGCGGGGTCTTGGGGCGCGTCATGCGTCTCACCGCCGCCGACCTGATGCACGGCGGCCCGACGTTGCCGCGCGTCGGCGAGGCCACGGCGCTGCACGAGGTGCTGGTCGAGATCCTCGAGAAGCGTTTGGGGATCACCACCGTGACCGACCCCGCCGGCCGCCTGGCGGGCGTGGTCACCGACGGCGACCTCAAGCGCATCCTGCTCAAGCACGGGCCGGCCGCGGGCCCGCTGTGGGGGCTCTCCGCCGCCGACGTGATGAGCCGCTCTCCCCGTTGCTGCGCGCCCGACACACGGGTCGCGGCGGCGGTGCGCCAGATGGAGGACAATCCGGGCGGGCCGATCACGGCGCTGATCGTCCTCGATCCCGACCGCCGCCCGCTCGGCGTGCTGCACCTGCACGACTGCCTGCGCGCCGGCTGGCGCTGATCCTCCTTCTCCGTCCTGCCCACAACCCGGTCGGAGACAAAGTCGCCGTCGGTTGGCACCGTCTATGCTTGACCCCCCGGGGGGGCCTTGCTAGCGTGCTACCGAGACCGGGGCATCGCGTGCCGCAGTGGCGCCCCGGGCACCCGTCCGAGGAGAGTGCGATGCGCTGGAAGAGCGAACCGCGAGTCTGGTCCGGATGGACCGCGGCCCGCGGTCGCGGGGGGTGGCTCCTCGCCGTGGCCTGGCTGGCGGCGGCGGGGTGCGAGCGCCAGGCGCCGTACCCGCCGGCGTCCCCCGAGGTGCCGGATCAGGTCGTGCGCCAGTTCACGCTCACCGAGACGGTGAACGGCCAGCTGCGCTGGAAGCTCACGGCGGGCGGCGCCTCCACCTACCGGAGCCTGGGCGTGATCCGGGCCACCGGCGTGGCCATCGACTTCTACGGCGAGGACGGCAGCCCCTACTCGCACCTGACGGCGCGCGAAGGGGAGATCCGCACCGCGACCAACGACATGGCGGCGCGCGGCGACGTGGTGGTGACCACCCAGGGCGGCACGCGCGTCGAGACGCAGTCGCTGCGCTTCCTGAACCGGGCGCAGCGCATCGTCTCGGACGAGCGCGTCACCGTGCGCCCCGGCGGGGACGTGCTCTCGGGCGTCGGCTTCGAGAGCGACCCGAGCTTGGAGCGCTGGGAGTTCCGCCACCAGGTGCGGGCGCAGGTGACGTCGCCGTCGGGCCGGCTGCAGGTGCGCGAGCGCGGGAAGACGCCGTGAGGGGCGAGGCCCCGGAGGGCCCCGCGGCGCTCGGCGGGCCGGTGGTGGCGAGCTGGGCCGGCCAGCCGGCGGCGCAGCCGGGCGCCGCGGCCGGGGCCGCGGGCGCGGGCATCGTCGCCCTCGGGCTGGGTAAGTCCTACGGCAAGCACCGCGTCGTGGACGGCGTCTGCCTGCGCGTCGGGCGGGGCGAGGTGGTCGGCCTGCTGGGGCCGAACGGGGCCGGCAAGACGACCACCTTCTATCTGATCGTCGGCCTGCTGGGCGTGCAGGAGGGGCAGATCCTGCTCGACGGCGAGGACCTGACGCGCCTGCCGGTGCACCTGCGGGCGCGGCGCGGCATCGGCTACCTGGCGCAGGAGCCGAGCATCTTCCGCAAGCTCACGGTGCGCGAGAACGTGCTCGCCGTGCTGGAGACGATGCGCCTGGAGGCGGCGGAGCGGCGGCGGCGGCTCGACGCGTTGCTCGCCGATCTGAACCTGACCGGGCTCGCCGACCGCCCCGGCACCAAGCTGTCGGGCGGGGAGCGCCGGCGTGTGGAGATCGCCCGGGCCCTGGTGCGCGCGCCGTCGTTCCTGCTGCTCGACGAGCCGTTCGTGGGCATCGACCCGATCGCGGTGGCCGAGATCCAGGGCATCGTGGCGGCGCTGCGCGAGCGGGGGCTGGGGATCCTGATCACCGACCACAGCGTGCGCGAGACGCTGAGCATCACCGACCGCGCCTATGTCATGTATCAGGGGCGCATCCTGGTGGAGGGCACGTCGGAGCAGTTGGCCACCGACCCCCAGGCGCGGCGCTTCTACCTGGGAGAGAAGTTCAGCCTGTGAGCCGCCCCGCGGCGCGCGTGCCGCGGGCCGGGGACGCCGGCCGGGAGAGCATCGGAGGACGAGGGGCGTCGCCATGGAGATGAAGCAGAGCCTGTCCCAGCGCCTGACCACCTCGCTGATCATCACGCCGAGGCTGCAGCAGGCGTTGAAGCTCCTCCAGGTCCCCACGCTCGAGCTGCAGCAGATCCTCAAGCTGGAGTTGATGCAGAACCCCCTGCTCGAGGAGGTGGACGACGCCGTCGAGAGCGAGGACTCGGAGCAGGCCGAAGATGAGACGCCGCGCGAGGAGCCCGAGTCGGCGGCCGACGGCGACGAGGACATCGACTGGACGGAGTTCATGCAAGAGGGGCTGGACAAGACCTACGTGCCGGCCCAGGAGCAGCAGACCGAGTTCTACGAGAAGGTGCCGGTCACGCGCATGAGCCTGGCCGATCACCTGACCCAGCAGCTGCGCCTCATGGAGCTGCCGGCCGCCGACGTCGAGCTGGGCGAGTTCATCATCGGCTCGATCGACGAGCGCGGCTACCTGGTCACGCCCCTGGCGGACATCGCCCAGGCCACCGGGCGCCCGCCGGAGGACGTCGAGCGCCTGCTGGGCGTCGTGCAGAGCCTGGAGCCCGCCGGCGTCGGGGCGCGCGACCTGCGCGAGTGCCTGCTGCTGCAGCTGGCGGCGCGTGGCGACGAGGACACGCTTGCCTGGCGCGTCGTCGACGAGCACTTCGACCGCCTGGTGAACAACAAGAAGGCGGAGATCGCCCGCGCCCTGCACGTCAGCCCCGAGGAGGTGCAGGAGGCCACCGACGCGCTGTCGCAGCTGTCGCCCAAGCCCGGGCTCGAGATCACCACCGACGAAGAGCGCTACGTGGTGCCCGACCTCATCGTCGAGCGCGTCGGCGAGGACTACGTCGTGCTGCTCAACGACCGCAACGTGCCGCGCCTGCGCATCAACGCCGCCTACGAGTCGGTGCTGCGCAGCCCCAAGCGCGGC
>CAYLSO010000138.1:0-6306 GCA_964386525.1 uncultured bacterium
CACGCCCGCTCGCTCGAAGTTGCGGACCGCCGTGCGACGCAGGTCGTGGACGAGCCGTCCCGGGACGCCCGCACGCTCACAAGCACCCCGCCAAGTCATGTGGAAGTGTAGACTGTGGGGCATCTCTCTTACTTGCCCAGAACACGACTGCAGACCCGGCGCCTCAACATGGGTACCAGTTATGGGCTACAGCGCACTGACTGACACTGACACCATCAGGCAGTGTACATGAGCGACCCCCGGCGTCCATCGGGCGTCACGGGCTGGCGCCCAGATCATGGCGCACCCAACGCGGACGCGCCCTCGCACCCACGCCGAGCGGGCCGGGTTCGCCGCCGCCGACCTGGCCTTCATCGACGACCTGATCATCGAGAACAACCAGTGCTACAAGCAGGCGGAGATCTACTCGACGGTGTTCGCCGGCCTGACGGACGCGCGCGGCAACCTCGTCAACCACAACATGAACACGCTGCTCAAGAACCTCACGCTCATCAACGTCATCTTCCTGCCGCTCAACCTCCTGGCCAGCATCGGCGGCATGTCTGAGTTCAGCATGATGACGCGCGGCGTCGACTGGCGGATCGCCTACGCGCTGTCCTCGTCGCCATGCTCGTCATCGCCTGGACCACCGCCCAGATCCTGCGGCGCATCGACTTCGGGGGCGGGGCCTCGATGCAATCCGCCGGCGGCCCGCCCGGCGGCATCCCGCCGCGGCGCAAGCGCGGCCGCGGGGCGGCGCCGGCGCGGCGGGGAGGTAGACGCGGGGCGGGGTCGCCAGCGGCCCCGCCCCTGGTTTTGCGCTCTGCCGTCCGGTTCTACCGCACGACGGTGATGCGCCGGACGATCTCCTGCCCTTCCGCCGACAGCCTGGCCCAGCAGACCCCCGCCGGGGCGCTCGTTCCGGTGTGGGTGCGGCCGTCCCAGCTCACGGCGTGACGCCCGGCATCCAGGTTCGCGTCGACGAGCTGACGCAGGCACCGCCCGCGCAGGTCGAAAATCTCGAGCCTCACCGCGCCGCACCGGGACAGCGTGAACTCGAGCGCCGTCGCGCCGCGCATCGGATTCGGCGTCGCGCCGCCGAAAGCCAGCTCGAAGCGTTCCACCGGCGCGTCCGGCACGTCCACCGGCGGCCGCGTATCCCAGACGAGGGTGTACGTGACGCCGAGGACGACGTAGTCGCCGGTCGATTGGCAGACGACCACCGGGCACCAGCCGGAGACCGGCGGGGTGTAGACGGCCTGGACCACGCCGGGCCCCGTCGGCGCGGCCACGGCTGCGGCCTGGGAGCGACCCCAGACGCCCCCGGCCGTCGCGGGGAACACGTCCACCTCGAGGTCCGAGTCCCCCGCCTCCTTGTACGCCGTGAAGTAGTACTGCGTCCCCCCGACGAGAAACGCCTCGTACACGTCGGCCGCTTGCCCGGACGGCATGACCACGTGCTCCCAGCGCGATGGCATCGCGCCGCTCTCCCGGCCCCAGGAATCCGTCGCGCCGGCGTAGAAGTGGTGTCCCCCGCCCGCCGGTTCGTAGCAGACCGCGGCCGGATAGACCGTGGCCGGCGTACCGGCGAAGTTGCCCACGACGAAGTCCGTGAAATTCAGGCCGTAGCCGGAGCCGCCGACGAAGTGCGTGAACCCCGCGGTGCTGCCGCTGTAGTCGTCAAACACGTAGAGGTCGTAGTCGTCGCCGCTGGCGCGGGCCGCGACGCTCACGAGCCAGGCCTTGTCGAGGTGCGTCCGCGCGAACTGCATGCCGTCCGAGTTGGGATAGCCCAGCTCACCCCACGCCGGCGGCAGCTCCCGCTCCTGCGGCGCGTTGCGCGTCAGGACCTGCGGGCTCCAGACCCACTGCTGCTGCCAGAAGTTGTCGGTCTCGTTCGCCTCGGCCATGACGTCGCGGCAGTCGGCGAAGAGCGACACCGTGTGCCGGCCGCCGCGCACCTCCAGCGGGCCGATGTCGTAGCCCATCCACCACTGCGGTGTGAAGACGTCCGCGAAGATCGTGGTCCAGCCGAAGCTCCCGTCCACCAGGCATTCCGTGTAGAACTCCGGTGCCGGATTGGGGCCGGCGACGTCGGTCTGATAGCTGAGCCACGTGTCGTTCGTGTTCCCGTCGAGGACGGGCGTGACGTGGACGTCGCCGGGCCCCGCGCCGGTCTGGTTGCGCGGCACGGCCGGGGCGTCCCAGCCCGGCGGGGCCGCCACCGCCACCAGGTTCGAGTAGCCGGTGGCCTGTCCGGCGTAGATGTCCGACCCGTTGCCGGTGGTGCGGGCATCGTCCCAGACCGCGATCGCGCCTCCGGTCCAGTCGGCGACCAGCTCCGGCCAGCGCTGGGTCCCCGTCGCCGTGCAGAAGGCCAGGCCGCCCTGGGGCCACGCCAGGCGGCCGTCCGCGGTGACGTGCTGGCCGTAGATGTCCACGCCCGTGCGCTGGTCCTCCCAGACCGCCACCGCCCCCGGGCCCCCGTCCGAGCAGAGGGATACCCGGTACTGCACCCCCGTGGCGTTGCACAGCCGGACCCCGGTGGAATCCCAGAGTCGGGTCCCCGCCCCGTCGACGTGCTGCGCGTAGATATCGTAGGAGGTCGTGAGCGCGTTGCGCTGGTCGGGCCAGGCGAAGATGGCGCCGTCGAGGCCGTCGGAGACGGCACCGGGCCTCCAGTTGTCGCCCTGCACGTAGTCCGCGATGCTCACCGGGATGCCGCCCACGCCCCATATCTCGGCCCCGAGGGGCCCGAGGCGCGAGGCCCAGATGTCGCCGTCAGCGTCGTAGCGCGCGTCACGCCACACCGCAATCACCCCGCCGTCGTCGTCAGCGACGAGTTTCGGGTGACCCTGCCAGCCCGTCGCCGCGCAGATGGGGTTGCCGTGGACGTCCCAGCCGCTCATCCGCTGCCCCGATGAGAGCAGGTGGCTCCCAGAGACGTTCGCCTCGCCGGCGACCGTGTTGCTGTCCTGCCAGGCAATGTAGACCCCCCCGCCGCCGTCGGCGACGGCACACGGGTAGCTGCTCAGCGTGGTAGCCAGGCTGACCCCGACGACGCCGCTCGCGGACCAGTTCAGGTCGAGTGAGCCGCTGCCGAGCACGTGCGCGGCGTAGATGTCCCAGTCGGTCGTGGAGTACATCATGTCCCAGGTGACGACGCCGCCGTCGGCCCCATCGGAGACCAGGAAGGGATCGGCCTCGTGGTTAGTGTAGGGCGAGACCCGCAGGCCCGTGACCGGCCACCCGGAGACGATCGCGCCGGCGCCGGTCAGACGCTGCGCGTAGATGTCGAAATCCCCGTTGCGGTCCTCCTCCCAGACGATCATCGCCCCGCCCCCGGGCAGCGCCAGGATGGAAGGCACCTGCTGCTCGCCTGACGAGGCCGCCAGCCGGACCCCGCCGGCGGCCCACTGGGGCGCGCCCGTGGCGTCCAGGCGCTGCGCGTAGAGCTGCTGATTGGAGCCGAAGCTGTAGCTGCGCCACACCACGATGGCGCCCCCGGCGGCGTCGGCGCAGACGACGGGGAAGATCTGGTTGTTGGCTCCGGTGTAGACGGCAACGCCGTCGGTCGCCCAGTTGGCGAGGGCGGCCCCGGGCAGGACGAGCGCGAGCAGCGCCGCGGCCGCGAGCCGCACCGCGAGCCGCGGGCGCCGGCAGTTGCGGATGACGCGCGTCATGGCCGCACCTCCTTTCCCGGCGTCGCCTTTTCCATCGGCATGTCGATGGCGGGACCGATGGCGGCCGGGGCCTCACAGAGCTGTCGCGCGGCCCGCGTCGCGTCATTGGCCAGGGCCTCGTAACCCCGGGCGCGGGCGAACCGGGCGAGCGTCTCGAGGAAGCAGAGCCGCGTCTCGAGCTTCACGCTCTCGACATCCCGCTGCAGGGCCGTGAGCTGCGGCCCCGGCCGCAGCCCCTGAGCCTGCTTCGTCAGCTCTGCGATGCGCCGGCGGCCTTCCTCCTGGATCTCCTGCAGCTGGCGCAGGTCGGTCCGGGCGGCGAGCCAGCCCGGCGAGGCCGGCTCGGTCGCCGACGGAACCCGATCCGCGGGCGTCCGGATCTCCTTGACTTGGAGGGTCGGCGGCGTGGCTGACCCCTCCGCGATGGCGGTGCCTGACCACCCGAGCAGGACTCCGGCGGCCAGCGTGGCGATGGTGCGGCGATTCATGGCAGCCTCCCTTGGCTCTCGCGAGCAGGAAGAGCGGACCCAGGCGGTGGGTAGAATCGAGGGCCGCATGGCCTGTACCTCGAGGGGCGGCCGAAGGGACCGGCCGCATCCTGGGGGAGCGGGAACTCGTGCCGTGGTGCGCGGCCGCGGGCCGGGCGGCGGGAGTGGAAAGGGGTTGGCGACATGCACTCGAGAAGAACGGCCGGCGGCGGCGAGAGAATCGGGAGCTCCCCCACCGGCCGGAGAGTGTAGACCCGGGGCGGGGGCCGGGCAAGGGAAGAACCACGATCGGGCCTACCCCCGGGGAGACCTATCGCCGTCCGGGAGACCTATCGCCCCCCGGCCCGCCCCTACTCGTAACGCAGCGCTTCGATAGGATTGAGCCCTGCCGCCCGCCGCGCCGGCCAGACGCCGAAGAGCACGCCGACGCCGCCGCGCAGTTCGACAGAATAGAGGGCACGAATCTAGAATACACGGTCAACGCCGCCGCCGAGGTCGTCCTGGCCGACGGGCGCTACTACGCCTGCGATCAGGGCGTGTGGTACGTCGCGGACAGCCCCGATGGCCCGCGGAGCATGAGTGAGACGCGGCCTATCGGCGTGGACGACATCCCGCCGAGCTGCCCTCAGGGCTACCACGTCCCAGCGGAGGCCAGTTGCTTCATCTCATCGGCTACAGGAACAGCACGGAATCCCACTCCCTGGAACGGAACGGGACTCCCTCCAAACAGAACGCCCCAAGGCCTCCAACTCCCTGGGGCGCGCTGCATTGCGTTGTCGCGACATCACTTCGTGGGATCGGCGCGAAATCAGTGTCGAACGCCTTTCGAGACCGTCCAGTTCAACCGTTCCTGCACCTCTCCAAGTCGGCACAGCATAGCCGGTTAGAAGGCATTACCGCAGGCGCCGCGGCGACGGGCGCCCCATCTCTCCCACGCCTCCCAGCCTCCCTCCTGCACAGTCAGGATCTCAACTTATCCGAAGGTCAATAGGCACGGCGAATCCGCTCCCCCGCTCTCTCTCCGCGGAATCCGATCGGACACCCTTTGGCCACGAGATCGCACCGGCCGAAGCGGCGGCACTCACGCACGCAGATCTTCAGAGCATCCAGAGCCGTTCAAACGCCACGGCCCCCTGCAACCCGCAGGGGGCCGCACCGTCCTGGACCGAGAGGAAGGCCGCAGCCGGCTTACTTGAGTGTCTTGACGACTCCGTCCCAGAGGCCCATGGCGCCCTTGGTGGCGTCGGGCGGGAGCTGCGAAGTCCCGGCGGCGGCCTTGAGCGCGCCGCCCATGGCGTCGAGGTTCTCCTTGGAGAGGTTCTTCTCCTTCAGCACCTGCGCCAGTTCCACGCCCCCCTGCGGCATGGGGATCTCGCACACCTTGGCGACCTCGTTGGTGAACCCGCGAGAGATCATGTTCATGTCGTCCGCGCTGAGGCTCTTGCTCAACATCTCATCGGCCGACATGGCGGTGGTCCAGTTCGACATGAACTTCGTCAGGCCATCGATGCCCCCCATCTTGGTCAGCATATTGGTGTCCATCGTGTCCTTGCAGCCCCCGACTCCGAGGGCCAAAGACACGGCGAGCGCCAGGACGGCGACATTCCACAGAAGCTTCATCCCGCACCTCCTCCTTGGGTTGGAAACCTCGGGTGCTTATAGCATCCCGGCTCGGCCTGGGCAAGCTCGACCATCGCCGGGCCGTCCCGCGCGCCCGGGCCCTCGGGGCCGCAGGCCCGCGCGCTCTGCGCCCCCCGGCACTCGCAAGCCGCCGCGGCAGATGCCTCCGCTCCCCCGCATACACCCGCACCGATCGGGGGCAAGCCTCGGCCGCCGCGCCTGGATGGACGGGATGGATCCCCCGGCTCGAAAGAACTCAAGATCGGTGGAGCTCAAACTCCGTGGGGGTCCGAGTCCCCCCTCCGCCATCGTCCCTCGACGAATCCGCAAGCCGGAAGAGGCGAAACCCGGGAGCGCTGCGGCCAGCGGGCGACCCCCTAGGGAGCGATCGCGCACCGGCTCGTGTCCGCGACCAGCGCCGTCATCTCCCGGACGGCCGAGACGATCGCACCGGGGCGCTCTTCTTGGACGAAGGCCCCGACGCCGGGAACTACGCACTGGGCGAAGCGCGGCAGGCGCTCCGCGAGACGAGCCAC
>CAYLSO010000139.1:0-5056 GCA_964386525.1 uncultured bacterium
CCCGCCCCAGGAGCCAGGCGCTCAGGCCGTTCACGACGATGCCGAGCGAAGCCACGGTGATCACCGTGGCCCCCGCCACCGGCGCGGGCTGGCGGAGGCGCTGGACCGCTTCCAGGGTGACCGCGCCGACCGCGATCAGGAGCACCACGGCGTTGGCCAGAGCCGCCAGGATGGTCGAGCGGCGCAGGCCATAGGTGCGGCGCGCGCTCGGCGCCCGCCGGGCCAGGAGGACGGCCCCCCAGCCGAGCAGCAGACCCAGCACGTCGCCGAGGTTGTGCCCGGCGTCCGAGAGTAGCGCGAGTGAGCCGGATCGGAACCCGAACACGACCTCGAAGACGATGAAGGCGACATTGAGCCCCGCGGCCACCAGGAACGCAGTGCGGACGCTGCCCTGCGCAGGCAGATGAGTGTGGTCATGCGCCATGAAGACCTCGCTCCCCAGTGGCCTAGCTTTGCTCCTTCGGGGTCCTCAGTGAGCGGCCCTGCACTGTGCCACGGCGCAGGCTCAACGCCACGCCAAGAACGACCAGAAGCATCGTCATCGAGACCAGGATGCTGGGAGTCGCCGGCAGGTCGAATTGGATCGAACCGAGCAGGCCCAGGAAGCTTCCGAGAAACCCGAACGCCCAACCGATGGCGAGGGCCTTGCCGGTCCGCTGCGTCGCCATGAGCCCCGCCACTGCCGGGATCACGAGGAAGCCGAACACCAGCAGAACGCCGGTGATCTGAACGCTCCAGGTGACGACAAGGCCGAACATCGCGTAGAAGACAAAGTCCCACCAGAACACTCTGCGACCACGGGCTTCAGCGCCTTGCGGGTCGGTCGTGATTTCGAAGAAGGGCTTGCGCAGCAGAAAGTGCGCGAAGCTGACCGCGATGTAAAGCAGGGCGACCTTGAACACGCGCCACGGGTCCACTGTGAACAGGCTGCCTACCAGCGTCTCCTTGAGGTGTTCGGGCCCCGAGGGACTCTTCTCGAGCACGAGGAATACCGCGGCCTGCGCAGTGGCGAAGACAATGCCGATGAACGCCTCCATCGGTACGTTGCGCTGCTGCCCTCGCAGCCAGGCGAAGAGGGCTGCACCCACGAAGGTCATGCCCAGCGCGATGAGATAGGTGAGGAACTCGTTCTCGTGAACGTTGAGGACCAGTGCCACGGCCACGCCCAAAGCCGCCATCTGCGCCAGTGCCAGGTCCACGAAGATCACGCCGCGTCGCACGATGTGGAAACCCAGGTAGGCATGGATGCCCGCGATGATGAGGCTCGCGACCAGTGCGATTTGGAAGAACGGGAGTCCGAGGGCGGCCGTCATGGCTTCACCTCCGCCTCTGCGCCCGGTGCGACGCTGGCGCCCGACAGCAGTCTCGCGACCTGCTCGATGTGGGCGAGGTAGCTTCCGGCCTGTGGGCTCTCGCACGACGGCGCGACCTTGACCATCCGCAATCCGGTCTGGCGGGCCAGGAACTTGCCCGCGTCATCGGAGAAGTACGTCTCCTGCAGCAGCAGCGGCACCTTGCGCTCCTTGGCGATTCGGACCAACGCGGCCAGGTGCTTCGCCGTTGGCGGGATCCCAGGGACCGGTTCGGCGGTCCCCACGATGTCGAGTCCGAACGCGTGGGTGAAGTAGACCCATGACGCGTGGTAGGTGAACAGCGTCCTGGCCGGCAGGTTCGCGAGCATTTGCTGGCCTCGCGTGCGGCACGCCGCGGCCTCCTTGGCAAAGGTCTCGGCTCGTGCAGCGTAGGCGTCAGCATGCGCAGGGTCGAGCCGGCCGAGCTCCCCGGCGATCTCCTGCGCCACGATGGCGCCGTTGCGCGGATCGAGCCAGTAGTGCGGGTTGCCGAGCGGATGCACGTCGCCCATGGAGGCGTTTACCTGTGTGGGCTTCTCCAGCGGCGTGATGCCCCGGCCGCAATCGAGAACCTGCAGCTTCGCGTTGCGCGAGCCGTCGATGATTCCGTCTGCCCACTGGTCGAGCCCGAGCCCGACCTTGAGGTAGAGGTCGGCCTTCGCGACGCGCACCATGTACGAGGGCAGGACTTCGACGCGGTGAACGTCGGTGTTGGGGCGGGCGATGGCGAAGACCTCGACCTGATCACCCCCCACGGAACTGGCGATCGAGGCAAGGTCCGTGATCGAGGCGGCGATGCGAAGCTTCGCTGCTGCAGCGCCAGGCCCGGTGGCGAGCCCGAGGACCGCCGTGAACGCAACCCATGCTTGCAAGGATGTTCTCATCGGTTCGCTCCCCTAGAACTGGTGGGCCTTGTGCGGGCCCATCGAAAAGATGACGCGCAGCGTGACCGTGTCCTCGACCTGCGGACTCCCCGCAGTGCCGGGCGGCGAGCCGGGCACGAAGTGGCTCCAGTCGAGGCGGAAGGACGTGGTCTCCTCCATCAGCGAGAGGCCCACGAATGCGCCGAAGGCCTGGTCCCAGGTCCGGTCCGCCGACGGTTGCTGGTAGCGCTCGTAGGAAAGCCCGGCGTCGTAGCGCGGGCTGAAGTTGTAGTCGGCATACGCATAGCCGCCGACGGGGCGCACCGTAGTGCTCGTGTACCGCGCCGCGGTCGAATCCCATCCCGCGGTCTGGCGGTCGAGTCCGAGCACCTCCGCCTGCACGAGCAGGTAGGAGTGCGGCGCAGTCCACAGCTTGAGCTTGGCCGCCGCGTCGTAGACGTAGGTGCGTGTCCCGGCCGCGACGTTGTTCGTGCCCCCGGTCCCCGAGAGGGCGATCTCGTAGCCCGACCGGTCCCCGATCTGCCCGAAGCCGCTCAGCAGGCCGACGAACGCGGGTCGGGTCTCGTCCGGGCGATCACCCGTCTCCGCGCTGGCGACGAGAGGGTCGTTCGAGGCGCCGCTCGGATCGCGCGGGATGCGGAAGGTGTCGCCCTGGAGCCAGTCTCCCGAGGCGGTCAGCGAGAAGGCTCCCGGCAGCGGGACCCGCCCCGAGACCGAGACGCCGATCTCGTCGAACGACTCCTCGCCGGGGAGATAGGCCGCGAGGACACGGGGCCGCTCGGCGAAGGGCACAGTGTGCATGTGCATGGGGTTCACCTTCCCAAAGCCCACGCGGTACTTGCCGCCCTTGACCTGGAGACCCCCGGGGAGGCCCCGCAGAAGCGTGAAGTAGCCTTCCTCGAGCGAGAACCCGTCCGGCGCGAGCGAGGTGATGACGTACCCCTTCGCGTAGGGGTTGAGGTAGGCGTCGAACACCATCTCGACCTCGCCTTGGTTGAGCGTCACGCGCTTCGGGGATGCGTCGAAGGCGTCGTTCGTCCAACGCATGAAGGGTTGGCCGAGGACGGAGATGTCGGGATTGGCGGGGCCGGCGCGCGACGGCACGGGACCCAGCACGGCCAGCAGGACGAGGACAGCGGTCGGCAAGACATGCCTGTGCATGGTGGAGTCCCCTCAAAGTGCTTGGGTGCGTGGAGCGAACCATCGCCGGGGGCGCAGGGGGTATCCCCTGCATGGGTACGACGTAGGTCGCCTCGGGCGAACGGCAGCGCCGAAAGGCGCAACTGTCGAGGAGGACTAGAGAGAAGGCGGAGAGCGACTCGAAGCGGAAGCGGGACGGGGAGCGACAGGCGCGGGGAGTGGTGCGACGACGATGCGCTCAGAGGGGACCACAGGTGCGCTGCCAGCGGTGACGCCGGTGGTCGTCGCAGGTGCGTGGCTCAGACTGCAAATCACGCAGGAGTGCGAGCCGTCCTCGCGAGCGTGGTGATGCAGGGCCCCGGCCACCAGCGCAAGCCACAAGATGGCTGCGGGCAGCACGGCGAGCCCGCGAAGCAAGCGGCGCAGTTTCATCGGAGGCGTGGTCATGCGCGGCGTCCCTCGAACCCAGAGAATGCAGGGTTGCTGGGTCTCCGTCAAGCCTGGGGATGCGCGTGGGCCGTGCCGCCGGGCAGGAAGCGCCTTCACGCGTCCGTCACGGTCGTGACCTCGAACTTCGGCGGAGCCTCCATGTGCTTCTTCACCGCGCACCGTTCGGCCGAACGGATCAGGGCCGCGTGGTACTTCTCGGGGAAGCTGGACGGCACGTGGATGTCCAGGCCGATGGTGGCGACCATGCCTGTCGCCCGGTCGACCTCCAGGCGCTGCACGATCCGGATGTCGTCGGTGGGCAGTTGGCGCTGCCGGCAGAAGCCCAGCACGTAGATCCCCGCGCAAGTGCCGATCGAGGCCAGGAACGTCGCGAACGGCGTCGGGGCGGAGCCTTCACCCCCTCCCTGAGGCGGCTGGTCCGTCTGCACGGTGTAGGAGCCGAACTTCGCGTCAACGCGGGCGCCGCCCGGGAAGCTGATCACCATCTCCATGGGAAAGTCCTTTCGGTCGGATGAGCGGACATGTCTTCGTGTTCCTGCCCAGGGGACACCGGCCCGGTCAAAATGGATGCGCAGCGGCGGGCCCGGCTGGCGCAGGTCAGCAGGGCCTCTTGCGAAGCTGACCGACGGGCTCGCGCGGGCGGAAGCAGAGCATCTCGCGAGCTCACCCACTGGTACGGCGCCGCCGCTTCAGTTGATCGGCCCGCCCAGCCCTGACCCGCACCGAGCCAGGGTGCCGCGGTGAAGCCCTCGCTCAGGGCGTGGGCGTCGGCTCGGGAGTCGGTTCCGGCTGCGCCGGGGTGGGCTGCGGTGTCGGGGTCGCCGGGGCGGTCGTCGTGGTCCCCGTCGTGCCGGTGGCGGCCGCCGGCGGGCGGCCGGAATGCCAGTGGGAGTGCTCCGCCACCCAGTGGCGGTTCTTCGCCCCGTCGTAGTAGTTGGGCGTCGGCGTGATGCCGTCGGGCAGCGGGCTCTGATCCACCGCCGGAGTGGTGGTCTGGGCCGCCGTGGCCGTGGCACGCTGGCTCGGGTCCGGCGGCGCCCCGTCGTGCCAGTGCCCGTGATCGGGGTACCAGAACCGGTTACGCGGGGCGTCGTACTGCCACGGCTGGGGGGGTGCGACTCCGGGCAGGGGTGATTGATCCCGCGATGCCCCCGAGCTGGCCGGTGTGGTCGTGGTCGTCACGCGCTGGCTCGGGTCCGGCGGCGCCCCGTCGTGCCAGTGCCCGTGATC
>CAYLSO010000140.1:0-4069 GCA_964386525.1 uncultured bacterium
ACGTCAACCGCACGGCGAAAGTGGTGAAGGGCGGCCGGCGCTTCTCCTTCAACGCCATCGTCGCGATGGGCGACCAGAGCGGGCGCGTCGGCACCGGCCTCGGCAAGGCCAACGAAGTGGCCGACGCCATCCGCAAGGCCGGCGAGGTGGCGCGCAAGAACATGTTCCAGGTGCCCATGGTGGGGACCACCATCCCGCACGAGGTGGTCGGCCGCTTCGGGGCGTCCCGGGTGCTCCTCAAGCCGGCCTCGAGCGGCACCGGCGTCATCGCCGGCGGCGCGGTCCGCGCCGTGCTCGACTCGGCGGGCATCAAGGACGTGCTGACCAAGTCCCTGGGTTCGAACAACCCGCACAACGTGGTGAAGGCGACGGTGGAAGGGCTCAAGAGCCTCCGCCGCGCGGCCGACGTGGCGTCGGCCCGCGGCCTGACGGTCGAGCAGCTTCTCGGAACGAGGAAGACGACGCATGGGTCGGCTTAGGATCAAGCAGGTCAAGAGCGCTTCCCGGCGGGAGGCGTCACAGGCTCTCACGCTCAAGGCGCTCGGCATCCACAAGAACCAGCAGACGGTGGAGCACGAGGACACGCCGCAGATCCGCGGCATGGTGTTCAAGCTCCGTCACCTGCTGAAGGTCGAGGAGACGCAATGAAGCTGGGCGATCTGCATCACGCGCCGGGCGCGGTCAAGGAGGGCAAGCGCCGCGGCAAGGGCCGAGGTACGGGGCTGGGCGGCACCGCCGGCCGGGGCCACAAGGGCCAGGGAGCCCGCTCGGGCAACAAGCAGCACCCCTGGTTCGAGGGCGGCCAGATGCCGCTGCAGCGGCGCGTGCCCAAGCGCGGCTTCAAGCGTCCGCAGAAGGTGGTCTTCCAGGTCGTGGACGTCGGTCAGGTGGCCGGCCTCGGGGCCGACACGGTGACCCGCGCCCTGCTGGTCGAGAAGGGACTCGTGCGCAAGAACGGCGGGCCGGTCAAGCTCCTTGCCGACGGCGACGTCGCCCGCGCCATCACCGTGCAGGTGCACGCGGTGAGCGCGGCCGCACGCGCCAAGATCGAAGCTGCCGGAGGAACCGTCGCCGCCGGGGCCTAGGCCCCCACGGTCGAGAGGAAGCCCATGTCCCTGGTCGAAAGCGCCCAGAACATCTTCCGCGTGCCCGAGCTGCGCAAGCGCATCCTCTTCACGCTCGGGCTGTTCGCCATCTACCGGCTGGGGGAGCACGTGCCCTCGCCGGGGGTGGACGCCGCCGCCCTGGCCGCGGCCTTCTCGCAGCAGGCCGGGACCCTGTTCGGCCTCTACGACATCTTCGTGGGCGGCGCCTTCTCGCGCGCCACCATCTTCGCGCTCGGCATCATGCCGTACATCTCGGCGAGCATCGTGCTGCAGGTGCTCGGCGCCGTGGTGCCGTACCTGGAGAAGCTGCGCAAGGAGGGGGAAGAGGGCCAGAAGAAGATCAACCAGCTGACGCGCTACGGCACGGTGATCATCTCGCTCATCCAGTCGTACGCCTACGGCATCTTCCTGATGAGCAACCCGGGCGGCGTGGCGGTGGTGCCGGACCCGGGACCGGGCTTCCTGCTGACCCTGATGATCACCCAGACCACCGGCACCATGTTCGTCATGTGGCTGGGCGAGCAGATCACCGAGCGCGGCATCGGCAACGGCATCTCGCTGATCATCATGATCAACATCGTGGGCCGCGTGCCGACCGCCGTGCAGGCCACCATCGAGTCGCTGCGCACCGGCACCTTGAGCCTGTTCGCGGTGCTGGCGGCGAGCATCCTGGCCGTCGCCATGGTCGCCTTCGTGGTCGTCCTGACGCAGGGCACCCGCAAGATCCCGGTGCAGTACGCCAAGCGCATCGTCGGGCGGCGCATGTACGGCGGGGCTTCGACGCACATCCCGCTGCGCGTCAACACCGCGGGCGTGATCCCGATCATCTTCGCGTCGTCGATCCTGATCATCCCGGCGACCATCGCACAGTTCTTCCCGGAGAGCAGCGTGGCGCAGTGGGTCCAGACGAACTTCTCGCCCAACCAGAACGGCGTCTGGGAAGTGCTGTACGCTATGTTCATCATCTTCTTCACGTACTTCTACACGGCGGTCGTCCTCAATCCCAACGACCTGGCCGAGAACATGCGCAAGTACGGCGGCTTCGTGCCCGGCATCCGGCCGGGCAAGAGGACGGCGGAGTACATCGACCGGGTGATGACGCGCATCACCCTGGTGGGCGCCGCGGCGCTGGCCCTGGTGGCCATCGTTCCGGACTTCCTCTTCCAGGCGATGAACGTCATCCTGTTCGCCGGCTTCGGGGGCACCAGCGTGCTCATCGTGGTGGGCGTGGCGCTCGACACCCTGCAGCAGATCGAGTCGCACCTGCTGATGCGCCATTACGAGGGTTTCGTGCGCAAGGGCCGCATCCGCGGGAGGCGCTGAGCGGTGGGTCCGCGCATCGTGCTGCTGGGGGCGCCCGGATCCGGCAAGGGCACCCAGGGGCGGCGGCTGGCGGAGCGCTACGGCATCCCGCTGGTGTCGACCGGCGAGATCCTGCGCGAGGCGGTGGGGCGCGGCACGCCGCTCGGGCGCTCGGTGAAGGAGCGGATGGAACAGGGAATGCTGGTCTCCGACGAGACCATGATCGACCTCGCCGGAGAGCGCCTGGGGCGCGGCGACGTGCGCGGCGGGTTCATCCTGGACGGGTTCCCGCGCACCCTGCCGCAGGCCGAGGCGCTCGACCGGCTGCTCGGCGGGCTCGGCCGGCCGCTCATGGCGGCGGCGTACCTGCGGGTGCCGGCGGAGGTGGTGGCGACGCGGCTGTCGGCGCGTCTCGAGTGCCCGACCTGCCGGCGCACGTACAACCCGTCGGGGTTGCCGCCCCGGCGCTCGGGGGTTTGCGACGACGACGGCGCGGGGCTGGTGACGCGCCAGGACGACGACGCCGGCAGCGTGCGCCGGCGCATCGAGGTGTACGCGGCCGAGACCGCGGTGCTGCGCGGGTACTACGAGCGCTCGGGCCGCCTGCTGGAGGTGGACGCCGACCGCGACCCGGAGGGCGTGTTCGCGGACTTGGTGGCGGCCCTCGACGGGGCGGCGGCAGGCCGGGCCGGGACATGATCTACCTGCGGAGCGAGGAAGAGATCGCCCGCATTCGCGCCAGTTCGAGGCTGGTGGCGGCTTGCCTCGACCATCTGGAGCCGCTGGTGGCCCCGGGGGTGACGAGCCGCCGGCTGGACCGGGCCGCCGACGAGTTCGTGCGCGACCACGGGGCGCGGCCGGCGTTCAAGGGCTACCGGGGGTACCCGGCGAGCCTGTGCGTGTCGGTGAACGAGGTCGTGGTGCACGGCATCCCCAGCGACGCCCCCCTCGAGGAGGGGGATATCGTCGGGCTCGACATGGGGGTGCTGCTCGACGGGTTCTTCGGCGACGCGGCGCGCACCCTGCCGGTGGGCCGGGTGGGCGACGAGATCGGCCGGCTGCTGGCGGTGGGGCGCGAGTCGCTCTACCGCGGCATCGCGGCGGCGGTGGACGGCGGGCGCGTCGGCGACATCGGACACGCCGTGCAGTCGTACGTGGAGGGTTTCGGATTCAACGTCGTGCGCGACCTGACCGGACACGGAGTCGGGCGCCAGCTGCACGAGGAGCCGCAGGTGCCCAATTACGGGCGCCCGGGCCGCGGGCCGAAGCTGCAGGCGGGCATGGTGCTCGCCATCGAGCCGATGATCACGGCGGGCGCGTCGGAGGTCTTCACGATGCCCGACAGCTGGACCGTGGTCACCCGCGACCGCTCCTGGTCGGCGCACTTCGAGCACACGATCGCGGTCGGCCGGGAGGCCGCCGAGATCCTGTCGCTCTCCGGCCGCGAGACCGCGCCGGAAGCGGAGCGCGGCGGGCCCGTGAGCCGGCAGGCGGCCGGGGAGGGAAGGTAGCGAGTGGCAAAGGAAGAGGGCATCCAGGTCGAGGGGACCGTGATCGAGCCGCTTCCCAACGCCATGTTCCGCGTGGAGCTCGAGAACGGCCACAAGGTGCTGGCCCACATCTCCGGCAAGATGCGCATGCACTTCATCCGCATCCTGCCG
>CAYLSO010000141.1:0-17618 GCA_964386525.1 uncultured bacterium
GCAAGACAGGCGTAGCGGCAACGACGATATCTACGCCCAGCGCGTCTCGTCGACGGGCGCCGCGCAGTGGGCAGCCGACGGCGTGGCACTCTGCACCGCCGTACGCGATCAGCGGTCTCCGGCCATCGTCTCAGACGGCGCGGGCGGGGCCATCGTCAGGTGGGTGGACTGGCGCAACGATGATGGCAGCTTCACCAACTCTGACAATTATGTCCAGCGGGTTTCCGCCGGAGGCGCGGTCCTGTGGACAACCGACGGCGTGGCCCTCTGCACCGCCAACCACGACCAGACCCTGGGCTCTGCCGTCTCCGACGGTGCTGGGGGAGCCATCGTCCTCTGGGAGGACTACCGCACCGGGGTCGACGAAAGTGACATCTACGCCCAGCGGGTGTCCGACGCTGGCGTGGCCCAGTGGGTGGCCGACGGCGCGGCCCTCTGCACCGCCGTGAACAGGCAGACTTGCCCGACCATCGTCTCCGACGACGCGGGCGGGGCCGTCGTCACCTGGGAGGACCACCGCACCGGGGTCGACGCAAGTGACATCTACGCCCAGCGGGTGTCCGCCGCTGGCGTGGCCCAGTGGGGGGCCGACGGCGTGGCTCTCTGCACCGCCGCAAACCGGCAGATTGGCCCGGCCATCGTCTCCGATGGCGCAGGCGGGGCCATCGCTACCTGGACAGACTGGCGCGACGATGAAGCCTTCACCAACCTCGACGTCTATGCCCAGCGGGTGCAGGCGAACGGCCAGCTCGGCGGCGAGGCGGTCAGTGTGCCGGGAGAAGCACTGGTGGCGATCGCGCTCGATCCCATTTCCCCGAATCCCACGCGGGAAGGCTCGCTGACGGTGCGCTTCACGCTCGCGACTGCGGCGGCCGCCTCTCTCGAGATGTTCGATGTTGCTGGGCGCCGGATTATTCGGCGCGACGTGGGCTCGCTCGGTGCCGGACACCACTCGCTCGACCTCGGCGAGGGCCGTCGCCTTGCGCCGGGACTGTATCTCGTGTGCCTGCGGCAGGGCATGAACATGCGCGCGACGCGGGCGGTTGTGCTGGAGTGACACGAGGAAGGACGAAGGCCCCTCCGATCGCGGTGGGGCGCGTCTGGATGCGGTCCAGGGTGTCTCGTCGAATGGCCAAATGAGCCGCCGACGGCCGAGCGGCGACCGAGAGTGCTGGCGTCCCCAACGGGATTCGAACCCGTGTTTCCGCCTTGAAAGGGCGGGGTCCTAGGCCGTCTAGACGATAGGGACTCTGCTCGTGCGAATCCGGCGAGGCAGGGCTGCAGTATAGGTAGAGCGTCTCGCGGGCGTCAACCGGGGGGCCGCGCAGCGGGTGCCGCCTAGGGCGCAGAGGGCGGCTCGACACCCGCCCGACGCGGCGCTGCCACCACCATGCAGTCCTCGGGCACGATGCCGCGGCCCATCAGTTCCGCGCTCCGCGCACGCGCGTCTTCGCGGGTGGCAAAGCTCCCGATCACCACGCGAAACCACGGGTCTGCGCCACCGGGGGAGTTCACCACGCGCCCCCCGAGTCCGGTGGCGGCGTCCATCTCGGCGAGCGCGGCGCGCGCCTTGCGCTCCGTGCGGAACGAGGCCACCTGGAGCGCATACGCCCCGCCGGCCAGGCTCGGCGTGGCTATCGACGCGGAGGCGGCGCTGGCGGCCGGTCGCGCCGCCGGGGCGGGTTCCTCGGCGGACGTGGCTGGCGTCTGCTCCTCGACGGGGGGGGCGGAGAGGCTTCTCCAGAGCTGGCTGCCCATCCCACTGGCCAGGAAAGCGACTGCCGTCACGATCAAGACGCCGGCGATCGGCACCCAGAGAGGGATCCGGCTCCAGAGCGACGGCCCGGACTCGCGAGCGCCCTCGAGCTCCACCGCTCGCGGGTCCGCGGGGGTAGGAGGCAGGACGAGCGGTGCGGCCGGGCGGTCGCGCCAATTGCTCACGGTGCGTTCCGGCGCTGCGGGGACGCGTCGCGGCGCGGGCGGCAGCGAGGGCGTCGGCGGCGGCGTCAGCGTCGGCGTCGGCGTCACCGCGGGCTCGGCGGAAGTGCGCCCGACGGCGGCCGCGGGCACGGCCGCCGGGGCTGCGATGGGGGGCGGTACCGCGGCCTGCGCCGTGGGCAGCGGCACCGGCGGCGGCGTCGGCTCGAGCGTCGGAACCACGGCGGGGCGGGCCGAGACGGCGGCGGAGGCGGGGGATTCGGAAGCGAGCGGCGGCGGCGCCGGCGGGGGTGCGGGCGCCGGGGCCGCCGGATGGGAGCGTGTCTGCACGCTCTGGAATCCGAACTGTGTCACCTCCTGCCGCACGTGCGGGGGGGGCACGACCGGCGAGCCCTCCACGTAGGCGTTGAGCAGGGCCTGGCCCGCGACGATGTTGATCTCGCGCGGGATGCCGTGGGTGATCTCGTGCACGGCCGCCGTGGCGTCAGTGGGGAAGATGCGCGGCCCGTCGCCGCCCGCCACCCGCAGCCGGTGATGGATGTAGCGTTCCGTCTCCTGCACGTCGAGGGGCTGAATCCGGTACTTGACGCTGATGCGCTGGCGCAGCGGGCGCAGCTCGGGCGTGGCAAGGCGGTCCTCGAGCTCGGGCTGGCCGGCCAGGCAGATCTGCAGGAGGTGGCCGCCGCGCCACTCGAGGTTGGAGAGCAGCCGGACCTCCTCGAGCAACTCGCCGTCGAGGTTCTGTGCCTCGTCGATGATCAAGAGGCAGGTTTCGCCGCGGTCGAGCGCCTCGCCGAGCGCGGACTCGAGCCGTTGCAGCAAGGCCGGCTTGGAGAGGCTGTCGTCCCAGGCCACCTGGAAGCGGCCGCAGACCTCCTCGAGCAGCTCGTGACGGGTGAGCGACGTGTTCTGCAGCAGGGCCACGTGGGCCTGCTGGGGCAGGCGGGCGACCAGGTCGCGCACGGCCGTGGTCTTGCCGGTGCCCACTTCGCCGGTGACCAGCACGAAGGCCTCGCGGTTCTGCACGCCGTAGCGGAAGTGCGCTACGGCCTCGAGGTGCTCGGGGCTGGGATAGACGAAGCGCGGGTCGTGGCTGGTCGAGAAAGGGTTTTCACGCAGCCCGAAGTGGGGCTCGAACATGCCTGCTCCTGTGGCGGCCGGGGCGATCGCCCGTGAGCCTACTCCACTAGACTATCGGCGCGAAGGGCGGGGGCCTGAAGGCGGGGGCGGCCGCGCCCGGCGGCGGTCAGCGCTGCGCGAGGTCCGGCCGCCCGCCGGCTCGCAGCAGCTCGGAGATGCCGAAGATCGAGTGCACCGGCACGCCGTCGGCCGCTAGCTTCTCGGCCCCACCCGCGCCACGATCCACGACGCAGCCGAAGGCGACGATGCGCGCGCCGCAGGCCTCGACCGCCGGGATCGACGAGATCAGTGAGCCGCCCTGGGTGATGACGTCGTCCACCAGCAGCACGCGCGCGCCGGTGCTGAGATTGCCCTCCACGCGGCTCGCCGTTCCGTGGTCCTTCGCCTGCTTGCGCACCAGGAAGCACTCGACCCGGCGGCCGCGCGCCAGGCACTCGAGGCCCATGGCGGTGACCAGCGGGTCGGCGCCCATCGTCGGGCCGCCCACGGCCGTCGGGCCGCCGGGCGCGCCGAGGTCGGTGAGATCCACGAACAGGCGCGCCGCGAGCGCCGCCCCCTCGGGGTCGAGGCCGGTCTTGCGCACGTCCACGTAGAACTCGCTCTCGCCCCCGGAAGCCAGCTGGAAGCGCCCGAAACGGAGGGAGCGCTCGACCAGGATCTCGAGGAGACGGGCACGCTCGCGCGCTGGGTCGCGGTCGGTCATGTCGGGGCGCAGATTGGGGCCCGAGGCGGGGGGGTGTCAAGCCAGACGAAACGCGCTCCAGCCGCGGCCGGGATGCCGGCCGGGGCCACGGGGGCTCCAGCCGGGCTGCTACCATTATTACAGCGCGTTGCGTGACGGCCGGCGCGATCCCGGCCTGGCTAGGTTCCCGGGGAGACACCTTTGCATTCGAGCACCGCCTGGCTCCCAGCCCGCGCTGCCTCCTTCGTTTCCGGATCCCGCGCTCCCCGGACCGCCCCTGTCCTGGCTCGCCGGCTGCTTCCAGTTCTGCTCCTGCTTTGCTCGACGGGCCCCGCCGGCGCCGCGGCCGCGCCGGCCGCGACCGATCCCACCGCCGGCTTGCTCGCTCCGATCCGCGTCGCGCTCGACCTGCCGCTATTCGACCCGGCCGTGGGACAGACGCAGACCCCGGGCTACCACGCGCGGCGCTTCGAGATCCGCCTCGCCCCCCAGGCCGCGCCCTTCGATCCGTCGCTGGTGCGTGCGCAGGGGCGCACCGGCGTGTTCGGCGTCGATCGCCTGCTGGCCCGCTTCGGCGCCGTTGCGATCGAACCCGAGTTCCCCGGCGCCGAGCCGCCCGCCCCGGGCAGCGGCGCCGAGGACCTTCGCGCCTATTACATCGTGCAGCTGCCCGCGGGGGCGGCGCTGCCGGAAGCCCTGGGGGCTTTCCGCGCCGAGGCGAGCGTGCGCGGCGCCGACCCGATCGGCGTCTTCCCCGTGCAGTTCGTGCCCAACGACTCGCTCTTCCCGCTGCAGTACGCGTTCTCCCAGACCAGCGATCGCGACAGCGACCTGCCCGAGGCGTGGGATCTCACGCCCGGCGACACCTCCGTGGTGGTAGCGATCATCGACACGGGGGTGCTGTGGACGCATCCGGACCTCGGCGGGCCGGCGCCCCACACCAGCGGCAACATCTGGCACAACTGGGCGGAGATGGCCGGAGCCCCCGGCGTGGATGACGACGCCAACGGCTACGTCGACGACTTCGTGGGCTGGGACTTCGTCACCGGTGTCTACGGGCGCGCCGGCGAGGACGTGAGCGTCGCGGACAACGACCCGGCGGACTTCGTTGGCCACGGCACGGCGTGCGCCGGCGTCGCCGGCGCGGTGACCGACAACGGCAGCGGCGTGGCCGGCGCCGGCAACCGGGTGAAGCTGATGGCCCTGCGCGCCGGCTGGGACGACGGCGTCGGGGCGGGCGGCGTGGTGGACATGTCCTTCTGCGCCCAGGCCATCTACTACGCGGCCCGCATGGGGGCCACGGCGATCAACTGCTCGTGGAGCAACGGCAACCTGAGCGGGCTCGGCGCGGCGGTGAGCTACGCCGTCGGGCGCGGCGCCACCGTCGTGGTCGCCTCGGGCAACCAGGGTACTGCGAATCCGCCGGCCAACTACCTCGGCTCGCGCGGGGACTGCGTGGACGTCGGCGCGCTCGACGCCAACGACGTTCTGGCGGGTTTCTCCAACTACGGGCCGTGGGTGGAGGTCTGCGCCGGCGGGGTCAGCATCCGCACCACCTACTCGACGCGCTACACGCCGTCCTATTCCTGGGAGACCGGCACCTCGTTCGCCGCGCCGCTGGTGACCGGTATCGTCGGCCTCTACCAGTCGTGGCGGAAGACCCAGGGCCTGCCGGCGGCCACGCCGGGCGAGGTTGTCCTGCGCCTGCGCGACACGGCCGACCGGGTGGACGACGTGAACCCCGGCTTCGAGGGGCTGATGGGCGGCGGCCGGGTCAACGCCGCGCGGATGATCCTCGACCCGCCGACCTCCTTCGCGGTCGGCGTCGGCGGCGCGGTGACCACGGCGCCGGCGTTCGTGGACTGGGGCGGGGCGGCGCGGGCCATCGTCTTCGGCACGGAGAGCGCGCAGATGTGGGCGCTGGACGGGGCCACCGGCAAACCGCTGCCCGGCTGGCCGTTCTATCTCGACGCCGGCGTGCGCAGCAACCCGGCGGTGTGGGACGTGGATTTCGACGGCCTGGCCGAGGTCATCGTGGGCGTCGACGACGGCAAGGTGTACGCGCTGCGCGCCGACGGCTCCGACGCGGCCGGCTGGCCCGCGGCGGTGGGTGGGCTGATCGACTCCGGCCCGGCGGTCGGGGACGTGGCGGGCACCCCGGCGTACGAGATCGTCGTGGCCACCAGCGCGCCCCACGCCGTGCACGTGCTCGACCGGCAGGGGCAGCCACTGCCCGGCTGGCCCAAGCGCCTGCCGGCGGCGGTGCACTCCTCCCCGGCGCTCGCCGACCTGGACGGCGACGGCAAGGCGGAGATCGTCTTCGGCGCCGACGACTCCACGGTGTACGTGCTGCGCGGCGACGGCACGGCCGTGCCGCAATGGCCGCTGAAGGTGGGTGGCGCGGTGGCCGGCTCGCCGGCCGTCGGTGATCTCGACGCCGACGGCGTGCGCGACGTGGTCGTGGGCGCCGATGACGGCCTGGTGTACGCGTGGTCGGCCGCGGGCACGCCGCTCGCGGGTTGGCCGGTGAGCGCCGGGGGGGCAGCGGTGCGCGGCGGCCCGGCGCTGGCCGACGTGGACTCCGACTCGCATCTCGAGGTCGTGGCGGGGACGGACGCCGGCGCTCTGTGGGTCTGGGACGAGGACGGGTCGGCTCATGCCGGCTGGCCGGTGAGCCTCGGTGGCGAGGTGCGCGGCTCGCCGACGGTGGCTGACGTGGACGGCAACGGCACCGTCGAGGTGATCGCGGGGAGCTTCGACCGCAAGCTGCACGTGCGCCGTGCCGACGGTCTGCCCCAGGCGGGATGGCCGCGTCTGACCAGCGGCGCGATCACCGGCGGCGGGTCGCTGGGGGATCCCGATGGCGACGGCCGCCTGGAGATCGCCTTCGGCAGCGCCGACGGGATCTTCCGCGGCTGGGATCTCGGCCCGGGGACCTACGATGCGGGGCACCTGCCTTGGTACACGGCGGGCCGTTCCTTCCTACGGCAGGGTACGGTGACGATGCCGTCGATCGGCGTGACGCCCACCGCGGTGGCGGGGGGGCCGCGCCTGAGCGTCAGCCCCAACCCGAGCCGGGGCCGGAGCTACGTGAGCTTCGCCCTGCCCGGCAAGCCCGGGGCCGAAGTGGACTTCCTGCTGCACGACGCAGCCGGGCGCCGGCTGCGCAGCGAGCGCGGGGTGCTGGACGGGATCGGGGTGGCGCGCTGGACGGTGGAGGCGCGCGGCGCCGGCGCCGCTCTGGGCGCCGGGCTCTACTTCCTGGAAGCGCGCTCGGCCGGCGTGACGGCGCGGGCCAAGTGGGTGCTGGTGCGATGAGGGCTCGGTAGGTCGGAGGATTCCGGGGAACAGCGCGCAGAAAAGGCCGCGGGCGGCTCGGGAAGGAGCCGCCCGCTTCGCGTCCGTGCGGGTACCTGGGGAGCGTCCTGTGCTCCGCTCAGCGCGGCTGCACCAGCATGTTCTCGTCCGGGTACTCCGGGCCGGGGCAGCTGCCCATCGTGATGAGCACCGGGGTGGAGGGCGCGCTGGCGTTGCCGGCCGTGTCGACGGCGCGGACCGCGTACTGCCACTGGCCCGCCTCTGCCGGGATCTGGTAGCGCGTCGTGGCGACGGCCGCGGTCGTCAGCTGCTGCGCGGTGCCCTGCTGGGAGCCGCTCACCGGGGTCCGGTACACGTAGTAGCCGGCGACGTCGGGCTCGGTGTTCGAGTCCCACGAGAGGCTCCAGTTGAGCTGGTCGGTCGTGGCAGAGACACCTTGGGGGGCCGCCGGGGCGGTGGTGTCGTTGGGAGCCACGCTGTCACCCATGCAGCCGGTCAGCGACACGGCGAGCACCAGCAGCGCGGCCATAGCGAAACGCGTCTTCATGACTTGCTGTCCTCCGTTGAGTTCTGCCCAGTCGTGCGGCCGCTCCGAGAGGCAGGCCGTCCAAGACAGGCTGAGGGCACGGGCAATCGGCGTGCCAGCGGGTTTGCGACCGCCAGTTCCGTGCGGCGGCGCGGGCCGGGGGGGCTTCGCCGCGCAGGTTGCGGGCCGGGCGCCGGGGGACGGCGCGCGTTGCGGAATGCAACCGCCGCGGCCGAGGCGAGCGGAGTGCAACGACGCGCATTGCCGATTCCCCGGTTTTCTTGACACCCCGGGACGCCGTTGCTAGCGTGCGGGCCGTGCCTCACACCCGTGCCTGCGGGGGCCGAGGCGCGTCGTGCTGAGGGACGCGCTTGCCCGGCTCGCGTGGACGGTGACGGTGGGCGCCGCCTTCGTCTGGCCGCTCGACCGGCCGGCGGCTCCCACCTCCACCTTCGGCGAGTACCGACGCGGCCACTTCCACGGCGGCCTCGACCTCTCGACCCAGCAGATCGTCGGACTTCCCGTGCGCGCCCTTGACGCCGGGGAGGTGGTGCGCGTGCGCGCCTCGGGCGTGGGCTATGGCCGTGGCCTGTACCTGCGGCTGGCCGACGGCCGGACGGCGGTGTACGGGCATCTCGACGGCTTCGCCCCCGATCTGGCGCGCTGGATCGCGGACCTGCAGGATTCCACGGGACAGTACGAGCAGGACCTGGCGCCGCCGCCCGGCCGCTTTCGCTACCGGCAGGGCGAGTTGGTGGGCTATGCGGGCGACAGCGGCGCCGGGCCGCCGCACCTGCACCTCGAGGTGCGCTCGGGCGACACCGCGATCGACCCGCTGAGCCTGGGTTTGTCCGTACCCGACCGGGTGGCGCCGGTACTCGCGGCGCTCTGGGTGTATCCGGCGTCGGCCGCCGCCTGCGTGGAAGGCACGACCGTGCCATTGCGCGTGCCGCTGGCGCGCCGTCGGGACGGGGTCGTGCGCGCCGAGCACCGGGTGCGGGTTTCGGGCCCGGTGCGCGTGGCGGTGGAGGGCTTCGACCGCACGGAGGCCAAGCCCAACCGCCTCGGGCTTCACTCCATCGAGGCGGCCCTGGACGGCGCCCCGGCCTACGCCGCCCGCTTCGACTCGGTCTCCTGGCTCGACCCCGCGGAGGCGGACGTGGTCTTCGATGCGCGTGTCCGGGCGGCCCGCGGCCAGAGCGCCTACGCGCTGACCCCGCCCGCCGGGCTGCGCTGCCTGGCGCTACGGCGGGCCGAGCCCGCTTGGCAGATGCCGATCGGTGCGCACGCTCTGCGGGTGACGGCGGCCGATCTGGCGGGCAACACGGTACAGGCCGATGCGGTGCTCGAGTGGGTAGAGGCCGGCCCCGAGGTCGCCGACCCCTGGGCGCCGGGCCAGCGGCCGGGGGGCGGGCTCGATCTCGAGTTCTTCCCGGACGGGGTGGTGGCCCGCGGTGAGCACCCCGGTGGCGACATCACGGCGAATCTCCCGGCGCTGGGCGGGGGGGGGCTCGGCGCGCGGGGCGAGGCAGCGTTCGAGCTGGCCGATGGGTTCTTCGGCCCGGTGGAAGTCTCGGCGGGCAGCGGCGCGGGCGCGGTGACGCGGCGCTTCCTGGTGGCGGAAGGCCGGCCGGGATGGAAGCGCGAGCTGCGCTCCAGTGACGGCGTCTTCGTGCTGGAGCTGGAGAGCGGCTCGCTGTTCGAGCGCTACCCGCTGGCTGTGGAGGTGCCCGTCTCCGGGTGGCGCGCGGGCGGCCGTGCCGGCGGGGATGCAGCCGTGGCCCGCTACCGCGTGGAGCCGGCCTGGCTGCCGCTGCGTGAGCCGGCCACGGTGCGGCTGCGGTTGCCGGAAGGGATGAGCGCGGAGCGGGTCGGCCTGTTTCATTCCGGCCCGGAAGGCCGGCGATTCCTCGGGGGGCCGGACCTGGCGGCGGGGGTGGTCACCGGTCGCACGAGGGCCCTGGGAGAATTCATCGCCGTGCGCGATACTGTGGCGCCGCAAGTGGGCGAGGCGCGGGTCCGGCCGGGCGGCGGCCCGCCCGGCGCGGGCGCGCGCCCGATCGCGCTCGAGGTGCGCTGGCGGGTCGGCGACCGCGGCGCGGGTATCGACGCTGCGGCCTGCACCCTGGCGGTGGACGGGCGGCGCGTGGCGGTGGAGTTCGACCCGGAGGCGGGGGCCTGCCGCTGGCGGCCCGCCGGGTGGCTGCCGGCGGGGCGGCACGCCTACGTCCTCCAGGTGGCGGACCGGCTGGGCAATCGCGGCGCGCGGGCCGGGATGTTCCGCGTGCGGTAGCGGGCGGGCGCGAGGGAGCGGCGGGAGAGAGCATGGCGGCCAAGGGCGACTTCGTTCACCTGCACGTCCACTCCGACTACAGCCTGCTCGACGGGGCGACGAAGATCGACGCCATGGTGCGCCGCGCCGGCGAGGTGGGCATGCCGGCGCTCGCCCTGACCGACCACGGCAGCCTGTTCGGCGCCGTCGAGTTCCACGGCCGCTGCCGCAAGTCCGGCGTCAAGCCGATCCTCGGCATCGAGACCTACGTCACCCGCGGTCACCGCGCCGACCGCGGCCGCGACGAGCAGACCTACCACCTGGTGCTGCTGGCCCGCGACGAGACCGGCTTCAAGAACCTCATCAAGCTGTCGTCGCTCGCCTACATCGAGGGCTTCTACTACAAGCCGCGCGTCGACCGCGAGCTGCTCGAGCGCTACCACGAAGGCCTCATCGCGCTCTCCGCCTGCCTGTCCGGCGAGGTGAACCGTTTCCACCTCGACGGGCGGCCCGACGCGGCCCGCGAGACGGCGCTCTGGTACCGCGACGTGTTCGGCCCCGAGAACTACTTCCTGGAGATCCAGAACCACGGCCTGAGCGACGAGGAGATCGTGCGCCGCGAGGCGGTGCGCCTCTCCCGCGAGACGGGCATCCCGCTGGTGGCCACCCAGGACTCGCACTACCTGGCGCGCGAGGACGCCGAGGCCCACGACCTGCTGCTGGCGGTGGGCACCGGCAAGAGGCTCGACGACCCGACGCGCCTGCGCTTCAACGCCGACCGCTTCCACTTCACCGACGGCGAGGAGATGGGGCGCGAGTTCGCCGGGCTGGAGGCGGCGCTGCGCAACACGCTGGCCATCGCCGAGCGCTGCGAGCTCAAGCCCGACACTTCCGCCCGCCTGCCGCGGTTCCCGCTGCCGGAGGGCTTCGCGCGCGACGACGAATACCTGCGTCATCTGGCGGGCGCGGGCATGCGGCGCCGCTACGGCGAGGTCGGCGGCGAGCTGGCGGCGCGCTTCGAGTACGAGATGGAGACCATCACGCGCCTGGGCTTCGCCTCGTATTTCCTCATCGTCCAGGACTTCATCCAGTTCGCCCGCTCGCGCGGCATCGGCGTGGGCCCGGGCCGCGGCTCGGTGGCCGGGTCGATCGTCGCCTACGCGCTCGGCATCACCGACATCGATCCCATCCGCTTCAAGCTGCTGTTCGAGCGCTTCCTCAACCCGGAGCGCGTCAGCCTGCCGGACATCGACCTCGACTTCGAGGACGCGCGCCGCCTCGAGGTCATCGAGCACGTGATGCAGAAGTACGGCACCGATTCGGTGGCGCAGATCATCACCTTCGGCACCCTGGGCGCCAAGGCCGCCCTGCGCGACGCGGCCCGCACGCTGGGGCTGCCGTTCGGCGAGGCCGACCGCATCGCCAAGCTCGTGCCCGAGGGGCCCGGCCAGAGTCTCGAGAAGGCCATCGAGCAGTCGCCGGACCTCAAGAACCTGCCGCAGAAAGGCGAGGAGTACGCCAAGCTGCTGCGCTGCGCGCGCAAGCTGGTGGGGGTGGCGCGCCACGCCTCGGTGCACGCGGCCGGCGTGCTCATCGCCCCCGGGCCGCTGATCGACTACGTACCGCTCTACCGCACCAACAAGGGCGAGATCATCACCCAGTGGGACATGCGCTCGTGCGAGAAGGTCGGGCTCCTGAAGATGGACTTCCTGGGGCTGCGCACGATGACGGTGCTCGACGAGAGCGTGCGGCTCATCCGTCAGCACAAGGGTGTCGAGGTGGACCTGGGAGAGCTGCCGCTCGAGGACGAGGCCACCTACCATCTGCTGGGCCGCGCCGAGACGGTGGGGGTCTTCCAGCTCGAGTCGTCGGGCATGCGCGACCTGCTGACCCGGCTCAAGCCTCAGGGTTTCGAGGACATCTCGGCGGTGGTGGCGCTCTACCGGCCGGGGCCGCTCGGCTCCGAGATGATCCCCGACTTCATCGAGCGCCGCCACGGCCGCCGCAAGATCCGCTACGACCTGCCCGAGCTGGAGCCCATCCTGCGCGACACCTACGGGGTGATCGTCTACCAGGAGCAGGTGATGGCCATCGCCCACCAGGTGGCGGGCTTCTCGCTCGGTAAGGCCGACCTGATGCGCCGTGCCATGGGCAAGAAGGACCCGGCCATCATGCAGGCCCTCAAGCAGGACTTCGTGCAGGGGGCCACGGGGCGCGGCGTGCCGGAGGCCAAAGCGCAGCGCCTCTTCGACCTGGTCGAGAAGTTCGCCGGCTACGGCTTCAACAAGTCGCACACGGCCGCCTACGCGCTGCTCGCCTACCGCACGGCGTGGCTCAAGGCGCACCACCGGGCGGAGTTCCTCGCCGCGACGCTGTCGTCGGAGATGGAGGACACCGACCGCATCGTGGTGCTGGTGGAGGAGTGCCACCGCCTGGGGCTGGCGGTGCGGCCGCCGGACGTCAACGCCTCGGCGTGGCGCTTCACGCTCGAGGACGGTGCCATCCGCTTCGGGCTGGGCGCCGTGAAGAACGTGGGCAAGAGCACGGTGGCGGCCCTCGAGGCGGCGCGGGCCGTCGGCGGCCCGTTCCACCACCTCGTGGACTTCTGCGTGCGCGTCGGGCCGGCCCACGTCAACCGGCGGGCGCTCGAGAGCCTCATCCTGGCGGGGGCGCTCGACACGCTCGGGGGGCCGCGCTCGGCGCTGTTCGCGACGGCCCCGGCGGCGCTCGAGCGGGCCCAACAGGTGGTCCGGGAGCGCGAGAGCGGCCAGGGCATACTGTTCGGCGGCGGGGAGCCGGGGCGGCCCGGCGGCTGCGAGCCGCTGCGGCTGCCGCAGGTGTCCGCCTGGCGGGCCACCGAGATGGCGGCGCGCGAGAAGGAGGTGCTCGGCTTCTACCTGAGCGAGCACCCGCTGGTCGCGCTCGCGCCCGAGTTGCGCCACCTCACCAGCGGCCGCTTGAGCCATTGCCTGGCGCGGCCCGACGGCACCGACGTGCGCGCCGCGGGCATCGTGGTGGGCGTCAAGTCGGTGCCCGACCGCAAGGGCAACCCGATGGCGTTCGTGCAGGTCGAAGACGACACCTCGCGGGTCGAGTGCGTGATCTTCTCCGAGCTGTTCGCGAGGAAGCGGCCGGTGCTCGTGGCCGACCGCGTGGTGTGGGTGCGGGGTCGCGTCTCGTGCCGCGACGCGGGCGAGCCCAAGCTGGTGCTCGAGGAGGTGCTGGCCTGGGAAGAGGCGCGGGCCAAGGCCTTCGCCTTGCACCTTGAGGTGCAGGCCGACCTCTTCCGCGGCGGGCTGGCCGGGCGGCTCGACCGGGTGCTGGCCGCGCACGCCGGTGAGGTGCCGGTCTACCTGCACGTGCTGGAGAGCGGCGGGCGACGGACCGTGCTACGCTCCCGCAAGTACCGGGTGGCGGCCGAAGACGCGGTCACCCTCGACCTGGCGGCGCTCCTGGGTCCCGGCTCCGCGCGCTGGGCACCGCGGCTGTAGGGGAGGGACATGAGCGGCCTGATCCTCGATTTCGAGAAGCCCATCATCGAGCTGGAGCACAAGATCCACGAGCTGAAGCTCTCGGCGAGCGCGGCCGACCTCAACGTCGGCCGCGAGGTGGAAGTACTGGAGAAGCGGGCCGACGAGATGCGCCGCCGGGTCTTCTCCTCGCTGACCCGCTACCAGCGCGTGCAGCTGGCCCGGCACCCCAAGCGCCCGTACACGCTCGACTACGTGGGCTACATGGCGACCGGTTTCGTCGAGCTGCACGGCGACCGCGGCTTCGCCGACGACAAGGCCATCGTCGGCGGTCTCGCCGAGCTCGACGGGCGGCCCGTGATGATCCTGGGCAACCAGAAGGGGCGCGACACCAAGGAGAACCTGTTCCGGCGGTTCGCGATGCCCAACCCCGAGGGCTACCGCAAGGCGCTCCGCCTGATGCACATGGCCGCGCGCTTCGGCATTCCCATCCTGACCGTCGTGGACACGCCGGGCGCCTATCCGGGCATCGGCGCCGAGGAGCGCGGGCAGGCGGAGGCCATCGCCCGCAACCTGCGCGAGATGCTCGCGCTGCCGGTGCCGCTGATCGTGGCGGTGACGGGGGAGGGCGGCTCGGGCGGGGCGCTGGCCATGGCCTTGGGCGACGTGGTGCTCATCCTCGAGAACGCCGTCTACTCGGTGATCTCGCCCGAAGGCTGCGCCTCCATCCTGTGGCGCGACCGCTCGCGCAACGTGCAGGCGGCCGACGCGCTGCGCATCACCGCGAAGGACTGCCTCGAGCTGGGCGTGGTGGACGAGGTGGTGCCGGAACCGCTCGGCGGGGCGCACCGCCATCAGGAGGAGACGGCGGCCAACCTCAAGGTGGCGGTGGTCCGCCACCTCGACCGGCTGCTGCAGAGCCCGGCCGGAGAGCTCATCGCCCGGCGGCGGGCCAAGTACCGGGCGATGGGGGCCTTCACGGAGGGCAACCCGCCGGTGGCGCCGGCGGCAGCGGCCGGGGGGGCGGGCAAGAAGGGCGCCGCGCCGGCGGCGCGCAAACCGTAGGGGAAGTCCGGGGGCCGCTTCAGCGACGGTCGGTAGGCGCGCCGGCAAAGGCGGTCCGGCGGGGCCCGGCTGCCTTGACGGCGCCCTGCGGCGGCCCCTATCCTCAGGCAGGAATCGGCGCGACGGAGCGCTCCTGAGGAGGCATCGACCGAGCTGGATTGCTACCCGCCTTGGAGTTGAGCCGCCCGCTTGCCCTCGCGGGTCCCATCCAACGACGTCCGGACTATCCGGGGAGCGCTATCGCATGGCACTGAGCGCGGACCTACTCGCCATCCTCGTCTGCCCCGCTTGCCGCGGGGACCTCGACTACGATCCCGCTGCGGAGACCCTGACCTGCCAGGCCTGCCGGCTGCGCTACCGGGTGGAGGACGACATCCCGGTGATGCTCGCCGACCAGGCCGAGCGCTTCTGAGCCCGCCCCGCCGCATGCGCGCGCGCGCCACCGGGCCCGCGGTGCTGGCCGTGCTCGGAGCCGCCCTCGTCCTGGGCTCCACGGCCGCGCCTGCCGCCGGGTCCTCCGCCTCCGCAGGCTCGATCGACGGCGTGCGCGTCCTGCGCGCCGATGCCGGCGGCGTGTCGTTCGAAGTCGCCGTCCCGCAGCCCTACCTGGCGCCGGCCGGAGATCCCTCCGAGGGTCTCGCGGGGCTCGAGATCCTCGGGTTCGAGCCCACCGGTATCGCGGGCGCGCCCGCGATGCCGGAGCGCGTCGTCTGGATCGGAATCCCCGAGGGGGCGACCGTGGAGGTCGAGGGAGTCGGGCTCGATCCGGTCGAGCTGGGCCCGGTGCGTCTCGCCCCGCGGCTGCGGCGCGACGCGATCGACTCCGAGGAGCTGGCGCGCACCCAGGACGGCACGCTGCGCCGCCCCGGGCCCGGCCGGCTGGAGCCGTACCTGCGGCAGCCCGAGTACGCGATGGGCGGCGGCGAGCACGCGGTCGCCGAACTGGCCGCCATCACCGGCATGCGCTCCCAGACGGTGGCGGCGATCCGCCTGCGCCCGGTGACCTATGAGCCTGCCACCGGCGGCTTACGCGTCTATCGCCGGATCGCGGTGGTGGCGCGCATCGTCGGCGGGGAGCGCGCCGTGGGGGCGCCGCCCGCGGACCCGGGGTTCGAGCCGCTCTACCGCTCCGTGCTGCTCAACGCCGAGAGCGCGCGCGCCTTGCGCCGCCCGATGGCCGAGCGCCTGGGGCGGCAGCGGGCCGCCGCGACGGCGGCCGGCGTGGGCTTCGACGTCGCGCCGCGCTGGGTCAAGGTGCAGGTGGACGGCAAGGGGATCCAGCGCATCACCGGGGCCGACCTGCAGTCGCTCGGCTATCCGGCGGGGGGGATCCCGCCGGGACAGCTGCGCCTCTTCACGCGCTCCGGAATCCCGCTGCTGCCCGAGTTCTCCTACTGCGACACCTGCGGCCTCGACGAGGTGGCGGTGCGCGTCGTGGACGGCGGCGACGGGCGCTTCGACGCCGGCGACTACCTGCTCTTCTACGGCTTGCCGCCCTCTACCTGGCGCGACGACTTCACCGGGCCGCTCAGCGCCGACCAGGCCTGGCTCGACCACCCCTACGAGGCGAAGAACATCTACTGGCTGACCTGGCAAGCCGACCTGCCGACGTCGCCTCGGCGCTGGGCGAGCCGCGACGTCGCGCCGACGCGCGGCGACGCAGTGCCGGCGCCGTACTACTCGGCGCGGCTGCACTTCGAGCAGAACGCCGAGTATCGGCCCAACATGTTCGAGCCCGGACTGTTCTGGGACCAGTGGGCGTGGTTGGAGTACACCGACAGGCTCGGCACGCAGGTCTGGCTCGGCGACGCTCCCGGCGCCGTGACGGACGAGCCGGCGCGGCTGTTCGCGCGCTTCTGGGGGCAATCGCAGGAGAGCCGGCGCAGCGCCGGAATCCTGGACCACTACCTCGACGTGACCTTCAACGACGTGCCCCTGGCACAGCGGGCCTGGAACGGGAAAGTGCGGCGGGAGGTCGACAGCACGGCGGTCTGGATCCGCGAGTCCGGCAACCGGCTGACGGCGCGGGCCGTGCGCGTCACCGACCCGTTGAACAGCGGGCGCTACGACCGGCAGAGCATCCTCTACTGGGAGCTCTACTTCAAACGCCGGTTCCGGGCGGTGGGGGACGTGGCGCAGTTCGCGACCCCGGAGGGCGTGACCGGGAACGTCGGCTATGGGGTGGCGCCGTTCTCGGCCTCGGCCGTGCAGTTCCTGCTGCTGCTCGACGTCAGCGATCCCATCTCCCCGGTGGAGCTGACCGGCTGGTACGCGGCCGACACCAGCGGCGGCAAGGCGCTCTACTTGCACGACGCCGCCGAACCGGCGCGCTCCTACTTCGCCGGCCCGGCGGGGGCCCACCGGCGGCCGGTGCTGACCAACGCCGACGTGCGCGACCCGCGCGGATCCGGCCTGGGCGCCGACTATCTGGTCATCGCGTTCGACGAGTTCGAGCCCCAGTCCGCGGATCTGGCGGCGCTACGGCGCCGCGTGCTGCCCGGCATGCCCGGGGCGAGCGCGGCCGTGGTGCGCATGTCGGACATCTTGGCGTGGTACTCGGGCGGGCGCATGGACCCGACGGCGGTGCGCAACTTCCTCTACGACGTGAGCACCGGCGGCCGGTGGGCGCCGGTGCCGACCTACGTCTGCTTCTTCGGCGACGCCTCGTACGACTTCAAGAACATCCTGCGCTACGCGCCGGCCGGGCGGCCGGCGGCGCTGGTGCCCTCGTACGTACACGGGTACTTCGCGGGGCAGTTCATGACGGACGACTGGCTGGCCGACATGGATCTGGGGCCCAAGGACCCGCCGCTCCCGGGGGTCGTGATCACGCCGGACGACATCCCCGATTTCGTCATCGGCCGCCTGCCCGCCGCGACGGCCGCGGAAGCGGCCGCGCTGGTGGGCGGCAAGATCGCGCCCTACGACGAGCGGCCGGAGTTCGGCGAGTGGCGCGACCGGGCGCTGCTGGTGGCCGACGATTTCTATCAGGGTTTCCAGGAGGACGGCACGCCGCGCCCCGATGGGCTGTGGGGCGTGCACATGTACCAGAGCGAGGCCGTCGACCGCGCGCTGCCGCCCGAGGTCGACCGCGTGAAAGTGTATCTGGCGCGCTATCCGTTCGGCGTGGGGGCCGAGAAGCCGGGGGCGAACTCGGACACCAAGAAGTGGCTCAACCAGGGCTGCCTGATGTGGAACTTCGTCGGG
>CAYLSO010000142.1:0-5327 GCA_964386525.1 uncultured bacterium
GAGCGCGTGCTCTACGAGGGCGGGCTCGTGGTCTTCGCGCCGCTCTTCTACTCGAAGTCCGACGCCCTCCAGCAGTTCGACGAGCTGGGCCTGCTGGACGAGGACGTCGCCGACTACTGGCAGGTCCCGGACGTCACCTTCATCAACAGCTTCACGACCAACGTCACCAAGGTCATCACGGTGAACCTGCTGATGCACTTCGTGTACGACAAGTTCGACACCAAGTCCAACGTGGACGCGGCTCTGGCCACGGGGAATCCGGACGAGATCGCGCGCAACATCCGCAAGGCTGGCCAGTTCAAGCAGGTGCTGTCACTGGGGCTGACCTACAACCTCTTCTAGGCGGGATGCTGCCGGCGCCGGGCGCGGGGCGCGCCGCCCGGCGCCCGACATCGGGGCTAGCGGGCCAGAATCTTGTCCACCGCCCGCTTGGCCATCTGCGCCGCCGCGCTCTGCAGGGTGGAGCCGTCGTCGGTGGCATTGGCGGCGGCCACGATGTCGCCGGTGCGGGTGGCGACCAGGCGGAAAGCACAGTCGATCTGGTACGGGGGGATGGCTCCCTCGGTGAGGCTGGAACCCGTCACCGCGCCGATCAGCAGGGCGTCGGCACCCGTCTCCTCGCGCACCCGGGCCAGCAACGCCGGCTCGAGGAGGTCGCGCTCGACCCACACGCGGCCGTTGTCGCCCAGCTCGACCGCGGCCAACTCGACCACCCGCGCGTAGGGCACCAGCCGGAAGCCGCGATCGAGCAGCGCCGCTTCCAGCGCGCGCGTGGCCACGGCGCCCGAGTGCTCCAGATCGCCACCGTCCACCAGGTCACAGACCGCGATGGTCCCGATGGAAGCGATGGGCACGGCGGGCGACAGAGCCACGTCTGCCCCCGGGGCGTAGCAACCGGTCAGACCGAGCGACATCAGAGGAAACACCCCCCGCTTCACTGCCCAATCAAGCGCACGCATCGTCCGCCCCTCCTTCGACCCCGCCACCCGGCGCCTGCATAGACCGCGCCGGACGCGGGCGGCCATCCGCGCCGAGGCTCCGGCCGCGAAAGCGACGCCGGTGCGCCAGCGATGGAGCCGCCACGAGATTCGGCCGGCCGGCGCGGCGTGGCGGGTGGGCCCCGGCTGTGGCGGGCCTGCCGCTGGGAGGTGGGAAGCGAGGGCGAATGACCGGGGCGATCCGATTTCGCCCCCGGTCCCGAAACCCGGCTGGCCGCCCTGCGTATGCAGCCCAGAAAGCGAGCCGATCGGCCTGGCCGAGCGCGTCCATCCGGTGGCGCCGGCCGGCCGGCGGCGCTTTCCTCAGTGGAGGTGGGCTGGATGGAACTCCTGGTGCTCGCGGTCCTGTTCGGGGTCGGGCTCTTGGCCCTCGGCATCCTGTCTGCCGTGGTGGGGCTGCTCTGGTTCGTCTTCACGCTCCCGTTCCGGATCCTCGGCTGGGTCCTTCACGGCGTGCTCTTCCTGCTCGCCCTGCCCTTCATCGTGATCGCCGCCCTGGCCTGCGGGCTGGTCTTCCTGCTGCCCCTGGGTCCTCTGCTTCTGCTCGGGATCGGCGCCTGGGCCCTGGTGAAGTGGCTGCGCCGGCCCTCCGCGGTGGCGGGGCGTTAGCCGGACCTGCCTATTCCACCTCGACGACAATCGAGACCGTCTCGCTGCCGATCTCCAGCCGGCCGTTCCACGCGCCCGGCTCGGAGAATTCCACGCGGCCGCGGAATCGCGCCCGCCCCGCCTGCCGCAGGATGGCCTCGGTCCGTACGGCGAAGCCGGCCGCCGCCTGAGGTTTCTCGAAGGTCAGCCGCGGCAGCGCTATCGGCTCGCCGGCCGCCGGCCCCACCACGTCCACGATGATGGTGTTCGCGCCCTCGTGCAGGCGACCTGACGACGCCCACAGGCGCGCGGCGCCGTGCGGGATAGCTTGCGTGGCCACGATATCCCAGGTCTCGCTATCGCAGCCGGCGGATAGAGCCAAGAGGGCGACGGCGCCGAGCACCGCCAGGCCTCGTGCCCGCCCGGGCGTCTGGTGCGCTGCCGGCCGCCCGTAGCGGCGCCGTGGCCGTTCCGGGCCCGAGGTTCGCTGTTCTTTCATCCGTCCGCCCCCCTTTCGCCCCCGCAGAAGATAGACCAAAATCCCGGTGGCCCGGTACGCGGACCGCGCTTACTCTGGAACGGGCCGAAGTGGGCCCGCTCGGGGACACCGGCACCGCCGGGCCCGCCCTCGCGCCACGGAGGCTTGCGGATCAGGATGACCGAGAAGAACGTCTACCGGCTGAAGCTCCTCGGCGGCGTCGTCTCCCTGGTGCTCGGCGCCGCCATCATGGCGGTGAAGTTCTGGGGCTACGCCATGACCGGCTCCACGGCGGTCCTCTCCGACGCCATGGAGAGCATCGTCAACGTGGTGGCCGCCGGCTTCGCCCTCTGGGTCCTGACCTTCGCCGCGCGCCCCGCCGACCGCAACCACCCCTACGGGCATGGCAAGATGGAGTTCGTCTCCGCCGTCTTCGAGGGCGGGCTCATCACCTTCGCCGCCGCCCTGATCATCTACGAAGCGGCGCGCAGCCTCATCCGCGGCCCCGACGTGCACCAGATCGACATCGGACTGGCGGTGGTGGCCGGCGCCGGGGTGGCCAACGCCGCGCTCGGGATCTTCCTGATCCGCCTCGGCCGCAAGACGCAGTCCATCACCCTGGCGGCCGACGGCGAGCATGTGCTGAGCGACTTCTGGACGAGCGCCGGCGTGGTCGCCGGCCTGGCGCTGGTGCGCTGGACCGGCGTCGTGTGGCTCGACCCCGTGGTCGCCATCCTGGTGGCGCTCAATCTCGCCTGGACGGGCGTCCGCCTGATGCGGCGCGCCGGCGGCGGCCTGGTGGACGAGGAGGACCCCGAGCTGATCCGCCATCTGCTCGCGGCCTTCGAGCGCACGGCCCACCCCGGCATCATCCGCCTCCATCACCTGCGCGCCATCCGCGCCGGGCGCGCCGTGCACGTCGACGCCCACCTCGTGGTTCCCGAATTCTGGACGGTGGACCGGGCGGACCACCTCGTCGAGGAGTTCCAGGAGAAGATGGCAGCCGGGCTGCCCGTCGAGGGCGAGGTCATCTTCCACACCGACCCGTGCCACCGCCTCTACTGCCCGGTCTGCGACGTGGACGGCTGCCCCGTGCGCCGGGCGCCGTTCACCGGACGCGATCCGATCACCGCCGAGGAGGCCGTCCAGCCCGACCCGCCCCGCACGTTCCTCGAGCCGATCGCCCCGGACCAGCCAGCCGGCGCCGGAGCCCGAGCCCGCAAGGGGAGCTGAGTCCACGCCACCGTCCATGGAGCCCCCCGCCCTGTCGTTCCGGCGCGTCGCCAAGGTCTTCGACCAGGCGCGTGGCCACTCGCTCACCGCCTTGCACGACGTCAGCTTCGATCTGCCGGCGGGCGGCAAGGTCGCCATCATGAGGCGCAGCGGCAGCGGCAAGTCCACGCTGCTCCACCTCGCCGCGGGCATCGAGACCCCGACCGCCGGCGAAGTGCTGGTGCTGGGGCGCGACTTCGCCCGGCTGACCGAGGGTGAGCGCACGCGGGCGCGCCGCGATCACATCGGGCTGGTCTTCCAGTTCTTCTACCTGCTCCCCCACCTGAGCGTGCGCGAGAACGTCGTGCTGCCGGCGTGGATCGCGGGCGACCGCGCCGCCGAGTCGGAGGCACGGGCCCACGAGCTGCTCGAGCGGGTCGGGCTGGCGGCGCGGCGCGACGACCCGGTGGCCAAGCTCTCGGGCGGCGAGATGCAGCGCGTCGCGCTCTGTCGCGCCCTGCTCAAGCGCCCGCGCCTGCTGCTGGCCGACGAGCCGACCGGCAATCTCGACGACGAGAACGGCCGCCTCGTCATGGAGCTGCTGCTGCGGCTGGTGGACGACGAGGGCAGCTCGCTGCTCTACGTCACCCACAGCCCGGAGATGGCGGCACTGGCTGACCGGACGTGGCGCCTGCACAGCGGCATCCTCGAGCCGTCATGAGCGGGCGCCCCGGGCAGCGGGCGCCGGGGGCCGGCCCGCCGTGATCCGCTACCTCGCCCGCACGCTGGCCGCGCGCGTGCGCGCCGGCCGGGCGCTCTTCGGGCTCACGCTCCTCGGCGTGGCCCTGGGCGTCGCGTCCGTCCTCTCCATCCAGATCCTCAACCGCAACGCGCTGGGCTCCTTCGCCGGCACCGTGAAGGCGGTCAGCGGCGAGGCCGACCTGAGCGTGCTGGGGCGCGGGCCGACGCTCGATGAGACGCTCTACCCGCGGATCCTGGCCGTGCCCGGCGTGGCCGGCGCCTGGCCGGTGCACCGCGTCAACGTGGCGGTCAGCGGCCGGCGCGATTCCTATCTCGAGATCGTCGGGCTCGACCTGTTCGCGCCGGTGCGCGTGCCGTGGCAGGGCCGTCGGGACGCGCAGCCGGGCGGCGAGGCACGCGGCGCCGGCGTGGCGCCCGACTTCACCCGCGCCCTCACGGTGCCGGGCTGGGTGGCGGTGACCCCGGCGCTCGCCGCCGAGCGCGGCTGGCAGGTCGGCGACCGCGTAGCGGTTACCAGCGGCAGCCGGCGCGCCGCACTGGTGATCGGCGCGCTCGTGGATTTCCAGCGCGTCAGCCCGCTGGCCAGCCGGCGCCTGGCCGTGATGGACATCGCCCAGAGCCAGGCACTGTTCGGCGCCGATGGCGCGATCACGCAGCTCGATGTGCGCCTGGCCGCCGGCGCCGACCGCGGTGCCGTGGCGGCGCGGCTCGAGCGCGCCCTCGGGGCGTCCGTGCAAATCGTGACTCCCGAGCAGCGCGAGGCCCAGGCGGCCGGGCTGCTCGCGGCCTTCCGCCTCAACCTCACGGCGCTCAGCCTCATCAGCCTCTTCGTCGGCGCCTTCCTGGTCTACGAGAGCACGCTGGCGGCCCTCGTGCGGCGGCGCGCGGAGTTCGGCCTCCTGCGCTCGCTCGGCGCCGGCCGCGTCCAGATCCTCGGACTCGTGCTGGCAGAGGTCGGGATCCTGGGCGTGCTCGGCGTGGCCCTGGGCTTGCCCCTGGGCTACTGGGTGGCCAAGGCCAACGTGCACACGGTGAGCGCCACGCTCTCGAACCTCTACCTGCTCGAGGAGATCGAGTCGCTGTCACTGCCGCCACTGATCTACCTGGTGGCCGCCCTGGTCGGCATCGGGGGCGCGCTGGCCGGCGCCCTCCATCCCGCCCTCGAGATGAGCCGCCACGACACGCGCGCGCTGCTCGCCGCCTTCACCCTGCACGAGCGCATCGAGGCCTCGGCGGCCCGCCTGGCCCTGGCAGGCGTCGCCACCCTGGCGGTCGCCGGCGCGTGGTAC
>CAYLSO010000143.1:0-1772 GCA_964386525.1 uncultured bacterium
CGACGCGCACGGCGGCCAGCTCGCCAAGCGCCCCGACGGCGGCGCCTGCGGGTCGTGCCACGCGGCGCAGGGCTTCGCGCCCAGCACCTTCGCGGCGGCGCAGCACGATTCGACCCGTCTGCCGCTCGCCGGCCGCCACGCGGAGGTCGCGTGCGCCGCGTGCCACGCCGCCAAGCGGGCCGGGCTGCCGGTGCCGGCGGGAGCGGCCTCGGCGGGCCGCGCCGGCTTCGTCTTCACGCTCGGCGAGACGCGCTGCGAGCAGTGCCATCGCGATCCGCACCGGGGCCGCTACGCGGAGCGCGGCGCCAGGCCGGCGCCCGACGGCTGCGCCGGCTGCCACGACGTCCGCCGCTTCCGCCCCTCGCGCGTGGACCTGGCGCTGCATCGCGATCTCGGCTACGCGCTCGAGGGCGCGCACCGCGCCGTGCCCTGCGCCGATTGCCACCGGGAGATGGCGGGCGCGGCCGGGCGGACGTCGGCTCCCGGCGCCAGCCTCCTGCTGGCCACGGCGGGCGCGGCGGCCGGTGGCCGCGACCTGCCCTTCGACGGGCCACGTCGCGATTGCGCGGCGTGCCACGAGCGCCACAGCCCGCACGGCGATCAGTTCGCGGCGCGTCCCGGCGGCGGCGCCTGCGACGCCTGTCACGGCGTCGAGGCCTTCCGCCCCGCGGGCCGCTTCGATCACAACCGGGATACCGCCTTCAAGCTCGGGGGCAAGCACGCCGGCGTGCCTTGCGCCCGCTGCCACTCCGAGCGGAAGATCGACGGGAAGCCCCGCGTGATCTACCGCGGCGTTCCCACGCGCTGCGAGGGCTGCCACGACCGCGGCGGCAAGATGCTCGAGGACAAGCCGCTCGGCGCGCGGTCTGGCGACCGGCCGCCGTGCGGCGCGCCCGCTCTCCTGGAGGTCAGACATGCCTGATCGCAGGCCGCCGTGGCGCGGCCGGAACGTTCGCTCCGCTCCGCTCGCGCTTGCGGCACTCGCCGCACTCGCGGCGGCGACCGCCGTCGTGGTGGTCTCCCTCGCCCAGCCGCCCGCCGAGAGCGAGTACCCGCACGGCGAGTTCCAGGGCGACTGCTCGCTCTGCCACAGCGCCGACGCGTGGCTGCCGGCCAAGCCGGGCAAGGAGTTCGACCACGCCAAGCTCGGGATGCGGCTCGAGGGTGCGCACGCGGTGGCGAAGTGCCGCGCCTGCCACGTGTCGCTCGACTTCACCAAGCAGAAGAAGCAGGCGTGTGTGGCCTGCCACCAGGACGTGCACCGCGGCGAGCTGGGCACCGACTGCGAGCGCTGCCACACGGCCCGGAGCTTCATCGACCGCGGCGGCATGGTGCGCGCCCACCAGCTGACGCGCTTCCCGCTGCAGGGCGTGCACGCCGCGCTCGACTGCGAGCGCTGCCACCCGCCGGCCCCGGCCGGGCGCATGCAGTTCGTCGGCACGCAGCCGGAGTGCTACGCCTGCCACTCGGATGCCTATCTCGCCGCCGACCCCGACCACCAGGGCAGCGGCTTCTCGCAGGACTGCTCGCTGTGCCACTCGCCGCTCTTCTGGCAGCCGGCGCGCTTCTCCCACGAGGGGACGGACTTCCCGCTCACTGGCGCGCACAAGCCCCTGCCGTGCGGCAGCTGCCACGGCGACGGCGTCTACGACGGCAAGAGCGCCGACTGCTACTCCTGCCACCGCGACGACTACGAAGCGACCGCCGACCCGGTGCACACCAGCGTGGGCTTCCCGACCACCTGCGTGGATTGCCACAACACCAATGCCTGG
>CAYLSO010000144.1:0-2370 GCA_964386525.1 uncultured bacterium
GGCGAACGGCCCCGCCAGCACGTTGGTGAGGTCGAGGACGCGGATGCCTTGGAGGATCGCTCGGCTCATGACGCCGCCTTTGCCGTGATCGGCCCGGTTCGCTGCACGAAGCCCTGCATGTCACGGCCGAAGAACGCGCCGACGTCGCGCGCCACCCCGACCAGCCGGCCGAGGTCCACGTCGGTCCGCTCGCCCGCCCGCTGCAGGACGTGGACGAAGTCCTCGGTGGCCACGTTGCCGGCCGCCACCTTGGTGAACGGGCAGCCGCCGAGGCCGGCGAAGCTGGTCTCGAAGGAGGTCACGCCGGCCCGCAGGGCGGCGAAGACGTTGGCCAGGCCGAGGCCGTAGGTGTTGTGGAAGTGGCAGGTGCACTCGACCTGCGGGTCGAGCCGGAAGAGGGCGGCGAACAGCCGCTCGACCTGCTCCGGGTGGGCGTGACCGGCGGTGTCGGCGAGGCTGATGTTGCGCAGGCCGGCGTCGAGGTAGGCGCGCACCATGTCGAGCACGCGCTCCTCGGGGATGATCCCCTCGAAGCCGCAGCCGAACGCCGACTGCACCGACACCTGCACCGGCTTGCCGGCCCGCGCCGCCTCCTGGGCGGCGGCGATGATGCGCTTGAGGGCTTCGCCGCTGGCCATGCCGGTGTTCTTCTGGCTGTGCGTCTCGCTGGCCGAAGCGCCCAGGCAGAACATCTCGACGCCGCACGCCAGCCCGCGCTCCAGGCCCTTCTCGTTGAGCACCAGGCCGGAGAGCACCGCGCCGGCGCGCTTGTCCGCGGTCAGCCGCCGGAACAGCTCGTCGGTGTCGGCCATCTGCGGGACCTTCTCCGGGTGGACGAACGAGCCCACTTGGACGATGTCCACGCCGGCCTCCATGACGCCGCGGATCCAGGCCTCCTTGCGGTCGATGGGGACGACCTGCTTCTCCATCTGCAGCCCGTCCCGGGGTCCGACCTCGTGGATGACGATGCGTGCCATGTCCGCCCCCGCTACAGCTTCGCCGCCACCGCCTCGCCCATCTCGAGGGTCTTGGCCGCGCCGCCCATGTCGTACGTGCGCACCTGGCCCTCGCGCACCACCGCCGCCACCGCGCTCTCGATGCGCGCCGCCTTCTCCGTCTCGCCCAGCCAGTCGAGCATCATCTTGGCGGCCAGGATGGTGGCCAGCGGGTTCACCTTGTACTGGCCGGCGTACTTGGGCGCCGAGCCGTGCGTCGGCTCGAAGACCGCCAGCTTCTCGCCGATGTTGCCCGAGCAGCCGAAGCCCAGCCCGCCCACCATCTGGGCGCACAGGTCGGAGATGATGTCGCCGTAGAGATTGGGTGCGACCAGCACGTCGTAGTTGAAGGGGTTCTTGAGGAGCCACATGGTCATGGCGTCGATGTTGGCGTCGTCCATGCGAATCTCGGGGAAGTCCTGGGCGACGCGGCGCGCGGCCTCGAGGAACAGCCCGTCGGTGGCGCGCACGACGTTGGCCTTGTGCACCACGGTGACCTTCTTGCGCCCGAACTTGCGGGCGAACTCGAAGGCGGCGCGGATGATGCGCTCGGAGCCCTTCTTGGTGTTCACCTTGCACGAGATCGCGTACTGGTCGCCGGGCAGGTCCTTGAAGGCCTTGAACGGCGGGGACAGCTCGGCCAGAGTGTCGCGCAGCTTGTCGGGAACGGTGTTGAACTCGACGCCGGCGTAGAGATCCTCGGTGTTCTCGCGGAACACCACGAGGTCGATGCCTTCCTTGAAGTTGAGCGGGTTCTGTGCGTAGGCCTTGCACGGCCGCAGGCAGACGTAAAGGTCGAAGAGCTGCCGCATGCGCACGATGGGCGAGCGGTAGACCAGCCCCTTGCCCTGCAGCGCCGGCGCCAGCTCCTTCTCGGCCTCCTTCACCGGCTTCGAGGTGATGGCGCCGAACAGAGCGGCATCACAGGACCCCAGCAGCTCGACGGTCCGCGCGGGGAAGGACTCGCCCTCCCGGCGCCAGAACTCCCACCCGATATCGCCATGCAGATAGGTGGCGTCGAACTTGAGCGCATCGAGGCAGATCCTGGTCGCCTCCATGACTTCGCTGCCCACGCCGTCACCGGGCAGCCAGGCGATCTTGTACTTGCTCATGGGACCTCCATCGGGCCGTGCGTCGGCGAGTCCGGCTTGCGACGCCATGCATTAATGGAATGACTTGAGGTATTTCGACCAGGGGTCTCGCCCCCGCCAATGGCGCCACTGCGCTCTTGAATATGAATGAATTATGTCTTACCATCGGCACAGACAACAAACGATGATTATTCAGAAACCGATTCCGAAAAGTCATGACCACGAGACGCGTCCTCCCCTCGCTCACCGCGCTCCAGTTCTTCGAAGCCGCGGTGCGCCACATG
>CAYLSO010000145.1:0-2216 GCA_964386525.1 uncultured bacterium
TGGCGCTGTTCTTCTACGACGGACGGCTGGCGCACGACGTGGCGTTCGGCGGGGCGCTGGCCACCAGCCAGGCCATGGTGGCCCGCTTCACCCGGGCGCGGGGCGGGGCGGCGGCCGCCGCGGCCGCCGCCGATTCCGCGCCCGTCTCGGCGCCCGTCTCCGCGTCCGCCCCCGCGCTCGACCTGCGACCCGTCGCCGACGCGCCGAGCCCCGACGGCGCGCGCCTGGTGCACTGCGCCACCGACGGCGAGAGCTACGGCCACCACGCGCGCTTCGGCGACCTGACGCTGGCCTACGCCCTCACCGTCGAGGTCGCCGGCGGCGGCTTCGAGGTCACCAACTACGGCGAGTACCTCGACCGCCACCCGCCCGAGCACGAGGCCGAGATCCTCCCCGGGCCCGACGGCCTGGGCACCTCGTGGAGCTGCGAGCACGGCGTCGGCCGCTGGTTCCGCGACTGCGGCTGCCACACCGGCGGCCAGCCCGGCTGGACGCAGGCGTGGCGCACCCCGCTGCGCGCCGCCATGGACGTGGTGCGCGATGCGGCGCACACCCAGCTCGAGGCCGCCGGCGGCGCGCTCTTGCGCGACCCGTGGGCGGCGCGCGACGACGCCGTCGAGCTGGCGCTCGAGGGGCGCAAGGCACACGAGCGCTTCTTCGCCCGGCACGCGCCCCGGCCGCTCGCCGACGAGGAGCGCCGCCGCGCTCTCCTGCTGCTCGAGCTCGCGCGCGCGGTGCTCTACCAGTACACGAGCTGCGGTTGGTTCTTCTCCGACATCTCCGGCCTGGAGGCGGTGCAGGTGATGAAGTACGCCGGCCGCGCCCTCGACCTCCTCAAGACCCTGGGGGCGACGCCGCCGCGCGGCCCCTTCCTGGAGACGCTGTCGCAGGCCAGGAGCAACGTGCCGGGAATGGGGACCGGCGCCGACATCTACCGGGCCTTCGTCGAGCCGCTGGCCCGCGGGGGACGCTGACGTGAACGATCGCCAACCGGATTCGAAGCCGGGCACGCACGGGCCGCCGGCCGCCTCGCCGGCCGGGCCGCCGGCCGACCGCGCCGCGCTCGACCGCCTGCTGTCGCTGGTCCACGCCGACCCGCACTCGCTGCTGGGCGCGCATGCCGTGGAAGGAGGCCTGGTGGTGCGCGCCTTCCGCCCCGACGCCGAGGGCGTGAGCCTGGTGGCGGAGGGCGACGAGCCGCAGCCCATGCGGCTGCTGGACCCGGCGGGCGTGTTCGAGTGCTTCGTGCCCAGCGCCGTCGCGCCCTTCCCCTATCGGCTGGAAGCCCGCTTCCCGGGGGGCGCCACCCACCGCTACCGCGACCCCTACTCGTTCCTGCCGACGCTGGGCGAGCTGGACCTGCACCTGGCGCGCGAGGGGGAGCACGAGCTGCTTTACGAGAAGATGGGCGCCCACGTGCGCGAGGCGCTGGGCCCGGCCGGCGGGGCGCCGGGCGTGGCCTTCACGGTGTGGGCGCCGTCGGCGCGCGGCGTCAGCGTGGTCGGCGACTTCAACCGCTGGGACGGCCGCCTGCACCCGATGCGCAACCTGGGCTACACCGGGATCTGGGAGATCTTCCTCCCCGACCTCGGCCCCGGCTCCTGCTACAAGTTCGAGATCCGCACCCAGGACGGCCGCCGGCTGCTCAAGGCCGATCCCTACGCCTTCTGGGCCGAGGTGCCGCCGAGCACCGCCTCGAAGGTGTTCCACAGCACCTACAAGTTCCGCGACGATCAGTGGCTCTGGTACCGCGACGAGAGCCCGCCGCAGCGCCGGCCGCTGACCATCTACGAGGTCCACCTCGGCTCCTGGAAGGGCAACGACGGGAAGGGCCACAAGCCGCTCGGCTACCGCGAGCTGGCGCCGCAGCTGGCCGACTACGTCGCCGACCTGGGCTTCACCCACGTCGAGCTGATGCCGCCCATGGAGCACCCCTTCGGCGGCTCGTGGGGCTACCAGGTGACCGGCTACTTCGCCCCCACCTCGCGCCAGGGCGACCCGGACGACTTCCGCTACCTCGTCGACCACCTGCACTCGCGCGGCATCGGCGTGCTGGTGGACTGGGTGCCGGCCCACTTCCCCACCGACGAGTGGTCGCTGGGGCGCTTCGACGGCACCGCGCTCTACGAGCACCTCGACCCGCGCATCGGCCACCACCCCGACTGGGGCACCTACATCTTCAACTACGGCCGCAACGAGGTGCGCAACTTCCTGCT
>CAYLSO010000146.1:0-28039 GCA_964386525.1 uncultured bacterium
GGCGCCGCCATGGCGTGCTTCCACGCGGCGGTGGAGTACTCGAAGACCCGCGTCCAGTTCGACAAGCCGATCGGCGCCTTCCAGCTCGTGCAGGCCAAGCTCGCCGACATGGTCACCGAGATCACCAAGGGGCAGCTGCTCGCCCTGCAGCTCGGGCGCCTGAAGGAGCAGGGGAAGACCACGTCCGAGATGGTGTCGCTGGCCAAGCGCAACAACGTGGCGGCCGCCCTCGACATCGCCCGTGAGGCGCGCGACATCCTCGGCGCCAACGGCATCACCGCCGAGTACCCGGTGATGCGCCACATGTGCAACCTCGAGTCGGTGAAGACCTACGAGGGCACGCACAGCATCCACACACTGGTGCTGGGCGAGGCGGTGACGGGACTGGCGGCGTATCGGTAGGGCGAGCGGCGGGCCCGGCGCGGCCGCCGGGCCCCCGTCTCACGGATCGACGTAGATCTCGAAGCCCTCCCCGCGATGGATGCGGTCGCCGACGCGCACCTCGGCGGCGTAGCGATAGGCGTCCTTGCGCACGGCTTGGCGCGCCGGGGTCCCGCTGGCCGAGCCCCCGCCCTTGGCGGCAAGGAACGTATCCGCGGCGAAGGGCGTGTCGCCCTGGAACTGGATCTTCATCTCGCCCTGGTAGCAGCGCCAGAGAACCTCCTGGCCGCCGCTCTGCTTCAGGATCAATGGGGTCTGTGTCACCTCCACCAGCCCGTCGGTCACCAGGACCACGACCTCGGTGCTATGCGGCACGGTTGTCCCTCGCTCTGTGGTCAGCGGGCGGTCAGGGGACTTACGGATCGACGACGACTTCCGGGTCTTTCTTGTACGTCTTGCCGTCGATCACCACCTCGACGTCGTACCGGTAGGGATCCTTGCGCTGCTTCTCCGGCCCGAACACCTTCTTGGCGTGCATGGCAGCGCCGCGGGGGACCCGGTAGGACTTGTCCATGGCGTTGCTGGCATGGAACGGGGAGTCTCCGGGAAAGGCGATCGTGGCCGTGCCCTCCAGGCACTCCCACACGATCTCTTCGTTCCTCGAGATGCTGATGTGGGCCGTGGACGGCGATACGTGGACCTTGTCGTTCTCCTTGTCGACCTGGATGATCACATAGACCGGATACATCACCTCATGTGTCTCTTGCATCTCAGACCTCACGGATTGGATGTCGGATTCTCTCCGTCCCTGTGTGGCGCCTCCAGCGTCCGTCCGGAGACGATGCTCTGGAACTCCATATCCTCGCGCAGGCCGGCGAGCTCCGGCTCGCGGAGGAACTCGACCGGCGCGCAGCCGGTGGCCAGCGCGCGGTCGAGCCAGCGCAGGGCGTTCGCCCGGTCCCCGACCAGGTGGTAGACGATCACCGCCCGCGCCATGCAGTTGACGTCATCGGGGCACAGCTTGAGGGCGCACTCGACCTCGCGGACCGCCTCCTGGGCCGCGCCGCGCATCGCCAGCCAGCGCGCCAGCGAGGCGTGGCCCTCGGCGTCCTGCGAGTTGACGTGCAGCCGCCCGCGCTGCAGCTCGATGGCCCGCTCGAGCGCCTCCTTCGCCCGCGCCTCCGCGCCGGGCAGCCAGCGGCAGCCCTCTCCCAGATTGCCCCAGACGAACGGATCCTGGGACCGCAGATCGACCGCCTTCTCGAACATGCGCACGGCCCCGGGGAAATCCTCCTTGTAGAACAGGACCGTGCCCAGGCCGGTGAGCGCGCTGGCGTCCGGCCGGATGCGCAGCGACTCTTCGTAGGCGGCGAGGGCGGCGTCGTAGTGGCCGAGGCGGAAGCTGGCGGCGCCCAGGTTGTAGTGCCCCCGTGAGTTGTCGGGGCTCAGCGTGATGACGCGGCGGAACGCGGCGGCGGCCTGCGCGAAGTGGCCGGCCTTGAAGTAGAGCACGCCCAGCCGGCTGTAGCCGCCCCAGTACTGGGGCCGCACCGCGATGGCTCTCTGGTACGTCGTCTCGGCCTCGGCGAACTGCCCGGCGGATTCGTGGGCGCTCGCCAGGCCGAGCAGCGCGTCGGGATTGTTCTCCCCGAGCCGCAGGGCGCGCTCGAAGTCGCGCACCGCGTCGGCCGGCCGGCCCAGCGCGATGTTCACCTCGCCGCGCGTGATCAGGGCCTCGGGAAGCTCGGGGTCGAGGTGCAGGGCCCGGTCGCAGGCCGCCGCGGCGCGGTCCGCCCACAGCGCGTGGTAGGAGAGCTTGTTCTTGTGGAGATAGGCGCGCCCCAGCGCCGCCTGCACGGAGGCGGCCTCCTTGCCGCCTTCCGCCAGATCGTTGAGCACCGCGATCGCCTCGTTCACCGAGGCTTCGTTCTCGTAGCGCTGCAGGTAACCCAGGGCCTGCAGGTAGCGCTCGTGGGCGGCCGCGCCGACCGAGCTCGCCAGCGGGCCGGTCTCGTGCGTGGCGACCTCCGCCAGCCGCAGGGCGCGCGCCACCCTGGCGGCCACGCGGCTCTCGAGCTGGAAGATCGTGCGCAACGGGCCATTGGCCTCGCCGCCGGCGACCTGGGCGCCGCTCGCCGGCAAGCACAGCGTCCAGGTGATGCGCAGGTGGTCGTGCGTGCGCTGCACGGTGCCGCGCAGGATCAGGTTGGCGCCCAGCTCACCGGCCAGATGCTCGGGATCGGCGCCGCCCAGGAGGGGCTTGGGCACCGCCGAGGGGGCGATGACCACGACGCCGGGCACGCGTCCGATGCGCACGCTGACCGTCTCCGCCAGCCCGTGCGCGAAGGCCTCGGCGGGCGCGTCCGCCGGCCCGTCGAGGCGCTCGATGCGAAACGGCATCACCACGACGTGCGGGGCCTCGGGGATCTGCACGTGCGAGATCGGCGCCGGGATCTCCTCGCCGCCCGCCTTGCGGATCGCGGCGGCGAACTCGCGCGCCGTCTGGTAGCGCATGGGCGGCCGCTTCGCCAGCGCCGTGAGCGCCAGCACGTCGAGCTCGCGCGGCAGGCCCGGGCGGCGGCGGCTCGGGTCCTCGGGGTCGGCGTGTCGGATCGCGAAGAACAGAGCTTCCGAGTCCTGGCCGGCGAACGGGAGCGTGCCGGTCAGCATCTCGTAGAGGACGACGCCGAGCGAGTAGATGTCGGAGTGCTCGTCTGCCCGCTCGCCACCGACCACCTCCGGCGCCATGTAGACCGGCGTGCCGAGGCGCGTGCCCCGGCGGGTGTAGTGGGTGTCTCCGGCGGCCAGGGCGAGGCCGAAGTCGAGCAGGGTCACGCGATCCCCGGGGCCGACCATGATGTTCTTGGCGCTGACATCGCGGTGGAGCAGCCCGTGCTCGTGCACGCAGCGCAGCGCCTCCGCCATCGCCGCCGTGATGCGCAGCGCCTCGCGGACCGCCAGCGGACCGGCCGGCAAGAGGGCGTGCACCGTCCGGCCTGCCAGGTGCTCGAAGGCGATGTAGACCTGGCCGGCTTCCTCGCCGACGTCGTACACCACGTTGATGCCGGGGTGGCGCACGGAGGCGATCCGCTTGGCCTCGCGCAGGAACCGCCTCCGCTCCTCGGGCGAGTCCATGAGCTCGGGACGCAGCACCTTGAGCGCGACGAGGCGCTCGAGGCGGAGGTCGAGGGCCTTGTAGACGACCCCCATCCCGCCCCGGCCCAGCTCCGCGAGGATGCGATAGTGGCCGAAGACCCGGCCGGCCGGCTCGGCACACTCGCTCGGCGGCACGGGCCGCGTGACGTCGTCGGGGCCGGACTCAGGAGGCTCGGTGCGGGGCTCGGGAAGCGGCGTGGGAGGGGGGGCCGAAGCGGGGCCCGGGCCCGTGGCACCCGTCTGTTCGGATGGCAGGCTCGTGGGACCCCTCCAGGTTCGGTGGCAGGTCGGCGCGCCCGGGTTCATCTCGGGGGAGAATCAGCAAACGGAGTGCCGGGTGAGCACCATGGGAGCCTGGGCAAGGCGCCCATCCCCCGCGTGGAAGCGCCATAAAGCGTACCGGCGGCGCGCGCTTTGGGTCAAGGAAAAGGCCCACGCCCAGACGCCCGCGGGCGCGCCCGGGTCCCGCCTTTCGGGTAGCATGGTGTATCGCTCCGGGTACCGCGCTGTCCACGAGGGCATACCGGAGACGGTCCCAGGCCTCGGCGACGTTCCGGGCCGGCACCCGCCAACCCTTTGCGCGGCAACGGGAAAGCCCCCGCCCCTAGGCGCCCGCCCCCTGGCACGAATGTTGGTCTATCTCCCGGGTGAGCGCGCCGGTCGGCGCGTCGGGAAGTCCCGAGGAGGTCGGCCATGTTCCTCAGAATCGACGACAGGACGCGGCGCCGGTTGGCGGCCGCGGCCTTCACGGGGGCGGGGTTCTTCGTCCTGTTCTGGGCCCTCTATTTCACCGGAGTGATCGCCCCGGCAGACCCGAACGATCCCATCGCGCGCTTCGAGGCCGCGTTCCCGATCGCCGACGCGATGCTGACCCTGACGCTGCTCGCCGCGGGCGTCGGCCTGATGCGCCGCAAGCTCTACGGGTTGTTCTGCATGGTGGGCGGCGCCGGCATGACGCTGTACCTCGGTCTGCTGGATCTCACCTTCTACGCGGGCACCGGCGCGTACTCGCCGCCGGCCGGCGACGGATGGGTGGAGCTGGTCGTCAACGCCCTGTGCATCGGCGGCGGGGCCGCGGGTCTGTGGCTCTGCTGGAGAGCCTGGAGGAAGTCATGGGAGCGGGACTCGACCATCGTGCGGTCGTGGTCGTCGGCGCGGCGGGCGGCCTAGGCTCGGCGGCCGCCCGGCGGCTCTCCCGCGAGGGCGCGCGGCTGGTGCTGGCCGATCTCGACGAGGCCGCTCTGGCGCGGCTGGCCGCAGAGCTGCGGCCGGTCGCCGGCTTCGTCGCCTGGGTGCGCGTGGACGTCGCGGACTGGGACTCCGTCGCGGCCCTGGCGCGGGATGCGGAAAGCGCGATCGGACCGGTGGACGCGGTGGTAAACTGTGCAGCCGTCCTCTCACCCGGGCGTCTCGAGACCCTCTCTGCCGAGACGCTGCGTAACGAGGTCGAGGTGAATCTCGTGGGCACGATGTTCCTCACGCGGGCCTTCCTGCCGGCGTTCCGCGCCCGGCGCTCCGGGCATTTCGTGCACTTGGCGTCGCTCGGCGGCATCGCCCCGATGCCGCGCGGCGCGGCGTACTCGGCCACCAAGTTCGGCGTGCGCGGCTTCTGCCTGGCGATGGATCTCGAGCTGCGTGGCACTGGCGTCCGGGTCACGGCGCTCTCGCCCGACTCGGCGGCCACGCCGATGCTGGCCGCCGAGGCCGCGGGCGGCGGCTCGCCGCTCTCCTTCTCCGGGAGGATCTTGCACCCCGAGGAAGTGGCCGCGGCCGTGGTGCGGACGCTGCGCAGGCCCGTGCCCGAGGTGATGGTGCCGGCCGGCCGCGGCTGGCTGACCAGGCTCGTGAACCTGTCGCCGCGGGTCATGGCGGCGATCTACCCGTGGCTCTCTCGCGACGGCGAGCGCGGGCGGCACAGCTTCCTGCGCCGCCTCGCCGCGCAGCTGCCGGCGCACTAGGGGAACGCGCCATGGCCACCGCGCCAGACAGAGCCCCGGCCGTCCCGGCCCGCCTCGCCAGCCCGGCCTTCGCGCGCGCCTACCTCACGACGATGCGCCCGTATCTGCTCTTCGTCTCGGGCTTCACCGGCGTGCTCGGGATGGCACTGGCGCCGCCCTTGCCGTCGTGGCCGGGGCTCGCGCTGGGCGCGGTGTTCTTCCTCTCCTACGGATTCGGGCAAGCGCTCACCGACTGCTTCCAGACCGACACCGACGCGCTCTCGGCGCCGTACCGCCCACTGGTGCGCGGCGAGGTGCGCCGCCGCGACGTGCTGGTGGTGAGCCTCGCGGGGCTGGCTCTGAGCGGTGCCGTGCTGGTCGCGTTCCACCCTCTGAACGTGGTCCTGGCGCTCGCCGACGTGGCGGGGCTCGCCACCTATACCTGGTTCAAGCGTCGCTGGTGGGGTGGGCCCTGGTATAACGCGTGGATCGTCGCGGTGCTGGTGGCCATCGGGTATGCCGCCGGCCTGGGCTTCGCGGGGCTGCCTCTGGTGTGGCGGCCGGAGCTGGGCTGGGCGCTGGCCGTGGCGTTCTTCGGCTACGCCAACTTCGTCCTCGCCGGCTACTTCAAGGACATCGAGGCCGACCGCGCCACCGGCTATCGTACGTTCCCCGTGGTCTTCGGGCGTCGCGTGGCGGCGTGGGCGAGCGATGGGCTGGCCGTCGCAGCGCTCGCGAGCCTGGCCGGGCTGGCGACTGCCTCCGGCCGCGGCCTGGGCCCTGTCTGGTTCGTCTTCACGCCGGCCGCCGCCCTGGCGGCGTCGATCGCGCAGATCCGGCTGCATCGCGTGCGACGCGACAGCGACGCGCACGGGCCGATCGCGCTCACCGTGCACGCCTACCTGCTGCTCGCCGCCGCGGCGGCCGCGGCGCTGAAGCCTGACTGGACCCTGGGACTCGCCGCGGGCTACTTCGCGTTCCTCGTCGTGCTGCGTGCGCGGCCCATGAAGGAGCAGGTGTGATGCTCGCGGTCGTCAATCCCGCCTCGGCCGGCGGCCGGGGTCTCGCCAAGTGGCGGCGGCTCGAGCCGTGTCTGACGGAGAAGCTGGGCGCCATGCAAGTCCGCATGACACGCAGCGCGGGCGAGGAGCGCGCTATCGTCGCCGAGGGACTGGCTGCCGGCCACCGCGAAGTTCTCGCCGCCGGCGGGGACGGCACGGTGAACGCCGTGCTCAGCGCCCTGCTCGAGTGCGTGCCGGAGAGCTCGCGTTCGGCCCTCACGCTCGGCGCCGCCGGGCTCGGCTCGAGCAACGATTTCCACAAGCCGCACCGGACGGTGATCGACGGCGTGCCGTGCCGCGTGGACTTCGCGAATGCCTTCCCGCACGACGTGGGCGTGGTCGCCTACGCCGACGAGTCCGGCACGCGCCACACGCGCTACTGGATCGTCAACGCCTCGATCGGCGCCACCGCCGAGGCCAACCACTTCTTCAATCATCCCGACGGCGTGCTTCGCCTGCTCAAGCGCACCTCGACCGACGCCGGCATCCTCTACGCCGCGGCCCGCACGCTGGCGCGCAGCCACGCGCGCACGCTGGAGCTGGCCGTCGACGAAGCGCCGCCCGTGTCGCTCGCGACGCGCAACCTCGGCGTGGCCAAGAACCCGCACTTCACCGGCAGCCTGTCCTACGACTCGCCCTACGAGCCGGCCAGCGGCGACTTCACCGTGCACCACCTGGGCGCGGTGTCGGCCGCCCGCCTGGCGGCCACTTTCGCCGCCCTGGCGCGCGGACATTTCAGCGGCCGCCCCGGCACGCGTACCTGGCGGGCGCACCGTCTGGCCGTGCGCGCCGTCGGCCCGTTCGCCGTGGAGATCGACGGCGAGGTCGCGCTCGCCGTCGAGGCCACGTTCACCCTGCTTCCCGCTTGCCTGAGGGTCTGCCCGTGAGCACCGACGTCCTCGAACTCGCCCTGCTGCGGCGCCTCGCGGCCGGCTTCCGCCGCTCGCCCCTGCAGCTCAACGCGCACCAGGAGAGCGACGCCGAGCTGGTGCGCCTGCCCGGCCACCACGGCGTGTTGGCCCTCACCACCGACGGGCTCGCCGAGGAGATCGAGACCGGTCTCTACGACGATCCGTACCGCATCGGCTGGATGGCGGTGCTGGTCAACGCCAGCGACCTGGCGGCGGTGGGGGCGGAGCCGATCGGCATCCTGATCACCGAGACGCTGCCGTCCGGCTTGAGCGACGATTTTCTGGCGCGCCTGCAGGCCGGCATCGCCGATGCCTGCAAGGCCTGCCACCTGCCGGTGCTGGGTGGCGACACCAATTTCGCGGCGCGCCTGCAGCTCGGTGGCACCGCCGTGGGCTGGATCTCGGACGGCCAGGCGGTGACGCGCCGCGGCGCCGCGCCCGGCGACCGGCTCTACGCCTCGGGCCCGCTCGGCGCCGGCTCGGCGTTCGCGTTCATGCAGCTGCGCGCGCGGGCCGGCGCGCCGGCGCGGGTGCCGCCGTACCAGCCGCAGCCGCGGCTGCGCGAGGGACGCCTCGTGCGCCACTACGCCTCGTGCGCCATGGACACCAGCGACGGCGCGCTGGCCACGCTCGACCAGCTGGCGCGAATCAACGGCTTCGGCTTCACCATGGACGAACCCGAGGAGCGCTGGCTGCACGCCGATGCGGCCGCCGTGGCCGCCGCGGCGAAGCTGCCGACGTGGATGCTGCTCGCCGGCCCGCACGGCGAGTTCGAGCTGATCTTCACCGTGCCGCCGGGGCGCGAGAGCGAGTTCCGGGCGGCCGCCGCCGCCGAGGCCTGGGCGCCCGTGGCGCTCGGGGTCGCCACCGCCGCTCTGGAAATCCGCGTGCCGCGCGGCGCCGAGCTCGTGACCCTCGACACCGGCCGCATCCGCAACCTGTTCACCGTCTCCGGGAGCGATCCGGGCCGCTATCTGGAGGAGCTGTGGCAGGAAGACCGGCGGTGCGCGACCGCACCCGGCGGGGAGGTGATGTCGTGAGCCGGCCCAAGCTCCTGATCATCGTGCTCTTCCAGAACCTGGGAGAGACCCGAGCCTTCTACGCCAAGGCACCCGCGCCGCCGCTCTCGGGCATGCTCGTGGCCGCGCTGACGCCGCCCATCGTGGACATCGAGCTCTGCCACGAGATGATCCGGCCGATCGACTACACGACCGACGCCGACTTCGTGGCGCTGAGCTTCCTCGACAACACCTCGCCGCACGCCTTCGACGTGGCGGCGCGCTTCCGCGCCCTGGGCAAGACGGTGATCGCCGGCGGGCGTTACGCCTCGACCTTTCCCGAGGAAGTCATCCCGCACTTCGACGTGACAGTGGTGGGCGAAGCGGAGCCGGTGTGGGCCCAGGTGGTGGAGGACCTGGTCGCCGGGCGCGCCAAGCGCGTCTACCGAGCTCCCTTCGCCCCGCCGCTCGTGAACATCCCGCCGCCGCGCTACGACCTGGCCGAGGCGGAGTTCGTCACGCCGGTGGTCACCGAGGCGACGCGCGGCTGCCCGTTCCGCTGCAGCTACTGCCAGCTCAACATCCAGCCGGCGGCGTTCCGCACCCGGCCCATCGACGACGTGCTGCGCGACCTCACGGCCACCGGGAAGCTGCCGTTCACGAAGCGCAAGATGGCCATGCTCTACGACAACAACCTGTGCGGCGAGCCGCGCTACGCCAAGGACCTGCTGCGCGAGATCGCCAAGCTCAAGCTGTGGGGCCTGGGGGTGCAGTTCAGCCTCAACGCCCTGCAGGACCATGAATACATGGACCTGCTCGAGGCGGCGCACTGCCGCATGGCGTTCCTGGGCATGGAGTCGCTCAACGAGCCGAGCCTGCTGGCGGTGAACAAGAAGCACAACCGCGTGGCGCAGTACGGCAAGCTCTTCGACGAGCTCAAGCGTCGCGGCATCCTGATCTTCGCCGGCACCATGCTGGCGCTCGACGAGGACACGCCCGAGTACTACGAGAACCTGCCGCAGGAGCTCGAGCGCATCGACCCGAGCGCGATCTTCCTGTCCATCGCCATCCCCATCCCCGGCACGCCGCTGCACCGCCAGATGCAGGCCGCGGGGCGCATCTTCGACACCGACCTGCGCCACTACGACGGCGACCATCTGGTCTTCCACCCCCACGGCGTCACCGCCGCCGACGTGCGCGCGGCGTTCCTGCGGGTGAACCAGGTGTTCTACTCGTGGGCGAGCATCGCGCGGCGGTGGGGACGGCTGATGCGCGCCTACCTGGGCGACCGGCGCTTCCTACAGCGGCTGGTGCCGGCGGCGCTGACGAGCTTCATCCTGCTGCGGCTGTCGCTCTACCAGCGCGGCCACCTGCGCGACCGCGTGCTGCCGCTGATCGACGAGATCGTGGCGCCGGAGCGCGACGAGGTGCGGGTGGCGGGGTGAGCGCTGCGGCGTCGACCGGTCTGTGATAGCCTCGGGTGCCGGGCGGACGTGCCACTGACAGACCTGCCCGGGAGAGGTCGGTCCGGTAGATGGCCGGGCTGCGGTGGCGCCGGAAGCGAGGAGGGGAGCGCGCGATGAGCGAGCAGATCAGAGACATCCTCGTTCGGCTGCGCCAGGAGCTGGAGCGGATCTATGGCGCCCGCATGCTCGGGCTGTACCTCTACGGGTCCTTCGCCCGAGGCGAAGCCACCGACGGATCGGACGTCGACGTCATCATCGTCCTCGATCGCATCGACACCTATGCGGCGGAGGTGGACCGCACCAGCGCGCTGGTCTCCTCCTTGTCGCTCGACTCCCGCCTGAGCATCAGCCGCGTGTTCGTCTCGCAGGCGGACTGGATCGAGCGGGACTCGCCGTTCCTCGCTAACGTCCGAGAGGAAGCGATCGCGGCATGAAGACCGAAAGCCGTCGCCTGCTGGACAAGGCGCAACGGGCGATCCGGGCCGCCGAGACGCTGCTGCGCGAGGGCGACGCGGACTTCTCGGTGGGCCGGGCGTACTACGCGATGTTCTACGCCGCGGAGGCGCTGCTCTTTGAGCGCGGGTTGCAGTTCCGCAAGCACGGCGCCGTGCACGGGGCGTTCGGTGAGCAGCTCGTGCGTGCCGGCGTGATGGACGCGAGCTTTCATCGTTGGCTGCTCGACGCCTTCGACGTGCGCATCCAGGGCGATTATGGCGTCGACGCCGTGATCACCGCGGATGAGGCCCGCACCATGATCGAGCACGCCACGGAGTTCTTGCACGAGGCGCGGAAGGTAATCGCAGGCTCGGACTGAGCGCGAGGGGAGAGCTGCGCAAGGCCGCAGATACTGCCTGTCGACAATTGTGACCTCGTGTAGATGGCGGACGGCCCCTCTACCTCCCTCAAAGATGATCCGATTTGAGGTCGCTCCCCTGCCCTGAGGCCGGAATCGGCACCATGAAATTCGAACTCGGCCCTTTCAATTGTCATGGTAGCGGCGATGCGGACGGGCTCTAGACGCGGTCTAGCGCTCACCAGGCTGGTGACGCTCACGTTGACATCGGCGATGGGCTGGCCATTCGCATCGAGGACGCGGCCTTCCATGCGGCCAGTCGTTTCTTGGGCAAGGGTGGGGGGGACGAGCAACGTGACTGCGAGTAGCGGTGCGGCAGGCAGCAGGAGCGCCTGACGCATGGCGGCCTCCCCAGTCGCCCGGTCGCCGCGTCGGAGCCGCAGGACAGTCCGGGCGCTGAGAGCTGAGGACCGATTCACGACCCTTCGCCGGTCAGGCGCGGAGCGGGTGGGGGCGTCCCCGGAGCGCGGCCAGGAAGGAACCGGTGAGCTACAGCGCTGTCGAGGCTGCGCTGCGGCCGAACCCTATCCACAACGAATGCCGCGGCGCCGGCGGGCCAACCACTACTAACCGAACCTTTTCATCGCCCCGCGCCCGCCCCCCGCCGCCGCGTCCCGCCCCTGCTATAATCCCCGCCACGAACGCCGTCGGCCCCATCCCCCCGAGCGGGGCCCGCTCCGCTCAGGTCCCCAACCGCATCGAAGAGGCCATGACCACACACGCCCCCTCCGCCCGCACCCTGGGCGAGCTCAAGGCTTCGGGCTACCGCTCCCGCACCGTCAAGCAGGAGGTGCGGGAGAACCTGATCGCCGCCATCCGCGAGGGCCGCGAGCTGTTCCCCGGCATCGTCGGCTACGACAAGACGGTCGTCCCGCAGCTCGAGAACGCCATCCTCTCGCACCACGACTTCATCCTGCTGGGCCTGCGCGGCCAGGCCAAGACGCGCATCCTGCGCGCGCTGACCGGCTTCCTCGACGCGTGGCTGCCGGCGGTGCGCGGCTGCGAGATCAACGACAGCCCGTTCGCGCCGGTCTGTCGCGCCTGCCGCAACCGGCTGGCCGAGCTGGGCGACGACCTCGAGATCCAGTGGCTCGGCCGCGAGGACCGCTACCGCGAGAAGCTGGCCACCCCAGACGTCACCATCGCCGACCTCATCGGCGACGTGGACCCCATCAAGGCGGCCACCCGCCGGCTGACCTTCGCCGACGAGGAGGTCATCCACTACGGCATCATCCCGCGCACCAACCGCGGCATCTTCGCCATCAACGAGCTGCCCGACCTGCAACCGCGCATCCAGGTGGGGCTCCTGAACATCCTCGAGGAGAAGGACATCCAGATCCGCGGCTTCCCGGTGCGCATCCCGCTCGACCTCCTGCTGGTGTTCTCCGCCAACCCGGAGGACTACACCAACCGCGGCAACATCATCACGCCGCTGCGCGACCGCATCGCCTCGCAGATCACCACCCACTACCCGCTGGAGATCGAGCACGGCATGGCGATCACCGCCCAGGAGGCGTGGACGGCACGCGACGCCGGCGTCGAAGTGCAGGTGCCCGGGTACTTCCGCGAGCTGATCGAGGAGATCGCCGTGCAGGCGCGCCAGAGCGAGTACGTGGACCAGTCCTCGGGGGTGAGCGCGCGCATGACCATCGCGCTCCTGGAGAACGTGATGTCCAACGCCGAGCGCCGCGGCCTGCGCACCGGCGAGACGGCGGTGCAGGCGCGACTCGCCGACCTGCACGGCGCGGTGTCGGCGATTGGCGGCAAGATCGAGCTGGTCTTCGAAGGCGAGCAGGAAGGCGCGGTCAACGTGGCGCGCCACCTGATCGGGCGCGGCGTCAAGGCTCTCTTCGGCCGCAAGTTCCCCGACGCCCACAAGACCAAGGGCAAGGAGTCGGCGGCCAACCCGGTGTACAAGCCGGTGCTCGACTGGTTCGCGGCCGGCAACACCGTGGAGATCTCCGACGAGACCCCGGCGCGCGAGTACCACGCCGCGCTGGCCAAGGTGACCGGGCTCGAGGCCCTGGCCCACAAGCATCTCAAGGTCTCCACGCCGGACGAGCTGGGCCCGGCGATGGAGTTTGTCCTCGAAGGGCTGCACCAGCACTCGGTGCTGTCGCGCGAGCGCGTGGACCTCGGCCGCGTGGCCTTCAAGGACGTGCTCAAGTCGATGTTCTCCGGCCTGCCGGCCGGCGACGACGACGAGGAGTAGGGGAGCGGCGGCGGTGAGGTTCCGTTACAAGCAGTGGCAAGGCGGCGCATGGGACGACCCGGAGTTCCGGCGGGCCGTCCTCAATCTCTACCACCACCTGCTGCTGCAGACCAACGGCGACGTGGACGAGGCGCTGCGCCACCTCGAGCGCATCGGCCGGCACTACGGCTTCTTCAACGACAAGCTCTCGGTCGAGGACTTCCGCCGCTGGCTCAAGGACAACGAGGCCATCCGCGAGGTCGCGCCCGGCCGCCACGAGCTGACGCGCAAGGGCGAGCGCACCATCCGGCGCGACTCGCTCGCCGAGATCTTCGGCAACCTGCACAAGGACGCGGCCGGTGACCACCGCGTGCCGCAGGCCGGATCCGGCAGCGAGCGGCTGTCGGAGACGCGGCCCTACCTGTTCGGCGACGCGATCAACGAGATCGACTCCATCACGACGCTCGGCAACGCCATCCGGCGCGGCGGACTCGACGACATCTCCATCGCGGAGGACGACCTCGAGGTCTACGAGACCGAGCACCTCTCGGCGTGCGCCACCGTGCTGCTGCTCGACGTCAGCCACTCGATGGTCCTCTACGGCGAGGACCGCATCACGCCCGCCAAGCGGGTGGCCCTGGCGCTCACCGAGCTCATCACCACGCGCTACCCCAAGGACGAGCTGAGCGTGGTGCTCTTCGGCGACGACGCCCTGCCGGTGTCGCTGCGCGACCTGCCCTACGTGGGGGCCGGCCCGTACCACACGAACACCAAGGCCGGGCTGCGCCTGGCGCAGCAGATCTTGGCGCGGCGCCGCCACGCCAACAAGCAGATCGTCATGATCACCGACGGCAAGCCGTCGTGCATCTTCGAGGGCGGGCGGCTCTACAAGAACCCCTTCGGCCTCGACCCCAAGATTGTCAACAAGACCCTCGATGAGGCGGTCTCCTGCCGCCGCAAGGGCATCCGGGTGACCACCTTCATGGTGGCCGACGACCCGCACCTGCGGGGCTTCGTCGAGCGCTTCACGCAGCTCAACCGCGGGCGCGCCTACTACTCCGATTTGGAGAACCTCGGGGCGTTCGTCCTGGTGGACTTCGTCAAGAACCGCCGCAAGCGGGTGCGCTGAGGGGCGCTCGCGGCGGCGCAGCGGCCGCCCCGGATTTATTAACACTCCCGAAACACCCCGCTGACTCCGCCGAAACCCCGTTTCTCCATTCTGGCCTCGGTGCCCGTCGCCGCAAGGCGGGGCCGCGAATTCCGCCGACCCCCAGTGGAGGATCGCCCCCACCGTGGACCAGATCACGCGCCGGCTCGGCCGCGGAGCCGCGGCCAGCCTTCTCTGCCTGTCCCTGGCTTCTCCCGCCGCCCTCGCCCAGTCGGGGCAGAGCGCCGCTCCGGCGGATTCGAGCGACGCCGTGGCCGAAGAGCTCCGCGGCCGACTCGAGACCCTCACCGAGCAGGTGCAGACGCTCGGCGCCGACGCCGACAAGCTCAAGAAGTTCAAGTTCTCCGGCTACGTCCAGGTGCGCTGGGAAGCCTCCGAGGACGGGGCCGACACGGTCAAGGTGAGCGGGTCGCCGGCGTCGCTGACGACCTACAACCGCGAGCGCTTCTCCATCCGCCGGGCGCGCATCAAGCTCAACTACGTGCACAGCCCGCTCACCGAGGCCGTGGTCTACATCAATGCCGGCACCGACCGGGCCGTGCAGCTGCTCGAGGCGTACGGCACCGTGCGCGACCCGTGGACTCCGGACCACCGCCACGCCCTCACCTTCGGCCAGTTCAACGTTCCCTTCGGCTACGAGCTCGAGCGCTCCTCGTCGGCCCGCGAGGTGCCCGAGCGCTCGCGCGCCGAGAACGTCCTGTTCCCGGGCGAGCGCGACCGCGGCCTCAAGCTGGTCAGCAACTGGATGCCGAAGCTGGAGACGGTGGTGGGCGTGCTGAACGGGCGGACCACGGGCAGCCCGACGCTGCCCGGCGACGACCCCACGCGCGGCAAGGACTTCGTCGGCCGCGCCCGCTTCGTCGGCGGGGTGGTGGACGCCGCCGGGTCGATCTACCTGGGCAAGGACGTGGTGCCCCTCACCGGCCCCGACGTCGAGTACGACAAGACCCGCTACGGCTTCGACACCCAGGGCTACTGGGAGCTGCCGCGCGCCGGCGGCGGCTCGCTGCGCGGCGAGTTCTACTCCGGCCAGAACGCCAACTCCGACTCGATCTCGGCCCTCGTGCAGGCGCCCACTTCGGCCAATCCGGCGACCCTGCTCAAGCCGGGCGCCGACCCTGGGCACCTCGCCACCGATTTCCGCGGCTGGTACCTGATGGCCGTGCAGAACTTCGGGGAGCGGCTGCAGGCGGCGGCGCGCTACGACCTCTGGGACCCCAACGTCGACGTCGACCACGACCAGTACGAGCGCGTCAACCTGGCGCTGCACGCCTTCTACGACGGCCAGACGCGCGTCACGGTCTCCTACGAGTGGATCACCACCGAGAAGCTCGTCTCCGGCCAGTACGTCGATCCCCAGGACGACCTGTGGACCGTCCAGTTCCAGTACAAGTTCTAGGAGGAGAGGGAATGCCGTCTCGCATGCTTCGTCGCACCCTGCCGGCTGTGGTCGCACTGGCGCTGGGCGCGCTGGCCGCCGGGCCCGCCGCCGCCGGCCGCGGCGTCACCGTCAAGGGCTCCGACACCATGGTCATCCTGGTGCAGCGCTGGGCCGAGCAGTACATGAGCGGCAAGCCCGGGGAGGTCGTCCAGGTCACCGGCGGCGGCTCCGGCACCGGCATCGCCGCGCTGATCAACGGCTCCACCGACATCTGCATGGCTTCGCGCCCGATGAAGGAAGACGAGAAGCTCAAGCTGCGCGACCGCTACCAGACGCGCGGCGTCGAAATCCCGGTGGCCAAGGACGGCCTGTCGGTCTACGTCAACGAGAAGAACCCGGTGCAGGAGCTGACGCTGGCCCAGCTGCGCGACATCTACACCGGCAAGCTCACGAGCTGGAAGCAGGTGGGGGGCGCCGACGCGCCGATCACGCTCTACGGGCGCGAGAACAGCTCGGGCACCTACGTCTACTTCAAGGACAACGTGCTCGGCGGCCGCGACTTCTCGGCGCGCTGCCAGACGCTGCCCGGCACCGCCGCGGTGGCCAACGCCGTGCTCAAGGACCCCAACGGGATCGGCTACGGCGGGGCCGCTTACGCCAAGGGCGTGCGCGACGTCGCGGTGAAGAAGGATGCCCGGACCCTGGGCGTGCTGCCGACGCCGGCCAGCGTCAAGGACGGCAGCTATCCGATCACGCGCTACCTGTACTTCTACACGCGCACGCAGCCGGCCGGGAAGGCGAAGGAGTTCATCACCTGGGTGCGCTCGCCGGCGGGGCAGGCGGTCGTCTCGCAGGTTGGCTACTTCCCGTTGCAGTAGGACGCGGGACGCGGGGGGGCCGCGCGCCGGCGCGGCCCGCTCTCACTCCCGGCCGTACTTCTCCTCGAGCTTCTTCACGCCGCCGCGCTCGCCGATCAGCCAGGTGAGCACCAGCGAGATGGCGCTCACGCAGATCGAACCGATCACCGCTCCCCAGAACCCGTGCACCTCGAAACCCTGGCCGGCGATCCACGCCGCGAGCCCGAACATGGCGGCGTTGAGCACGAAGAGGAAGAGCCCCAGGGTGACGAGCGTGAAGGGGAAGGTGAGCAGCACCAGGATCGGGCGCACGACGGCGTTGACCAGGCCGAGCACCAGCGCGGCGATCAGCGCCGCCCCGGCGTTGCGGATGGTGATGAGTCCGGGGAAGACCGTGGCCGTGAGCCACAGGGCGAAGGCCGTCAGCACCCAGCGGACGAGTAGACCGCGCATGTTCCCTCCTCAGTTGAGCCGCGAGAGCCAGTGGCGCTGGCGGGCCAGTTCGGTTTCCGCCTGCGTCCGCTCCCGGCCCTCCGGAACCGTCTCCAGGTAACGCGTCAGCGCCGCCGCGCCCTGGGTGTAGCGCCCGAGCCGTCCGCACAGGATCCCGCACTCCAGCAACTCGGACGGCTCATCGGGGGCGAGCAGCCGCCGTCGCTCGGCGGCGTGCCACGCCCGCTCGGGATCGTCCTGGCGAAGGTACACCAACTTCAGGTCGATGAGCAGGCGCGCCGGGTGCACGGCCTGCGTCTTCACCAGGAAGTGGCCGGGGAAGGCCACTCCGGCCAGCCGCAGCCCGGCCCCCCGGGCCAGCTCCATGTACACGACCGAGAGGGTGAGCGGGATGCCCAGCCGCCGGTCGATGACGTCGTTCAAGAACGAGTTGCGCGGGTCGTAGCAGGCCTCGCGGTCGCCGCGGAAGCCCAGCTCGTCGAAGACGTAGCGGTTGAGGATGGCGATGCGGTCGGCGGCCGTCAGGAATCCTTCCGGCCGCTCGGCGGTGGCCTGGCGCATGCGGTCGGCCACGACTGCGGAGAAGGCGTGCAGGCGCGCCAGGTAGACACGCACTTGGAGCGCCGGATACTCCTCGAGCGCGATCACCAAAGCGGTCTCGGCGAGCGGCGGGTCGGCATCGGCGCCGCCGATCAGGGCGATGAAGCGGGCGCGGGCCGCGCCCCGCGGATCGTCGGGCGGATAGGGTGTCGGGTCCATTTGCGCCTTGCATGCTAGCCCGCCCGCCCGGGGCTCCCGCCGCGGGCCCCCGCCGCGGGCCCGCATGCCCCCGGCCCTCCCGCCGCCGGCCCGGGAATGGTAGCCTAGCGGCCGCCAACTTCAGGGACGGCCGCGGTACTCCCGGGGAACCGGATCACTTTTTCGGAGGCTGGGAATGGCGTACGTGATCACCGACGCGTGCATCGAAGTGAAGGATCAGAGCTGCGTGCAGGAGTGCCCGGTCGACTGCATCGTGTCCACGGAGAGCGAGAAGCAGTACTTCATCGACCCCGACATCTGCATCGACTGCGGCGCCTGCCAGCCGGTGTGCCCGGTGAACGCCATCTATCCCGCCGACGAGGTGCCGCCCAGCCAGCAGCACCAGATCCAGATGAACGCCGAGTTCTTCAAGAAGCCGCAGGCCTAGTCGGCCGGCGCCGGCGGGATCTCCACCCGCCCGTGGCGCTCGGTCTCCTCGGGCGCCGGCCACGCCAGATCCATCCGCCGGTAGCGCAACTCCGCCCACGCCGCCAGCAGGTCGTCGTAGTGGGGCGAATCGGGGTCGCCCGAGTTGCCCGGCGGCAACGCGAACCAGCCGCTCGAATCCGCCAGGTCGAAGATGACGCGCAGAGTCGGCCCGTGCGTGACCACCGTGTCGCGGGGCAGAGCCACCGAGCCGACGCAGACCGCGGCGCGGTCGCCGCGCACCGCCACCGAGCGCGGGCTGAGCGTGGCGTCCCGCTTTTCCAGCTCGTGGGGGAAGCGGGCGCGATGGGTGCGCGCCCAGTCCCAACCGCGCGGGTCGGCGCCGAGCTTCGCCTCGAGCCCGTCGAGCGCGCGGGTCAGCGCCGCCGCGACGGCGTCGGCCGTGGAGGTCGCGCCGCCGGCCCTGGCGCCGCCCTTGCGCCGCGCGCCCTCCGGTCCCTGCAGCCAGGCGGCCGGCTCGTCGCCGCCGAGCACGGCGAGCAGCAGCGCTTCGCGGCCGGGTGAACGCAGCGACCGGTTCAGCTCGTTCCACCAGGCGCGGAAGACGGTGGGCTCGACCTTGCCCGGCACGGCTTCGCCCGTCCACGCCGCCAGCGCGGTGAGGATCGACCGCTCGCGCTCCGGGAGCCCGGAGGCGCGGCGCGCCTGCGCCAGCATGACCGGGCCGAAGACCGCCCACTGCGGCGAGAGCGCGTCGCCCTGCAACGTCTCGCAGTCGGCCGCGGTCAGCCCGCGGCGCTCGCCGAGCAGCTCGCGCACGCGCCGGGCTCGCCAATCCGCCGATGTGTACTGGCCCACGCTCGGGAAGGTCCCCGGCCCGCTCGGGGCGTTGTTGCAGTTCACGATGACGCCATCGGGGCCGCGCAGGACGTGCGGCATCGAGTCGAGCGGCACCCGCCCGCCCCACTCGTGGTCTCCGTCGAACCCGGGCGTGGGCCGCGGGCCCGGCGTGTAGGCGCGGCGCGGCAGCCAGCCCGCGGTTTGGTGGAGGACGCGCCCGCTGCGCTCGGCCGCCACCCAGTTCAGAGTCGGCGCGTAGATCCCCGCCAAGCACAGCCGGAACTCCTCGAGCGTGCGGGCCCGCTCCCAGCCGAAGTCGGCCGGTGGCGACGGCCACGGCTCCAGCGCCGCCCAGCGGATGGCGTACGCCCGGCGATGCTTGCGGTCGAGGCCCTCCACCACGCCGTGGCGCGTGTACTGCGCGCGGATCCAGAAGAGCGGGAAGCGCAGCGGCCCGAGGCGGTAGGAGAGTCCGAGCGGGCGCGAGCGGAGCGGTTCCCACCGTCCGCGGAACCGGGCCCGCCGGCCGGAGGTGTCGAGGCTTTCGCTGTACACCTCGAAGGACATGGCGCCGAGCGCGGTGACGCCCCACGCCAGATCGCGGTTGCGGCCCGAAGTGATGAACGGCAGTCCCGGCACCTGCAACCCGGTGACGTCGAGCGAGTCGGGCACCGTCAGGTGGGTCGCGTACCAGACGCTCGGCGCGACCAGTCCCAGGTGCGTGTCGTTGGCGAGCAGCGCGGCGCCGCGGCGCGTGCGCACGCCACCCACCGCCCACGCGTTGCTGGCCCCCGGGCCGTGGGGCGGGACTTCGGCGGCGAGGCGGGCTCCGGTCTCGGCGGCCGCGCCGGCGCCGGGCGCGGGGCGGGCCACGGCCGCCGCGACGGCGCCGGGACCCGGGGACATCTCCGGCTCGCGCACCAGAGAATCCTCCACCGTCCAGTACGCGACCAGCGGTTCGCGCGCCCACGCCGCGGCGGCCAGCGAATCCCCGATCTTCTCCGCCAGCGCCGCATATTGCAGCTGCGGGAAGTAGGCGTCCTGGTTGAGGCCCTGGAGCAGGACCACGGCCAGCGAGTGGGCCGGCGTCCAGCGCCCCGGGCGCACGCCGGCCAGCCGCAGGTCGCGCGGCAGCGGCGCCAGGCCGGCGCGCAGCGAGTCGAAGCGCGCGTTGATCCCGGCGGCGTACGCGGTGAGCGCGCGGCGCGCGAAGGGCCGGCTCCGCAGGCCGGCGGCCAGCGCGCGGGCCCGTCCCATGATGTCGAGCGAGCGGATGAAGCCGTCGCTGCGCAACCCGTCGTTGCCGAGCATCTCCGCCGAGCGGCCCTCGGCCGTCAGGCGCAGCAGCTCGAGCTGTCCGGCGCGGTCGCGGGCCGTCACCCAGCCGAGTCCGAAGTAGACGCCGTCGAGGCTCGCGGCGCGCACGTGGGCCACGCCGTCACGGTTCACCGCCACCTCGGGCGCGGGCGTGCCGGCCGGTACGGCGGGCGCGACGGTCTCCTCGGAGCCCGACGGGACGCCAGGCGGGGTGCAGGCCGACAGGGCGCAGGCCGTGGCGACCAGGGCGAGCGACAGGCGGCGGGGAGGCAGGCGGCGGGGAGGCAGGCAGCGGGCGGGGCGGGGCATGGCTCTCTCCGGCGTGTCGGGGCGCGGGCGGCGCCAGCGGCAGCCACAGCGCGCTCTCCCGGGGGATCCGGGCGCGCTCGCGAAGTCCCGGCGACGGCGGCATGCTACGGAAGGGCGGGGCGGCGAATCAAGCCGGCGCCAAAACGGCGCCAGGAGGGCGCCCGAATCGTGAAATCCATTGACACAAGCTCCTCGCGGCGCGTTTCTTAGGCTTCAGATACGCCGTTTTCCGGCTCGTGCCGTTCCTCACCGACCGGCGACCCGGCGAGCCCCGCCCACCCTGGGCATCGGCGGGTTGGTTTCTATTACCCGGAGGCACCACTCCAATGAACGTCACCATCCGAGGCGAGGCGGTCGAACGCCTGGCTACCGAAGCCCTCGTCCTGGGCATCTTCGAGGGCACGCGCCGCCTCTCGGGCGCAGCGCGCGCCGTGGACCGCGCCGCCGGCGGCGTGATCGCCGCCTTCCTCGACCGGGGCGACTTCACCGGCAAGAAGGACCAGGTGGCCGTCCTCTACCCGCGCGGGCGCGCCCGCGCCAAGCGTGTCATCCTCGTCGGGCTGGGGCCGGAGAAGGAGCTCACCCCCGAGCGCGTCCGCCAGGCCGCCGGCCGCGCCGTCGGCAAGGCCCGCGAGCTGGGCGTGAAGGAGCTGGCGACCGTCCTGCACGGCGCCGGCAAGGGCGGCCTCGATCCCGAGGAGGCGGCGCACGCTCTGGTCGAGGGCCTGCTGCTCGCCAACTACTCGTACGACCGCTACCGCACCCGCAACAAGGACAAGAACCGCCCGGTGCGGGGCTTCGCGATCGTCGAGGCCGACGAGGACAAGCAGGCCGCGGTCAAGCGCGGCGCCCAGCGCGGCCGCGCGCACGCCGAGGGCGTGGCCTTCGCGCGCGACCTGTGCAACGCCCCCAGCCTCGACATGACGCCCAGCGCCGTGGCCGAGGAGGCGCTGGCGCTGCACTCCGAGGACGCCGGCGTGAAGGTCACGGTGCTCGACGAGCCCGAGATCAAGAAGCTCAAGATGGGCGCCCTCCTCGGCGTGGCCAAGGGCTCGGCGCAGAAGCCGCGCTTCCTGGTCCTGGAGTACCAGTCGGCGGACCAGCCCAAGGCCAACCTCTGCCTGGTGGGCAAGGGCATCACCTTCGACACCGGCGGCATCTCGCTCAAGCCGGCCGACGGCATGGAGAAGATGAAGTACGACATGTCGGGTGGCGCGGCGGTGCTGGGCGTGTTCCACGCCCTGCGGCGCCTGCGGCCGCCGGCCGTGCGCGTGGTCGGCCTGGTGCCGCTCACCGAGAACATGCCGGGCGGCAACGCCATCAAGCCGGGCGACATCCTCACCGCCGCCAACGGCATGACCATCGAGGTGGTCAACACCGACGCCGAGGGCCGGCTGATCCTGGCCGACGCGCTGGTCCACGCGCGCCGCTTCAAGCCGGACGCCGTCGTGGACCTGGCCACGCTCACCGGCGCGGTGGTCATCGCGCTGGGCTCGCACGCCATCGGCGCCCTGGGCAGCGACGCCAAACTGCTGGCGCGCGTCCGGGAATCCGGCGAGCGCAGCGGCGAGCGCATCTGGGAGCTGCCCATGTGGCCCGAGTACGCCGACCTGCTCAAGAGCGACGTGGCCGACATCAAGAACGCCGGCATCCGCGAGGCCGGCACCATCCAGGGGGCGATGTTCCTGGCGCCGTTCATCGAAGGCTTCCCGTGGGTGCACCTCGACATCGCGGGCACGGCGTGGAACGACAAGGACAAGCCGTACGCACCGAAGGGCTCGGTGGGGGTCGGGGTGCGCATGCTCCTGGACCTGATCGAGAACTGGAACGCGGGGCCGGGCATCAAGGCCTAGACAGCCGCGAAGGCAGACGGGCATCGGCGGCGCCGTGCCGGCAAAGACTAAGGCCGGGGCGCCGCCGCTCCCTTTGCCGGCGCGCTGCCCTTGGCGGCGCCGGCGGCGGCCTCGGCCTCGGCCTTGCCGGGCGGCAGGCGCACGACGCGCAGCTTCTGCGCCGGGGCTTCGAGGCGGAGCAGGAGGCCCTGCTCGTCGAGCCAGGTCTTGATCAGCGTCAGGTCGTCGGAGACGTCCACGCGCGTCGCCTTCCGCTTGCCGCGCCCGGGCCCCTCGATCGACTCCTGCGGCCCGCGCGTCAGGCGGACCTGCAGCACCGTGTCGCGCGGCGTCATGATGACGTTCTGCAGCCGGGTCGCGAGGCCGCGCTCGCAAAAGTCGGAGACCAGGGTCTCGATGTGCTCGTAGACGTTCGGGTCGAGGATGTACAGCCGGCCCGGCGGCACTCCGACCACATTGGCCTGGCCGGAGCCCTCGGACTCGCGGAAGATGATGGCGTTCCCGTCGGGGAAGGTGAGGTTCAGGACGCGCTGGCGTCCGCCGATGCCTTCCCGGCTCTGGAAGAGCAGCGGGAACGCGTCCAGACCGCGGGTGATACCCAGGGTCCATTTCTCGTAGGCGGTGAGTCCGCCCTGGCCGCGCAGCTCGTAGCGCACCGTGGAGATGGCCAGGAGGCTGTCGCCCTTCGGGGTCGAGTAGACGCGATAGAACTCGGTGCCCAGGCGCGTGGTGTCCTGCCAGACCTCGAAGGTGCCCGTGCGGGCCAGCGCCAGGCGCTCGAGGCCGCCGACATCGGGCAGGGTCGTGGCGACCTGCGACCAGGCGGCCGGCACCGGCGGGAGGGCGGCCAGCAGGAGCGCGAAGGGGAGCAGCAAGCGGGGCGACCGGCCCGCGCGACGGTAGCTGGCGTGCGCGTTCATCGCCGCTTAGCATAACACAGCGCGGGTGGCGGTCCGGCGGGCCTCGCGGCCCGGTCGGTGCGGGCGGAGAGGTCCGGTGCGCGCCGCCACGGCGCGCGGGAGGAGGCCATGAGATCCAAGCTTCACATCTTCGTGATCGCCGCCCTCGGGACGGCGGCCCTCGCCGGCTGCGCTCCGCCGGCGGCGGATCAGTCGGTCGCCGTCGCCCCCGGCGAGGCGGCGGCTCCCGCCTACGTGCGCGATCTCGCGCCCGCCGACTTCCGCGACTACCTGTTGAGCCGCACCGACGCCTTCGTGCTCGACGTGCGCCAGGCCGGCGAGTGGGACGACGACCTCGGCCACCTCGACGGCGCCACGCTCATCCCGGCCCAGGAGCTGGAGAGCCGGCTGGCGGAGCTGCCGCAGGACCGGAGCCATCCGATCGCCGTCTACGACCGCATCGGCGTGCGCAGCACGACGGCCGCGCAGCTGCTGACGCAGCGCGGCTGGCGCGAGGTCGTCACCATCATGGGGGGGCTGGCCGCCTACCGCCGCGCCGGGCTCTGAGCCCCGGTTCCAACCCTTTCGTCCCGGCGGCTATCTACGCAGGGTGAGCCGGGCGACGGCTTCGACGTGTGGCGTGTGCGGGAAGAGGTCAAAGGGCCGCACGCGCTCGAGCGCGTAGCCCTCGGCCGCGAAGCCCTGGAGGTCCCGGGCCAGAGTGGCCGGGTTGCACGAGACGTAGACGATGCGCTCCGGGCGCATGCCGGCCACCCGGGCCACGACGCGCGCGTGCAGGCCGGCGCGCGGCGGGTCGACGACGACCACCTCCGGCGTCCACGGCTCGGACCACTCGCGCAGCAGGGCGCGGGCCTCGCCGAGCACGAAGCGGGCGTTGGCGATGCCGTTGCGCTCGGCGTTGACCCGCGCCGCGAGGACGGCATCCTCGACCGCCTCGCAGCCCACGACCTCGCGCGCGCGGCGGGCCAGCAGGAGCGTGATGGTACCGGCGCCGCAATAGAGGTCGAGCACGCGCTCGTGGCCGGTGAGCGCCGCCTCCTCGAGGGTGGCGGCGTAGAGCACTTCGGCCTGGCGCGAATTGGTCTGCAGGAAGGCGTTGGCGGAGATCTCGAAGGTGAGCCCGTGCAGGCGCTCCGCGACGGTCGGCGAGCCGGCCAGCCGCCGCTCGCGGCCGGGCTCGCCGATGGCGATGTTGGCGCGCGAGGCGTTGAGGTTCTGCACCACGCCGCGCACGCGCGGGTCGAGGCCGGCGACGGCGCGCGCCCAGTCCGCGACGGCCGGCACCTCGTCGCGCGCCGCCACCAGGTTCACCATCGCCTGCTCGGTGAGCGGCAGGTGGCGCACGACGAGGAAGCGCACCAGGCCGGTGTGGCGCGCCGGGTGGTAGGCGGCCCAGCCGTGCTCGCGCGCGAAGCGCTGGGTGAGCTCCACCACCTGGTTGACGAGCGGCGAGCAGAGCCAGCACGCCGTCAGCGGGAAGACCTGGTCGTAGCGGCGGCGGCGGTGCAGGCCGAGCAGCGGCTCGCCGTCGGCGCCGGGATGGAAGGAGAACTCCATCTTGTTGCGGTAGCGGAAGACGTCGGGGGAGCCGGCGATGGGCAGCACCGGCGGATCGACGAAGCCGCCGACGTGCGCCAGCGTCTCGCGCACCTGATCTTCCTTGGCGGCGAGCTGCAGCGGGTAGTCGAGGTCCTGCAGGCGGCAGCCGCCGCAGTCGCCGGCGGCGAAGTGGGCGCAGGGCGGCTCGACGCGCCCCGGGCCCGCCGCCAGTCGTTCGACGGTGAAGGCCTCGGCGAAGCGGTCGCGCCGTCGCGTCACCCGGGCGCGGACGCGGTCGCCGGGCAGCGCGCCGTCCACGAAGACGACCATGCCCGCGTGGTGGGCGAGGCCCTGGCCGCCGAGGGCCAGGCGCTCGATGTCGAGTTCGATCTCGGCGTGCTTGCGCAACGGGTGGGGCGGCGTGCTCACCCGGCGACGGTAGGTCGGGAGCGGGAGGCCGTCAATGACGCAGCGCATGGACGGGCGCGGGGCGGGGGGCGCCGGCGGCGCCGGAAAGCGTCCCGCAGGGACCCCTGGCGCCGGAACGCGCCCTGCCGCGTCAAGATGTTGTGGGCTTTGCGCGGGAAGGGAGCCGGCTCCGGCGGGCCGGGGGTATCGTGGGTGACGAAGCGCCCCGCCGGCGGTGGCGATCGCGACGGGGCCGCGTGCGACCGGACGGGAGTTCGGCGATCTGCGGAGGGAGGAAACGATCATGTGGAATAGGAGACGTTCCGGGGCCCGCCTCCTCGGGCTGCTGACTATGGGGTGCGTGACGGTCGCCGGCGCGGCGATCGTCAGTCTGGCGGCCGCCGGCGCGGCGCGCGCGCAGGACGCGCCGCGCGGCGGGTACATGGGCGTGCAGCTCCAGGATCTCGATCAGGGGCTGCGGGATTCGTACGGCTATCGCGGGCCGGGAGGCGTGCTGATCAGCGACGTGGCGGACGGTAGCCCGGCCGCCCGCGGCGGGATGCAGCGCGGCGATATCCTGATCCGGCTCGAGGGCAACACGATGGACTCCGCCGAGGAGCTGTCGGGTGCGGTGCGCCGGCTCCGTCCGGGGGAGCGCGTCGCGCTCTCGGTGTGGCGCGGCGGGCGCGAGGTGCCGCTGCGCGTGGAGCTGGGCGAGCGCCAGGACGCGGTCATCGAGCGGCGGATCGTGCGCGAGTACAGCGAGGACGCGCCGGAGGCCCCGAAGGTCCCGAAGGCGCCGAAGCACATGGAGCTGCGCTGGCATGAGGAGGGTTCCGAGGAGCCGCTCGTCATCCCCATGCCGGACATGGACGAGATCCAGCGCCACATCGAGATCATCGCCACTTCGCGGCCGCGGCTCGGCGTCGAGCTGCAGGACCTGGACGAGGAGCTGGGCGAGTACTTCGAGCGGCCGGACGGGCGCGGCGTGCTGGTCACCCGCGTGCTCAAGGGCACTCCCGCGGCTCAGGCCGGCATGAAGGCCGGCGACGTCATCATCGAGCTGGACGGCAAGAGCGTGGACGACGCCGCCGAGCTGCGCAGCGGGCTGGCGGACAAGGAGGCCGGCGCGGTGCGGGTCACGGTGCTGCGCAAGGGGCAGCGCCACACGTTCACCGCCGAGCTGGAGGAGGGCGGCGCGCCGCGGGCCGCGCCCGGCCCCGAGCGCCGGATGATGGTGCGCCGGTTCGGCACCCAGACGCGCGACGATCTGCAGCGGGACATGGAGGAGCTGCGGCGCGAGATGGACGACCTCAAGCGCGAGCTGGAGTCCATGCGCGCGACGGCTCCGAAGAAGGGCGCCCCGCGCTAGGCTCCGCCTGAAGACACCACGCGGCCGCGCCGGGTCAGGGCCGGGAACGGATTCCCCGGCCCTCCCCCTTTTCCTCCAACCCGGCCTCGACAGTTCGGGAGACGGCTTCTAGACTGCCCGCCGTGAGCCCCGCGAGACTGCCGCGCTTCTGCCTTTACTGCGCCACGCGCCTGGTGCGCCGCGACGATCACGGCGTGCGCCGCCCTACCTGTCCGGGCTGTGGCTACGTCGCCTACCGGAATCCCTCGCCGGCGGTGGGGGTCGTGCTCCCGTGGCGGGAAGGCCTGCTCTTCGTGCGCCGCAAGTTCGAGCCGTACGCCGGGAGCTGGAGCCTGCCGGCGGGATTCATGGAGTACGGTGAGGCGCCCGAGGAGACGGCGCGCCGCGAGACCCGCGAGGAGACCGGGCTGGCGGTGCGCGTCGGGCCGCTGCTCGGCGCCTACCGCGGCGGCGACGACCCGCGCGTACGGGTGGTGCTGCTGGTCTATCTGGCGCGGGCGGTCCGCGGTCGGCCGCGCGCCGGCGACGACGCCTCGGAGCTGCGTGTCTTTCCCGTGGGGCGCCCGCCCGCCGACCTGGCTTTCCGATCGCATCGCCGGGCGTTGCAGGACTACCGGCGGTGGCTGCGCGCCCAGGGGGGCTGAGCCGGGTCTCCGTTGCGTCTTGCCCTGCCGCCGTCCGGGCGCCGGGCGGAGCGCAACGCCGGCGGGGCGCCGCCGCCCTCGGCCTCGCGCCCACGCGCGGGATCGGCGTCTGGCACCGGAGTTGCTCTCTGCGCGCCACGCAGCGCGCCCGTTCGCCGGGCGCGCCGAGACCGGAGGCCACAACGGGACCCGGACGCAGTGTCCCCGCCACGGATGGCGCTCCACCACGGAAGGTGCGGAGCCTGCTCAATGACCGCCGGCCGGAACCGCCCGGGCACGCCCCGGGCGTTTCCCTTTAACCCCCGCCCCTCGGCCCCGCCGGCGCCGGCCGCGCCGGGGCGCGGCGCCCGGGCCGCGGAAGTGGCATAATGGCCGGCGGTCTCGAGTGCGGGCGGCGGGCCGGGTGCCCGCGGCGCCCGCGGCGGCGGGACTCGCGGCCCGGCCGCGAGCCGACCCGGTAGACGAGGAGAGCCAGATGCGCGCACTCCGCATGGCGCTGGCCCAGGTGAACGCCACCGTGGGCGCCTTCGACTCCAACGTCGCCCGCGTGCGCGACGCGCTGGCGCGCGCCGAGGCGCAGGGCGCCGACATCGTGCTGTTCCCCGAGTTGGTGCTCTGCGGCTACCCGCCCGAGGACCTCCTCCTCAAGTCAGATTTCCTCGAGGCCAACCGTCGCGCCCTGGAGGACCTGGCGTCGGCCTGCCGCCGCGTCACCGCCGTGGGCGGCGTCGCCGACCCCCCGGACCACCGCTAAAACCCCCCCCCCCGCCAGCACCCCCGGCGCGGCGCCCGCCGCGATCAAAAACACCCCCAGCCCAACAAAGCCCGCTTCGACCCGA
>CAYLSO010000147.1:0-6672 GCA_964386525.1 uncultured bacterium
CGCCCTCGGCCGCGGCCAGCCACCACACCTGTCCGCGGCGCACGCGCACCGCCTGCCCGAGCGCCTGGGTGGCGGCGGCTTGGTGCTCCGGCGCGCCGCGCGCGCCGCGACAGGTGGTGAGCAGATAGGCGCCCGGCATCGCGCTGCCCACGCCGCCGCAGGCCAGGGCCGCGCCGGATTCCAGATCGGTAGGGTCGCTGGCCGAGCGGCGCCAGGTGGCCCGGTCGCGATTGGGGTTGGCGAACCAGTTGGCCGCGGCCACCCAGTCGGCCAGCCGCCGGTCGAGCTCGGGCCCGCCCTCCCACGCGAACTCCCAGAGGGCGGCGCGCGCCAGGGCGGCGGGCCGCCCGCCCCGCGCCAGGCGCGCCAGCGCGTGCAGAGCGGTCCACGCCGTCGGGTCGAGCCCGCGGTGGCGCACGAGCAGCTGGCGGCAGACGGTCATGGCGCGCTCTCGCGTTGAGCGCCGTCCGCGTCCGTTCCCGTCCGCGGGGAGGCCCCCAGCGCCGCGGCCAGCGACAGGAAGATGCCCGCCCCCGGTCCCCGGCTCCACGGCGACAGGCCGCCGGCCGGGACGCGCCGGCGGCGCTCGCCCCAGTCGCCGGGCAGGTCCAGAGGCACCTGTAACAGGTCCTGGGCGCGCTCGGGGTGCGGCATCAGCGCGAGCACGTTGCCGCGCGCATTGCCCAGGGCCGCCGCATCGCCGAGCGAGCCGTTCGGGTTCCAGGGGAAGTGATCGCCGGGCGCGGTCCGGGGGGGTGCCGCCGCGGACCGGGCATAGCGCACCGTCACCTGCCCGCCGGCCTCGAGCCGCGCCCATTGCTCGGGGGTGGCGGTCGTGAAGCGCCCTTCGGCGTGCGCCATCGGCAGGGGCACGATCTCACCGGGCGCGTAGGCCTGCGTGAAGAGGCTGCGCGTCGGCTCGATCTGGCACCAGACCCAGCGCGCGAGATAACCGGTGCGATCCGGCATGCGGTTGGGCGCCAGGGCCACGCCGGGCCCGGCGGCTGCGGCGGCTCCCGCCGCCGGCTCGGCGGCGCCGGGCACCAGCCCGGCCTCGACCAGGACCTGCGCGCCGTTGCAGATGCCCAGCACGGGGACGCCCGCCTCGGCCCGGCGACGCACCGTGTCGAGCAGTTCGTGCCGGCCCGCGACGGCGCCGGCCCGCACGCGGTCCTGATAGGAGAAGCCGCCGGGCAGCACGTAGGCGTCGAACGCGGCCAGCGTCGCCCGGCCGGCGGTCCACGGCACGATCGCCGCCTCGAGCCCGGCGCAGCGCAGGGCGCGGGCCGTCTCGGCCTCGCAGTTCACGCCCGGGAACTGGACCACCGCCACGCGCGCCGTCACCGCCGCGCTCCGATCGGCGCGTCGCTGAGCGCCCAGGCCTCGGCCAGGCCGCGCCGCCACACCTCGCGCAGCTCCTCGACACCGGCGCGCCACAGCTCCCGCCCCGGCACCCGCGCCACGAGGAACGGCTCGGCCGTGACCTGCCCCACCGGCACCACGCCGACCCCGGCCGGCACGCCCTCGGCCAGCATCTGGGGCACGCTGCCCGGGTGCGCCTCGAGCAGGAAGCCCGGTTCTTCGCTCCACCACACGAACGCCTCCTCGGCACCGGCGCGCAGGAAAGCGGGCCACTCGACCGTGGCGCCCAGCGGCGCTCCGGCGGCGAAGGCCATCTCGGCCAGGGCCACGAAGAGTCCGCCCTCGCCGACGTCGTGCGCGGCGTGCACCAGGCCGCCGGCGATCCATCTCCGCACGGCGCGCAGGCGGGCCGCTTCCGGCACCAGGTCGAGCGGCGGCGCGCCGGCGCCCCGTTCCGCACCCAGCAGGAGGCGGGCGAAGTGACTGCCGGCGAGGTCGCCGCGCGGCGGGCCGACGTAGACGAGCACGTGCCGGGCCCGCTTGAGCCCCGGAGTGACCACGCGGCTGAGGTCGTCCACCCGGCCCAGACAGGCGACGATCGGCGAGGGGGGAACGGCGTGGCCGTCCTCGTCCTCGTTGTAGAGGCTGACGTTGCCACTGACGAACGGCAGCGGCGCCTCGTGCCCCTCGGTGCCGATGGCCCGGGCCGCGTCGGCCAAACCGTCGATGGCGGCCTCGACGTCGCCCATGACCGCCGGGTCGAGCGCGCTGCCGAAGTTGAGACAGTCGGTGAGGCACCACGGCAGCCCGCCCACCGCCACCACGTTGCGGGCCGCCTCGCAGACGGCATGCGCGGCGCCGAGGTAGGGATCGGCGAGCCCGTACCAGGGATTGCCCCCCACCCCCACGGCCAGACCCCAGCGCGCCCCGGGCACCGGTGCGATCACCCCCGCGTCCCCGTCGCCGCGCCGCACCACGGTCGCGCCCTGCACGTCGGGGTCGTAGCGCTCGTAGAGATACGCACGCGATGCCAGGGCCGGATGGCCGAGCAGGGTCCGGGCCGCCTCGAGGACGCCGGGAACCTGGGCGTCCGCGACCGGCGGCGCCGTCGCCCGCGGCGGGCGCCGCACGGCCGCGCGCGGCCGCCGGATGTCGTCGGTGAGCAAGGTGGCCTGGCATTCCACCAGCACCTCGTCCCCCCAGCTCACGCGGTAGACCCCGTCGGGGCGCGAGCGGCCGATCACCGAGGCGCCGGCTCCGGGGTAGAGATCGCCGAGCCCGTACGCCTCGTTGAAGACGGCGCACGCCGCCTCGCGCGCGTCCCACGGCACGATCCAGCAGTAGCGCTCCTGCGTTTCAGAGCAGAGCAGCACCCAGGGCGGCAGCTCCTCGGCCACGCGGTGGGCGCGGTCGAGCCAGAGGTCGACGCCCAGCCCGCCGGCGGCGGCCAGCTCCACCGTGGCGCACGCGATGCCGCCCGCCCCGAGGTCCTTGCCGCCGATCGGCCAGAGCGCTTCCCGGGCCCGCTCGAGCAATGCCTCGTTGGCCACCGTGAGGACGCGCAGCAGGAACGGGTCGGCCACCTGCACGGCGCCCCGGCGCTCGGACTCCTCGTCGGAGAGCACGGTGCTGGCGAAGGAGGCCCCGCCGAATCCGGTCGCGTCCGTCGGCTTGCCGGCCAGAACGAACGCCCAGTCGCCCGCGCCGGGGGCGCGCGAGCGCACGATGCGGTCGGTCTCCACCACGCCGACGGCCACGACGTTGACCAGGCAGTTGCCGTCGAAGCCCGGGTCGAAGTGGACGTCGCCGCCGAGGTTCGGCACTCCCAGGGCGTTGCCGTAGTCGCCCACGCCCCTCACCACCTCGCTGGCGATCTCCCGGGCGCGCGCGCCGCCCTTGCGCTCGCCGGTGCCGAAGCGCAGCGGATCGAGCACCCCCACGACGCGCGCGCCCATGCACGCCACGTCACGCACGATGCCACCGATGCCGGTGGCCGCGCCCTCGTAGGGCACCACCTGGCTCGGGTGGTTGTGGCTCTCGTGGGCGATGACCGCGGCGTAGAACCGGCCTGCGTGCTCGCCCAGGGTGACGATGCCGGCGTCCTCGCCGGGCCCGAGCAGCACCTGCGGCGCCTGCGTCGGCAGGCGCTCGAGCAGCGGCCGCGTCGACTTGTACGAGCAATGCTCGCTCCAGAGGATGTCGAGACAGACCAGCTCCGCCCAGCGCGGCACGCGCCCCAGCCGCTCGCGCGCCAGGCGCAGCTCGAATTCGTCGAGATGCAGGCCGCTGCGGGCCAGGCGCGCCGCGAGCGCGGCCGGGTCGGCGAAGTCGGCCTCGGTGAGGGCCGGCCCGGGGGCGTGCGTCACCCCCGCGCCTCCGGCACCGCCCCGGCCGCCGCCAGGCCGCGCTCGAAGAGCTCGTCGAGGTGCGCCAGGTAAGGTTCCAGCGTGAAGCACCCCTCCAGACCGGGGCCGAGCACGCCGGCGATCTCGGGATCGCGCCGCGCGCGCGCCGGGAAATCCTCGCCGCCGGCGGCGGCGGCCAGGGCGTGGCGCTGCACGCGCCGGTAGGCGTCGTCGCGCGGCACGCGGGCGTCCACCAACGCCAGCAGCACGCGCTGCGAGAAGACCAGGCCGCGGGTGGCGTCGAGGTTGGCGCGCATGCGCTCGGCGCGCACCTCCAGGCCCTCGATGACCCGGCGGCAGAGGGCCACGGCGTAGTCGGCGGCCAGGAAGGCGTCGGGCAGGATCACCCGCTCCACCGAGGAGTGGGCGATGTCCCGCTCGTCCCACAGTGCGACGTCCTCGAGACCGGCGCCGGCATACGCGCGCAGCAGGCGGGCCATGCCGCAGAGCCGCTCGGCGAGCACCGGATTGCGCTTGTGCGGCATCGCGGAGGAGCCCCTCTGGCCGCGGCCGAAGGGCTCGAAGAGCTCCGCCGCCTCGGTGCGCTGCAGCAGCCGCACCTGCACGGCGAGGCGCTCGATCGCGGCTCCCGCCAGAGCCAGGGCCGCCAGCACCGCCGCCAGGCGGTCGCGCGCCACGACCTGCGTGGCGACCGGCTCGGCGCCCAGCCCCAGCCGGCGCAGGAACTCCTCCTCCACCGCGGGCGGCAGGTGGGCGAAAGTGCCCACCGCGCCAGAGAGCTTGCCGACCGCCGCCTCGGCCACGGCCCCGGCCAGCCGGCGCTCGGCGCGCGCCAGCTCGGTGGCCCAGGAGAGGGCCTTGAGCCCCAGGGTGATCGGCTCGGCGTGCACGCCGTGCGTGCGCCCCGCCATGAGCGTGCGCTTGTGGGTCGCGGCGAGCTCGAGGACGGCGCCGCGCAGAGCGGCCAGCTCGGCGCCCAGGAGCGCGCCGGCCCGCCGCACCGTCAGCCCCAGCGCGCTGTCCACGAGGTCCGAGGAGGTCATGCCGTGGTGCAGATGGCGCGCGTCGTCGCCCGCCGATTCCGCGATCATGGATAAGAAGGCGATGACGTCGTGGTGGACCTCGGCCTCGATGGCGAGGGCGCGGGCCGCGTCCACGCGGGCGGCGGCGCGCACCCGCGCGGCGGCCCCCACCGGCACCCGGCCGGCCGACTCGCACGCCTCGCAGGCCGCGAGCTCCACCTCCAGCCAGGCCGCCAGGCGCGCCTCCTCGCTGAACAACGCCGCCATCTGCGGCCGTGAGTAGCGCTCGATCATCGCCCGCTCTCCGGGTACTCCGAGAAGGTCAGGCTGACCCGGCGGTGCTCGCTGCCCCGGTCGATCTCGAGGCGCACGGTGTCGCCGACCTCGACACCGAAGAGCACGCGCTGGGCCTCGTCCGCCGTGGTCACCGCCTCGCCATTCACCTTGCGGATGACGTCGCCGACGCGCAGCCCGGCCGCCGCCGCCGGCCCCTCCCCTTCGACCCGGCTCACGACCAGGCCGCGCGCGTCGTCGAGGCCTAGCCGGCTGGCCATGTACGGGGTCAGCGGCTGCACCTGGAAGCCGGCCCACACCTGGCGGATGCGCCCGTACTTGCGGATCTCGCCGAGGAAACGCTTCACCGTGTTGATGGGCACCGCGAAGCCGATGCCCACGGAGCCGCCGCCGCGCGTGAAGATGAAGGTGTTGACGCCGATGACTTCGCCGAGCGCGTTGACCAGCGGCCCCCCGGAGTTGCCCGGGTTGATGGCCGCATCCGTCTGGATCATGTCCTTGTAGATGCCGCCCTCGGACGCCTCCGACTTGATGTCGCGGTGCGTCGCGCTCACCACGCCCGCGGTCACCGACGGCTTGGGGTCGTCGAGCAGGAAACCGAACGGGTTGCCGATGGCGACCGCCCACTCGCCCACCAGGAGGTCGCCCGAGTCGCCGAGCGTGGCGGAGGGCAGGTCGCGCCCCTCGATCTTGAGGAACGCCAGGTCGTAGACCGCCGTTGAGGCCACCACCCGCGCCGCGAACTCGCGCCCGTCGGGCAGCGTCACCTTGATGTCGTCGGCGCCGTGCACGACGTGCTCGTTGGTGATCACCATGCCGTCGCGGTCGGCGACGAACCCGGAACCGAGTCCCGGCAGGCGCTCGCGGTACTCCTGCTGCGGGTAGAAGCGGTCGAAGAACTCGTCGGGGAAGAACGAGAAGAACGGGTTCTGCCGCACGACGCGCGTCTGCACGACCGAGACCGAGACCACCGCCGGGCTGGCGCGCTGGGCGGCGGTGACGATGGCGCTCTGGCGCGACGCGTCCACGCCGGCGCCGCGCGGCGGCGCCGCCGGCGCGGCGGCCAGCGGGCCGCCGGCGAGACCGCCGGCGAGGCCCAGCGGCAGCAGCAGAGAAAGGGGGAATGCGCAGCGGCGTCTCACGGCACCAGGCCTCCTTTGCGCACGAGCTGCCAGTCGGCGCGCGGCCCGCTCGCCGCCTCGTGCTCGGGCAGATACGTCACGCCCGCCAGGCAGACGCCCTGCGGGGGAGCGGTCGGGCCCGCCAGGCGGCGGTCGCCGGCTGCCAGGGCTTCGGCCGCGCGCTCCAGGGGCAGGCCGCCCCGGGAGATCTTGACGGCCGTGCCCACGATGTTGCGCACCATGTGGTAGAGGAAGCGGTTGGCCGCGATCTCGAAGAGCATGCCGCCCTCCCACGGCCGCCAGGCGGCGCGCAGCACGCAGCAGCGTCCGTGGTCGCCGCGGCGCGCCGGATCGGCGCCGGCGAAGCCGCGGAAGCTGTGCTCGCCGATCAGCGGCTGCACCGCGGCCGCGAGCGTCTCCGGCGCCGGCAGGAACCCGGGGTACCACGCGAACCGCCGCAGGAGCGGCGCCGGCGCGGAGAGCAGCCGGTACTCGTAGCGCCGCTCG